>DASSNL010000125.1:0-75714 GCA_035688075.1 Gemmatimonadaceae bacterium
CGCGGGGCGCAGGGACGCGGTACCTACCGAAGTGGTGCTTCGCGGCTCCGAGATCCTCGCCGGGTACCTGGGCGCGGCGAACGAAGCGCTGCGGAAGAGCTTCGGCGCGGCCAACCTGCCTGAAGATGTAGCTCCCGCGACTCGAAGAGCTTAGTGCTCGGAGCGGGACTCGAACCCGCACGGCCTCGCGGCCACAGCGTCCTGAGCGCTGCGTGTATACCAGTTTCACCACCCGAGCGTGGCCGGCCAAGCGTCCGGCACAGTCGAGAATATTAACTCGTTCCGGGTCTCCCAGTCAACGCGCTCTGCGTTGCCTGCTCCGCCAGCGCTGCCTATGTTGCACGTGCCGGCGTGCATCGGTCATATGGTATGAGCGCGCGCCGGAAGCGCGTCGGAATAAGCGACCCGCACTCACCTCCCACGCCCGGCGTGACCGCGACGCGATGCCCCGCGCAGAAGAAGAAGACAAGAAGCTCATAGCCCGGAACAAGCGAGCGCGTCACGACTATCATATCCTGGACAGCTGGGAGGCCGGCATCGTGCTCACCGGCACCGAGATCAAGTCGTTGCGCGCGGGCAAGGCGAACATCACCGACGCCCACGCGGTGGTGAATGGCGGGGAGGTCTTTCTGATCAACGCGCACATCTCGCCCTACGAGCAGGGGAATCAGTTCAATCACGATCCCACACGCACTCGCAAGCTTCTCCTGCACGCGCGCGAGATTCGAAAGTTGATCGGAGCCGTCGAGCGTCAAGGGCTCACGCTCATCCCGCTCGACATGCACTTCAGCAGAGGGAGGGCGAAGGTGTCGCTTGCGCTGGCGAAGGGGAAGAAGCTGCACGACAAGCGCTTCGATCAGAAGAAGCGCGAGGACGAGCGCGAGATGGCTCGCGCGGCGAGGCGGAGGTGATCCGGTGAGCTGCGCGATCTTCCTGGCGCTGCAGATCGCTGCCGCCACGCCCGCACCGCCGGCCGCCCCCCTCCGTTCCGCGGCGGAGAATCGCCCGGCTGCCGCCGCTTCGTTCGAGGCGAGCGATGCCTCTCACGACGCCGCTCCCGGTGCGCACGCCACACGCAAGCGCCGCGTGGTCGTGGACGCCGGCCACGGCGGCGTGGACCCGGGTATGTCGGGACCCATCGGGCGCAGATGGAAGATCAAGGAGAAGGACATCACGCTCCAGGTGTCGCGCCGTCTCGCCACCGCGCTGCGAGAGCGCGGGCTCGAGGTGGTCATGACCCGCAACGCCGATACGCTCATCGACCTCCACGATCGCGGGCGGATCGCCAACGACAAACAGGGCGATCTCTTCATCTCGATCCACGTGAACGCCGCCAACCCTAGGTGGAAAAATCCCGGAGCGGCGCGCGGCTTCGAGACCTATTTCCTCGCCGAGGCGAAGACCGAGGACGCCAAGCGGGTAGAGCGAATGGAGAACGAGGCGGTGCGCTTCGAGACCGATGCGGAGGCCGCGAGCGGCGATCCGCTCAGCTTCATCATCAATGACATGGCTCAGAACGAGCACCTGCGCGAGTCGAGCGACCTCGCCTCGCTCATCCAGGCGCGCCTCGGCAAGGTGGAGCCCGGCCCGAGCCGCGGGGTGAAGCAGGCCGGCTTCATAGTGCTCACTACAGCGTATATGCCGGCGGTGCTCGTGGAGATCGGCTTCGGGACCAACCCTGCCGACGCCACTTTCATGAAGAGCCCGACGCACCAGCGCGAGATTGCCAACGCCATAGCGGATGGTGCCGTGGAGTATCTGGAGCACTACGAGCGGCGTCTCGCGGGCGGCAGCTCCCAACCGTGATCGCTCTCTCCAACCGCGAGCGAATGTCGCGCACCATTTCGGGGCGTTGGCCGGCCCCGACGGATTGCGGCCAGTGAGCGACCGGCTCGCGGTGACCGCCGCAGGGCTGCACTTCCAGAACCCCGTCCTCCTCGCGTCCGGGACCGCCGCCTTCGGTCGGGAGATCGCCGGCGCAATCGCCCTCGACGAGCTGGGAGGGATCGTCACCAAGGCGGTGAGCCGGCTGCCGCGTCACGGAGCGCCGGCGCCGCGGGTGTCCGAGTTCCCCGGTGGGATGATCAACGCGGTGGGGTTGGCGAACCCGGGGCTCGACGAGGTGCGGCGCACCGAGATCCCCTGGCTCGCGGCAAACGTGAAGAGGGCTCGGGTGCTCGTGAACGTCGTTGGCGACGTCGTCGAGGATTACGCCGCCGTGGTGGCAGGCCTCGACGATGTCGCCGGCGTGGACGCGTTCGAGCTCAACGTCAGCTGTCCCAACGTGAAGGCTGGCGGGATGGAATTCGGCGCCGACCCCTGCTCGCTGGCCGACGTGGTACGCAGCGCTCGCGCCGCTACTCGCCGGCCGCTGTTCGTGAAACTGAGTCCCACGCTGCAGGACATCGCCCGCAGCGCGGCGGTCGCCGCGGACGCCGGCGCCGACGCGATCACCCTCGTTAACACCCTCCCCGGACTCGTCGTGGACGTTGAGCGCCGGCGCCCCGCGCTCGGCTTCGGAACCGGCGGGGTGAGCGGACCCGGGCTGCTGCCCATCGGCGTACTTGCCACCTGGAAGGTCTCGCGCGCAGTGAAGGTGCCGATCGTGGGGCTCGGCGGGGTCTCCTCGGCGCGCGATGCATTGCAGTACCTCATGGCCGGTGCGACGCTCGTGGGCGTCGGCACTGCGGCGCTGCGCGACCCGCGCGCTCCAGAGCGGATCGCGCACGGACTGGACATCTGGTGCGAGGGAGAGGACGTGCGCTCTATTTCCGAGATAGTTGGGAGTCTCGAGTGGCCAGCATGACCACTTCGGCCACGCCGCGCATCATCGTCGCGCTCGACGTCCCGTCGGCGGAGCGCGCGCTGGCGCTGGCGGACTCGCTCGGCCCGGACTGCGACTTCGTGAAGGTCGGGAGCGAGCTGTTCACTGCGGCGGGTCCACAGGTGGTTCGCGATCTCGCCGCGGGGGCGGGTAGCGGGAGGGCGGCGCGCGACATCTTCCTCGACCTCAAGTTCCACGACATCCCCGCCACCGTCCGCGGCGGCGCCCGCAGCGCCGCTGCCCTCGGCGCCACACTGCTCACCGTGCACGCCTCGGGTGGGCGCGAGATGATCGAGGCAGCAGTCGAGGGCGCGGGGCAGGGCTGCGGGGTTCTCGCTGTCACCATCCTGACCTCGCTCGACGCGAACTTGCTCGGGGATGTGTGGGGCCGACGGGTGGCGGATCTCACCGAGGAGGCGCTGCGCCTTGCCGATATGGCGCGAGCCGCGGGCGCGCACGGAGTGGTGTGCAGCGGCCACGAGGCCGCGGCGATTCGCGAGCGTCACGGCGACGCGCTGAAGCTGCTCGTGCCGGGAATTCGACTGGCCGGAGGGGACGTGCACGATCAGCGGAGGGTGTCGACTCCCTCCAGCGCCGTTGCGGCCGGTGCCTCGTACCTGATCCTGGGCCGCGCGGTCACCGCGGCCGACGACCCGGTGGCGGCGCTGGCACGCGCTCGGAACGAAGCGGAGAGCGCCGCCACGGCGCCCTAGCACTCGACGGGAGCCGCGGCAACGGTTATCCAGTCGGGGCGGCGCTTCCATGCACGGGCGTCAGTGTCCGTCCCCCACGCGAATCAAACTCGGCCGCGGCCGCTCCACCAGGTCTCACCCCGAGCGGAGCACCCGCGCCGGATCCGTTTGCAGGGCGCGCCGCGCCGGGGCGAGGGACGCGCACGCCGCGGTGCAGAGGATCACGACCGCTACCGAGAGGTACGTGACCACGTCAGTCGGCGCCACCTGAAAGAGCAGCGCTGCCACGAATCGGCTGGCTGCCACCGCGATCCCGATCCCAAGCACGAGCCCGATGGCCACCATCGCTGCGCTCTGGCGCAGTACCGCTCGCAGCACCCGCGCGCTGTCGGCGCCGAGCGCGAGGCGAATCGCGATCTCCGGCCTCCGCTGGCTCACGGTGTGAGCGACGAGCGCGGCCAGTCCCGCCGCCGTGATGACGAGGGCGACCAGCGCGAAGACGACGAGCAGCGTGGTGGTGAGCCGCGGCCCCGCCAGCTGCTCACCACGCAGCTGCTCGAGCGTCTGTACGTCCGTGATGGCCTGCTTCGGATCGAGCGATCGGACGACCGCGCGGAGCTCCGACACCACGCTGGCCGAAGAGCCGGGGGTCCGCAGGAACGCGCGGAGGTCGCGAGGAGTGGCGAGCGCGAGAGGGATGTAGATCTCGTCGGTCGCATCCTCGTCCAGGCGGTTCTGCCGTACATCGCCCACCACCCCCACGATCCTCACCCAGTGGCGTCCGCTGTCGGCGGAGATCCGGGTTCCGATCGGATCGTTGTTCCCCCAGTAGCTTCGCGCCAGACGCTGGCCGATGATCGCCACGGCATCGAGCGTGTCCCTGTCGCTGCTCGCGAAGGCCCGCCCCCGCAGAAGCGGGACGCCGACGGTCTGGAAGTAGCCGGGCGTCACCGCTACCAGATCGCCGCGCGGATTGGCGCGGCCATCAGGATGCGAGATTCCATCGACCTCGAAGCTCACCAGGGTCGGCTGGTTGTTGCCGAGCGGGAGGGCGTTGGCCAGCGCCACGGAGGACGCGCCGCGGATCGAGGCGAGTCGTTCCAGGAGCGCGTCGGCCATGTTGAGGCGCGCCGCGCGCGTGTCGTACTTCGTGAAATTGAGATCGAGCCGCGCCGTCACCACGCCTCTCCCGTCGAAGCCCGAGTCTACCCGCTCCAGGGCGAGGAGACTCCGCCCGATCAGTCCGGCACCCACGAGCAGCACGACCGCCATCGCCACCTGCGCCGCCAGCAGGGCACCGCGCAGCCGTCCCTCCCGCCTACCTCCCGCCGTGTTGGCGCCGCCCTCCCGCAGTGCGTCCGAGAGTCCGGTCAGGCGCCTGGTACGCAGGAGCGGAAGGAGTGCGACCACGATCGCCACGGCCACGCTGACCACCGTAGCGAAGAGCAGCACGCGTGCATCCATCCTCACCTCCCCGGCGCGCGGCGTGACCAGGGCGGCTAGCGCGCGCAGAATTCCGAGCCCGCTCAGGGCGAGGAGTGCACCGAGTATCCCTCCGAGCGTGGTGACGACGAGGCTCTCTGCGGCGAGCTGGCGAAAGATTCGCCAGCTTCCGGCACCGAGTGCAACGCGCAGGGCGATCTCACGCCGGCGTCGGAGGTGGCGGGCCAGGGTGAGGTTGGCGAGATTCGCCGTCGCTACCACAAGTAGAAACGCGGCCGTGCCCAGCAGCGTGAACAGGAGAGGTCTGGAGCGCGCGGTGAGCTCCTCTCGTACGGAAACCGCCCCTACGCGGAGCCTTGCCTCTGGCGGGTACGCCTCCGGATACTCGGCGTGGAGCTCGCGCTCGACCGAAGCGAGATCTGCTCTGGCACGCTCGACCGGGATGCCGGGCCTCACCACCGCCCAGGCGCCCACCATCCGCATCGCGCGGGAGCTCATCATCCGCGGCGCGGAGCGGAAGGGGCAGGCGCCCGCAGGCATCCAGATGTCGTTGTCGTCGGGGTAGCCTGGGAGCGGCGGCAGGACTCCCACCACGGTGTGGACCCTGTCGTTCATCGTGAACGCGGAACCCACCACCGAAGAATCGCCTCCGAACCTGTCCATCCAGAAGCGGTAGCTGAGTAGCACCACCGGCGGAGCGCCGACGGCATCCTCTCCCTGCCTGAAGAGCCGTCCGAGCAACGGCTCGACTCCCAACAGGTCGAAGAAATCATCCGAGACGACGCCCGTCTGCACGCGCATCGGGTCGCCGTGGCCGTAGAGCTCGAAGGCCATCGAGTGGTACTCCGCCACACCGGCCAACGAGCGCGTCCTCTCACCGATGTCCTGCACCTCCAGCACCGAGAAGCCCTCGTCGGGGGCGCGGCTGGAAGCGTGGGTGAGATGGACGAGCCGCTCGCCACCACCGTACGGGAGGCGGCTGAGGAGCACTCCGTTGACCATGCTGAAGATCGCCGTACTCGCCCCGATCCCGAGGGCGATGGTCACGACGGCGGTGATGGCGAAGCCGGGCGCCTTCCGCAGGGAGCGCGTCGCGAGCGTGAGATCGCTGGCAAAGCTGGCCAATTTGTATCTCCGGCGCTGTGTGTCCGTGTGAGTACGCTGCACGATGCTGCGGGCCGGTCGCGCGCGCGAGTGGCAAAAAGGCTACTCTGCGATAGATTTCTGCCATGCCCACCGTCCGCCCCCACCGCGTGGCAGCGCTGGTCCTCCCCTCGGTCGTGCCCTTCGATCTGGGGGTCGCCGTCCAGGTCTTCGGCTATCCACGCCCCGATCTGGGTCGCCTGCGCTATACGCTGACCGTCTGCGGCGCGAAGCCCGGGCTTGTGCCCACCTCTGGAGGCTTTTCCATCGCGGTGACGCGCGGACTCGGAGCTCTTCGCAACGCCGAGACGATCGTGGTTCCCGGGATCGACGACCTATCGCTCCCGGTGCCTGAGCCGGTGGCGCGGGCGCTCCAGCGGGCGCACGAGCGGGGAGTGCGGCTGGTGTCCATTTGCACGGGCGCATTCGTGCTCGCGGCGGCCGGTGTGCTGGACGGTCGGCGGGCCACCACGCACTGGCTCGATGCGCCGGCGCTCGCGGAGCGCTATCCGGCCGTCGCTGTGGATCCGGGGGTTCTCTACGTGGACGAGGGTAGCGTGCTCACCTCGGCCGGGATCACTGCCGGAGTGGACCTCTGCGTGCACGTGGTGCGCAAGGACTACGGCGCGGCTGTGGCGAACGCGGTAGCGCGCCGCCTGGTGGTCGCCCCGCACAGAGCCGGGGGCCAGGCGCAATTCGTGGTGGAGCCCGTGTCGCTGGAGCGCGGGACGGCGCTCGAGAGTGCGAGGAGATGGGCGGCGGAGCGGCTGGCGCAGCCGCTCACCGTGCGGCAGATGGCCGCACGGGCGGGGATGAGCATGCGGACCTTCGCGCGCCGCTTCGCCGCCGAAACCGGGACATCACCGCTCCAGTGGCTCCTCCGCCAGCGCCTCCTCGCGGCGCAGCAACTGCTCGAGAACACGGACCATCCGGTGGAGCGCGTGGCGGGCGAATGCGGATTCGGTTCGGCAGTGTCGCTCAGGGTGCACTTCCGGCGGGAGTTCCGGACCAGCCCTCTGGCCTACCGGCGGGCCTTTCGCAGGAGCCGGGAGGCTGGCAGAGGTGAGCGGGCGGCCGCGCCTCGTCGCACGGCGGCCTCTCGCACCTTGCATGCCGGCCCTAAGTCGATTAATCTGTAAGACTTGACTTGAATATTTTCTTCTCTGGACGTGGGGCAATCGTGAAAGTCCGCAGCAGCGTCAAGCCGATCTGCGAGCATTGCAAGGTCATCAAGCGCAATGGCGTGACTCGCATCATCTGCAAGCGCAATCCCAAGCACAAGCAGCGTCAGGGCTAACGTATGGCACGAATCGCTGGAGTCGATCTCCCTCGCGACAAGAAGGTCGAGGTCGGACTCACCTACATTTTCGGGATCGGGCGCTCGGTGGCGCACAAGATCGTCACCACCACCGGCATCGATGCCAATCAACGCATCCGCGACCTGAGCGATGCGGACGTGAACCTGCTCCGCCAGGCGATCGAGCGCGATTACCGCGTGGAGGGAGCGCTGCGGACCGAGGTGGCGATGAACATCAAGCGATTGATGGACATCGGCTCCTATCGTGGCATCCGGCACCGTCGGGGACTTCCGGTGCGCGGCCAGAGAACGCATACCAACGCGCGTACGAAGAAGGGTCCTCGCCGCGCCATCGCGGGTAAGAAGAAGGTCACGAAATAATGGCAACAGCGAAGAGTGGGTCGACCAAGAAGTCGAAGCGCGTGGTGGAGTCCGAGGGGATCGCCCACGTGAGCGCGACGTTCAACAACACGACCATCACCATCACGGACATGCGCGGCAACGCGGTGTCGTGGTCGTCGTCCGGCAAGGCAGGCTTCAAGGGCTCCAAGAAGTCCACGCCCTTCGCCGCCACCGTGGCTGCCGAGCAGTGTGCTCGCGAGGCACTCGGCATGGGGATGAAGCGCGTGCACGTGCGTGTGCAGGGACCTGGCAGCGGCCGCGAGTCGGCCATCCAGTCGCTCGCGGCGGCGGGGCTGCAGATCCGCTCGATCAAGGACGTCACGCCGATTCCGCACAACGGCTGCCGTCCCCCGAAGCGGCGGAGGGTCTGAGGCATGCGTTACACAGGCCCCAGCTGTCGGCAGTGCCGGCGCGAAGGAACCAAGCTCTTTCTCAAGGGCACCAAGTGCTTCACGGAGAAGTGCCCGGTGGAGCGTCGCCCTTATGCGCCGGGCCAGCACGGCCAGGCCACCGCGCGGCGCCGCAAGGCATCGGAGTACTCCAAGCAGCTGCGTGAGAAGCAGAAGGTCAAGCGCATCTACGGGATGAGCGAGAAGCAGTTCCGCAACCTTTTCGAGCGCGTGGCGAAGCAGCCGGGCGTGGCGGGACACAACCTTCTTGCATCGCTCGAGAGCCGGCTCGACAACATGGTGTACCGCATGGGCTTCGCGCCTAGCCGCAAGGCTGCGCGTCAGCTCATCCGCCACCGGCACATCGAGGTGGACTCGAAGCAGGTCGACATCCCCAGCTACGTGGTCCGGCCCGGCCAGGAGATTCGCGTGCGTCCCGCTTCGCGGGAGCAGGCGCAGATCCTCACCGCCATGGATCAGTCGTCGCGTGGCGCGCCGCTCTCCTGGGTGGCCGTCGATCGCGACACCTTCAGCGGCCGGATGCTCGAGCGTCCCAGCCGCGCCGAGATCCCGATCGCTGCGCAGGAGCAGCTGATCGTGGAGCTCTACTCGAAGTAAGACAGGTCGGGACCCTAACTCCCTCACGGGCCCACCGCGCGTTAGGGGCGGGGTGGGGCGTCGCCGGGTGAAGCCCGGTCGGACCGAAAGAGGCAACTTTACAATGGCACAGACGATAGATCTCACGGGGCTCGTCCGCCCCCAGGTCGTTGAAGCGACCAAGCGGGAGGACCAGCCCAATGTCGCGGAATTCCGCATGCAGCCCCTCGAGCGCGGCTTCGGCCACACGCTCGGCAATGCCATGCGGCGTATGCTCCTCTCGTCGTTGCGTGGCTCGGCGGTGTGGGCCTTCCGCATCGACGGCGTGCTCCACGAGCACCAGACCATCCCCGGCGTCGTCGAGGATGTCCACCAGATCATCGGCAACCTCAAGCTGCTGACGCTGGCGCTGGATGACTCGCTCGAGCAGGCGGTGCTGCGCATCCGCAAGACCGAAGCAGGCCCCGTGACGGCGAGCGACATCGAATCCACCGGCTCGGTACGCGTGGTGGATCCGCGGCACCATCTCTTTACGCTGCAAGACGATCGCGAGATCAACGTAGAGCTGTACGTCAACAAGGGCCGCGGCTACGTCGAGGCCGACGAGCACCCGCTCGAGAGAGGGCTGCCGATCGACCTCGTTCGCGTGGATGCGATCTACAACCCGGTTCGCCGCGCCAACTTCACGGTCGCCGAGACCCGCGTGGGCCAGCGCACCGACTACGATCGTCTCACGCTCACGGTAGAGACCAACGGCACGCTCACGCCCGAAGAGGCCGTGAGCTACGCGGCCGCGCTGGCGCAGACGCACTTCCAGTTCTTCGCCAACTTTGGTCCGCACTCGCAGGGCGCGGTCTCGCAGAATGGCGAGTACTCCGCCGATTCTGCGCGCCTGCTGGAGCTCTTCCACAAGCCGATCGATGACCTGGGACTCTCGGTCCGCTCGGTGAACTCGCTCAAGAACTCGGACATCCGCTCGCTCGGCGACCTGGTTCGCCAGACCGAGGAGCAGATGCTCGATGTCAAGAATTTCGGCAAGAAGTCGCTCCAGGAGATCGCCGATCTGCTGGAGAAAGAAGGACTCAACTTTGGCATGCGGTACGAGGAGACCCCGGAGGGGGTGCGGATCACCGATTGGGGAACCGCTCCGAGCCGGGCCGCGGCTGCCGCGCCGGACGACGAAGAGGAATAGGGAACCATGCGTCACCGCAAGGCCGGACGGCAGCTGCGCCGCACGAGCGAGCAGAAATTGGCGCTGATGCGGAATCTGGCGTCATCGCTCATCGAGCACGGCGCCATAGAGACCACAGAGGCAAAGGCCAAGGAGCTTCGCCCCTTCGTGGAGAAGCTCATCACGAAGGCGAAGTCGGGCACGCTGCATGCGCGCCGGCTCGCCGGTCGCCACGTGCAGAAGCGCTCCACCGCGGACAAGCTCTTTCAGGAGCTGGGTCCCCGCTTCGCCAAGCGGCCGGGCGGCTACACCCGTATTCTCAAGACGGGGCATCGCAAGGGCGACGGCGCCGAGATGGCCCGCATTGAACTGATCGAGGGTTGACCATGCAGAGCAAACGCTGTCACGTGTGCGGAAAGGGCGTCGCCTTCGGCAACAACGTCTCGCACGCCAACAACAGGACCCGCCGCGTCTGGAAGCCGAACCTCCAGGTCGCGCGCATTCTCATCGATGGCAAGGTCACCAAGGTCAAGGTCTGCACCCGCTGCCTCAACGCCGGCAAGATCGAACGGGCTCCGCGAGGGAAGCAGGTAGCGTGAAGCCCGGTGCCGACGGTCGCTATCGTGTTACCGGAAGGGGAGCTGCAGGGCTCCCCTTTTGCTGCCCCCCATCCGGCCGCTCGCCGGCACGGTCGGTGAGGAGCTGAGCGAATGCCCACGGCGCTGATTACCGGTATCACCGGGCAGGACGGCTCGTACCTCGCGGAGCTTCTCCTCGAGAGGGGCTACCGGGTGGTAGGCGTGGTGCGGCGAAGCTCGACCACCCCGTACGAGCGCATCAGCCACCTCGTGGACCGGATCGAGGTCGTCTCCGCGGATCTCCTCGACCAGCACTCGCTCGTCGAGGCCATGGCGGAGTGCGCGCCAGACGAAGTCTACAACCTCGCGGCGCAGAGCTTCGTGCAGACGTCGTGGACGCAGCCGGTACTTACCGGCGAGTTCACCGGGCTCGGAGTGACGCGAGCGCTCGAGGCGGTGCGCAAGGCCGCTCCGAAGGCGCGCTTCTACCAGGCCAGCTCGAGCGAGATGTTCGGCAAGGTCGTGGAATCGCCACAGCGGGAGAGCACGCCCTTCTACCCCAGAAGCCCGTACGGCGTGGCGAAAGTGTACGGCCATTGGATCACGGTCAACTATCGTGAGAGCTACGAGATGTTCGCGGTATCCGGGATCCTCTTCAACCACGAGAGCCCGCGCCGCGGGTTGGAGTTCGTGACGCGGAAGGTCACCGATGCCGTTGCCCGCATCAAGCTGGGGCGGGCTCGGGAGGTGCGGCTCGGAAACCTCGACGCCCGCCGCGACTGGGGTTTCGCGGGCGACTACGTGGAGGCCATGTGGCTGATGCTGCAGCAGGACGAGCCGTCCGACTACGTGGTGGGCACCGGGAAGACCTGGTCCGTACGTGACCTCTGCCAGATCGCCTTCGAGTGCGTGGGACTCGACTATCGCGAGTTCGTGGTCCAGGACCAGCGATACTTCCGACCCGCCGAGGTGGATCTGCTCGTGGCCGACCCTGCCAGGGCGCACGCGAAGCTGGGTTGGAAGCCGAAGGTATCCTTCTCCGAGCTGATTGCGATGATGGTGGACGCAGACCTGAAGCGCCACCGCGAGCAGGTGTAGCGCCTTGCGGGCGCTGGTCACGGGAGCAGCGGGGTTCGTGGGGCAGTGGCTCTGCGGCACGCTGCTCCGCGCCGGATGGGAGGTCTACGGAGCGCGGCTCGACGCGGATGCGATAGCGAGCCCCGAGGCCGCCCCCTCGGGCGGCCTCTCGCCGGCCGAGGCGAACGAGGTGCGCTGGCTCCCGTGCGACGTCACGACGCACGCTGACATCGCCCGCTCGCTCGACGCTTCCACCCCGAACGCGATCTTCCACCTCGCCGGGGTTGCGTACGTTCCAGACGCCGGCAACGACCCGGCGTCGGCGCTGGCGGTGAACACGGTCTCCGCCGCGCGCCTCCTCGCCCAGTTGCGACAGCGCAAGCGCGCGGGCGAGCTCGATCCAGTCGTGATCATCGTCGGGAGCGGCGAGCAGTACGGCGCGCACGACGCCGAGGAGCAGCCGCTGCGCGAGAGCGCCAGCCAGCGCCCCATGAGCATGTACGCGGCGTCGAAGGCCGCACAGGAAGTGGTCGCGCTGCAGGCCTTCAGGAGCGACGGCCTGCGGGTGGTCGCCACGAGACCGTTCAATCACAGCGGGGCGGGGCAGTCGTCGCGCTTCGTGATCCCCGCGCTCGCGCGGCGCGCCGTCGCGCTGCGCGGTACCCCTGGAGCCGTGCTTCCGGTTGGGAACACCACCCCGGTTCGCGATTTCCTCCATGTGGCCGACGTGGTGCGCGCCTACATTCTCCTCGCGGAGCACGGTGAGGCTGGCGAGGTCTACAATATCGCCAGCGGCAAGGGGGTGGAGGTCGGCGAGCTGGCATCGCGGATCCTCGCGATGGCCGGCGCGGATGCTACTTTGGAGAGCGATCCCTCGCTCGTCCGTCCCGTGGACGTCCCGATCCTGGTGGGCGATCCCTCCAGATTGCAGGCGGCTACAGGTTGGTCGGTCGAGCATTCACTGGACACAATCATCGAAGACGTGATACGTGCCACGGCGCACTGACATCCAACGCGTTCTACTGATCGGATCGGGTCCGATCGTCATAGGCCAGGCGGCCGAGTTCGACTATTCGGGAACCCAGGCGGCGAAGGCGCTGCGGGAGGACGGCTACGAGGTGATCCTCGTGAACTCCAATCCGGCCACGATCATGACCGACCCGGAGTTCGCCGACCGCACCTACATCGAGCCGGTCACCCCCGACGTCGTCGCGCAGGTGATCGAGCGCGAGCGGCCGGATGCGCTTCTCCCCACGATGGGCGGCCAGACCGCGCTCAACGTGGCGATGGCGCTCTCCGAGAACGGAGTGCTCGAGAAGTACGACGTCGAATTGATCGGCGCCGACGCGCGAGCCATCCAGCTCGCCGAGGACCGCGAGCTCTTCGCCGAGGCGATGAAGCGGATCGGCCTCAAGGTCGCCACCGGCGGCATCGCCCGAAGCTGGGACGACGCGCTGGAGCTCGTGGCCATGATCGGCTTCCCGGCCATCATCCGACCTTCGTTCACGCTCGGCGGGCATGGCGGGGGCGTTGCGTACAACCGCGACGAGTACGAGGAGATCGTGCGGCGCGGGCTCGAGCTCTCACCAGTCGGACAGGTACTCATCGAGCGGAGCGTGCTCGGTTGGAAGGAGTTCGAGCTCGAGGTGATGCGCGATCAGTCGGACAACGTCGTGATCGTCTGCTCCATCGAGAACATCGATCCGATGGGCGTACATACCGGCGACTCCATCACCGTAGCGCCGGCGATGACGCTCACCGACCGCGAGTACCAGGCGATGCGCGATGCGTCGGTCGCGATCATCCGCGAGATCGGCGTGGCGGCGGGCGGGTGCAATATCCAGTTCGCGGTGAACCCCGCGGACGGCGAGATGCTCGTGATCGAGATGAATCCGCGCGTCTCGCGCTCGTCGGCGCTCGCATCCAAGGCGACCGGCTTCCCGATCGCGCGTATCGGTACCAAGCTCGCCGTGGGTTACAACCTCGACGAGATCGTCAACGACATCACGAAGACCACGCCGGCCTCCTTCGAGCCGGTGCTCGATTACGTCGTGGTCAAGTGTCCCCGCTTCGCCTTCGAGAAGTTCGCGGCGGCGAACCCGGGGCTCACGACGCAGATGAAATCCGTGGGCGAATCGATGGCCATCGGGCGGACCTTCAAGGAGGCGCTCCAAAAGGGGCTGCGCGCGCTCGAGACGGGGCGCAGCGGTTGGGTGATCGGTACGACGCTCGCCGACGATCGGCTCCCCGATGATTCGCTCGAGACTCTGCGCGGCGCGCTCAGGCAGCCGACGCCGGAGCGGATCTTCCAGGTGAAGCGCGCCTTCCTGCGCGGGATGTCGGTGGATGAGGTCTACGAGCTCACCCACATCGATCCGTGGTTCCTCTCGCAGATGTACTCGCTCGTGGAGGAGGAGCGCGCCTACGCCGCGCTCCCCGACGTGGACGAGCGGGCAATGCGGCGGATGAAGCGGCGTGGTTTTTCCGACCGTCAGCTCGCGGCGCTGCGCGGCGAGACCGAGCGCGAAGCGCGCGAGCGCCGCTGGGCGCTCGGAGTGCGGCCGGTCTACAAGATGGTCGACACATGCGCCGGAGAGTTCCCGTCCGCCACGCCCTACCTCTACAGCTCCTACGACGAGGAGAGCGAGGCGCCGCCGTCCGGGCGGCAGCCGGTGGTGATCCTGGGAAGCGGACCGAATCGAATAGGGCAGGGAGTCGAGTTCGACTACTGCTGCGTGCGCGCCGCGCTGGCGCTGCGTGAGCAGGGGTACGAGACGATCATGGTGAACTCGAACCCCGAGACCGTCTCGACGGACTTCGACATCTCCGACAAGCTTTACTTCGAGCCGCTCACGCTCGAGGATGTGCTGGAGATCGTCCATCGCGAGCAGCCGCGCGGGGTCATCGTGCAGCTGGGCGGCCAGACGCCGCTCAAGCTCACGCGTCCACTCGAGGCGGCCGGCGTGCAGATTCTGGGCACTGCGCCCGACGCGATCGACATCGCCGAAGATCGCCGTCGCTTCGACGTGGTCGCGCGGCGGACCGGCGTGCGGCAGCCACCCAACGGTACCGCGACCAGCGTGGACGAGGCGGTGAAGGTGGCCGCGCAGGTTGGGTACCCGGTGCTGGTGCGCCCATCGTACGTACTGGGCGGCCGCGCGATGCAGATCGTGTACGACGAGGATTCGCTCCGCTCCTACTTCGAGTCCGCGGTGCGGGTCTCGGAAGACCGCCCGGTGCTAATCGATCGATTCCTCGAGGACGCCTACGAGGCGGATGTGGATGCGATCGCCGATGGCGAGCGCGTGGTGATCGGCGGGGTAATGCAGCACATCGAGGATGCCGGTATCCACTCGGGCGACTCCGCCTGCGTGCTCCCTCCGTACATCATCGGCGAGCACGACCTGCACGCGATGCGCGAGCACACGGTGGCGCTCGCGAAGGCGCTCGGCGTGGTGGGGCTGATCAACGTGCAGTTCGCCGTGAAGGACGGCGTCGTGTACGTCCTCGAGGTGAACCCGCGCGCCAGCCGAACGATCCCGTTCGTGTCGAAGGCGATCGGAGTCCCGCTCGCCTCGATAGCCGCTCGGGTGATGTTGGGCGAGACGCTCGCTTCCATCGGCTTTACGGAGGAGGTCGTCCCGCCGTACGTGTCCGTGAAGGAAGCGGTCTTCCCGTTCAACAAGTTCCGGGAGGCCGATCCGATTCTCGGTCCCGAGATGCGTTCCACCGGCGAGGTCATGGGCATCTCGGATTCATTCGGAAGTGCCTTCGCGAAGGCGGAGCTGGCGGCCGACAACGGTCTCCCCACGGAGGGCGCGATCTTCGTGACGGTGAACGACTCCGACAAGGACTCGGTGGTGCCGATCGCCCGCCGCTTCCAGGAGATGGGCTTCGAGCTGATGGCCACCACCGGCACGGCGCGCTACCTGCGCGGGCGCGGGATCGCGGCTGAGCGGGTATTCAAGGTGCACGAAGGGCGGCCGCACGGGATCGACCTGATCGTGAACGGCGAGGTCCAGCTCCTCATCAACACGCCCATGGGGAAACACTCCCAGCGCGACGACTACTCGATGCGCCAGGCGGCTGTCGCCCACCGGATCCCGTACACGACCACGCTCTCGGCGGCGAACGCCGCCTGTGACGCGATCCTCTCGATGCGCTTCCGCCCGCCGCGAGTCCGCTCGCTGCAGGAGTGGCACGAGCTGGTGCGCGCGGTACCCACAACCTGAACTCGGACCGGAGCAGCCCTTTCGCATATGTCAGTACCGCTGCTGGATCTCCGCGCGCAACACGCGCGGATCAGAGACGAAGTCGTGCAGGCGATGATGGCCGTGGTGGACGACCAGGCATTCATCCTGGGCGAGCCGGTGGCGCGGCTCGAGGAAGCGGTCGCGGAGCTCTCCCGCACGCGTTTCGCGATAGGGTGCGCGAGCGGCACCGATGCGCTCCTGCTGGCGCTCCGCGCCCTGGATGTAGGACCTGGCGATGAGGTGGTGACAACCCCCTTCACATTCTTCGCCACCGCCGGCACGATCCACAACGTTGGAGCGAAGCCGGTGTTCGCAGACATCGAGCCGCGAAGCTTCAACCTGTCGGTGGAGAGCGCGGCCGCGGCGGTGGGACCGAAGACCAGGGCCGTGATCCCCGCGGACCTCTTCGGCCAGATGGCGCCGATCGAGCGCTTCTCCGCGGAGCTTCCTGGTCTCCCCATCATCGAGGATGCCGCGCAGTCAATTGGCGCGAGCCGTGACGCGGGGAGCGGCCGATACATGGCGGGGGAACGCGCCACCATCGGCACGTTCAGCTTCTTCCCGTCCAAGAACCTCGGTGGCTACGGCGACGGCGGGATGATCGTGACGGGCGACGAGGCGCTGGCCACCCGGCTTCGGCGGCTCCGCGTGCACGGCGGCGCGAAGCAGTACTACCACGACGAGGTGGGCTACAACAGCCGGCTCGACGCGCTCCAGGCGGCGGTCCTCCTGGCCAAGCTCCCCCACCTCGCCGAATGGAGTGCTGCACGCCGGGAACACGCGGCGTACTATGATCGCGCCTTCGCCGACGTCCCCGAGATCCGTACGCCGATCATCGACGCGGGGAACGAGTCGATATACAATCAGTACACGCTGCGCGTCGAGCGGCGCGACGCGTTGAAGGAGCATCTGACGGGCGAGGGGATCGGCAACGCGATCTACTACCCCCTCCCGTTGCACTTGCAGCCGTGTTTCGCTTATTTGGGCTATCGCGAAGGGAGTTGCCCGGAAGCGGAGCGCGCCGCACGCGAGGTGATCTCGCTCCCCGTCTTTCCGGAGCTCTCGCGCGCACAGCAGGACCGGATCATCTCGGCCGTCCTGCGGTTCTACGGCCACTGATTCCACCCAGCTTCACGGCTCCTGCGGCTCGGCCGGTATCCTCGTGATGCCGGCCGCGTACGCGGGGCCGGCCTTCCACACAACGTAGCGTCCGACCCCGACCGGCGACGTATTGCCGACGGACGGCGTGGGTCGTCAATGCCGAGGCAGTTCGAGCCCGGCGTCCATTTGCGGATCGATGATGAGTATCGCAGCGAAGGGAGAAATCGGACCGGTCGCACCGGAACCGTCGGGGAGCGAGGAGGCCGAAGGCGGCGATGCGAACGGGCTACTCGGCTACCTCCTCACGTTCAGGCATCGACGCCTGCTCGTCATAGCGCTCCACATCGTAATTGTCGTCGCGAGCTACACGCTGGCCTACGTGCTTCGCTTCGACAACGCGTTCCCCGGCAGCTATGTGTCGCTTTTCCTGGCGACCCTGGGGCCACTGATTCTCTTCCGCGTCGGCGCGTTCGTCTACTACCGGCTCTACAGCGGGTGGTGGACCTACGTTGGAGTGCGCGACATGGTCGCGTTGCTCAAGGCCGTGGCGGTGAGCAGCGTGATCTTCGCGTCGTACCTGGTGCTTTCCGGCTCCGCGACCGGCTTCCCGCGGTCGGTACTCGTGATCGACGCGCTGCTCACGGTGATGCTGATGGGCGGCGTGCGCTTCGGCCTCCGGATCTTCCGGGAGAGCCGGCGCCCCATTACCGCCAGCCCGCGGCCGAGGCGAGTGATGATCATCGGCGCCGGCGACGCCGGTGAGCTCCTCCTCCGCGAGATGCACAACAACCCGCGTCTCGGTTACGTGCCGGTTGGCTTCGTGGACGACGATCCGCGGAAGACAGGCTTCCACATCCACGGCGTGGCGGTGCTCGGCGCCACGGACGCTCTCGCGGAGATAGTCGAGAGCCACCCGGTGGACGAGCTGATCATCGCGATCCCATCGGCGTCTCGCGAGCAGATACAGAGGCTCGTGGACCGCTGCCTGGGCCTCAAGATCCCCTTCAAGATCCTTCCCGCCATCGCCCGGCTCACGGGGCACGTGCAGATGAGCCAACTCCGCGCCGTGCGCGTGGAGGACCTCCTCGGCCGCGATCCGGTGGACCTCGATACGTCGATGATCCGCGCGGACATCGCCGGCCGCAGGGTGCTGATAACCGGGGCCGGCGGGTCGATCGGGGCGGAGCTGGCGCGCCAGGTGGCGAGCTACGGCCCCGCGGTGATCGGCCTGCTCGAGCGCGGTGAGAATCTTCTCTTTCTCATAGAGCAGGAGCTGCGGCGCGCCCATCCCGAGCTGGAAGTGGTTCCCATCATCTGCGACGTGCGCGACGAGGAGGATGTGGAGCGCGCATTCCGAGCACTCCGCCCGGAGCTCGTCTACCACGCGGCCGCCTTCAAGCACGTGCCCATGATGGAGCTGCACGTGGCGCAGGCGGTGCACAACAACGTGTTCGGCACGCGGAACACTGCATCCGCAGCGGCAGCCTTCGGTGCGAAGTTCGTGCTCATCTCCACCGACAAGGCGGTGAGCCCGAGCAACGTGATGGGCGCCACCAAGCGCCTCGCGGAGCTCCTCGTACTCTCGCTCGATCCGGCGCGCTCCCATCACTTCGTGGCGGTGCGCTTCGGCAACGTGCTGGGAAGCAACGGCTCCGTGGTGCCGCTCTTCACGCAGCAGATCGCCGAGGGCGGTCCGGTCACCGTGACGCACCCGGACGTGACGCGCTACTTCATGACCATCCCCGAGGCCGTGCAGCTCGTGCTGCAGTCATCCGTCCTCGAGGAGGCGCGCAACCGGATCGTGATGCTGGAGATGGGCGAGCCGGTGAAGATCGTTTCGCTCGCGCACAACCTGATCCGCCTCTCGGGGCTCGAGCCAGAGGTGGACATCCCGATCGTCTTCACCGGGCTGCGTCCAGGGGAGAAGCTGCACGAGCAGCTCACCTCCGACACCGAGGAGACGCTGCCGACGCGCTACGAGAAGATCCGGATCGTGCGCACGGACGCGCCGCGTCCTCTCGACCAGACGATCGAGCACCTGTGGAACGCCGTGGCGTCGCGCGACGAGCGTGCCACCCTCAGACGTCTACAGGAGCTGGTTCCGGAGTTCACCCCGCAGGCATCGCTCCTCGCGAGCGTGCGCGACCGCCTCCCCGCGGCCGAAGAGCGGCTCGCCAGCCGCAGCGCCGGTTGAGACTTACACCCGGATGGCTGGGCGGTCTCACGCTCGCTCTCGCTCTCGCCGCGACGGCGACGCGCGCCGTTGCGCAGCATCCGCTCATGGCGCTCCCGCTCGACGATCCCGCCTACCAGCAGCTCGCCGCACTGACACGCGTCGGCTGCGGCGAGGCGCGCGTATCCGCGTTCCGCCCCTTCACCGTCGCTGACATCCGACGCGCGCTCGGCTCGGCGCGCTCGAGTAACCGCTGCGCGGGTCCGGTGCTCGACGATCTCGTGGCGCGCTTCCTCGCGCCCAGCGATGTCGCAGCAGGCGGAAGCGACGTGCCCGGAAGCTCGCCGGACAGCGCTGCCGGCTTCGATTTCGGCGCGGCGCTCCAGCTACGCGGTACAGCGCTCCGCAACGGCGAGATGCATCCGATCTGGCGCGACGTGCGGCCGACTTCCGAGGGCGATCCGCCGCTCGTCGCGCGCGCCGATCTCCGACTCTCATGGAGCGGCGGGTCCCGGATCATGGCGGTGGTGGATGCGTTCGGTCAGACCGATCGCCGGAACGACCCGCTCATCCGCGCCAGGCGCTTTCGCAGCACATCAGGCGTGATCGACTTCGCGGAGGCGTACATATCCGGAAAGCTCGGGCCGGTCGTGCTGTCGGTGGGTCGCGGGCGCGAAGCGTGGCTCGGCGACGCCGCTGACCCGGCAGAGTCGCTCATGCTCTCGGCGAATGGACCACCGCTCGACCGGATCCTTCTCGACGCGCAGTGGACGCGCTTCCAGTTCCGGGCGCTGGTGGGCTCGGTGGACGACGTGCTTCTCACACCCGCACGCGACATGACTCCCGACAGCCTCGGGACCCAGCGCTGGCACAGGATGCTGATCGCGCACGCGCTCACCTTCCGTCCTTCATCGAAGCTGGAGCTGACGATCGGCGAGACGGGAGTGATCCCTCGGCAGGGCGGCGGCGTGGCACTCGGGTTCGCGAACCCGCTTATGGTCTATCAGGTCACGCAGAACGATGGATCGCCCGGTGTGGGCCGCGATGGCGGAGTGAATCTGACCGCCTTCGGCTCCGTGCGCGCGAGCTTCGGTCCCGCAGCGATCCAGGGTGAGCTGGTGATCGATGATATCCAGATTGACTCGGATGATCGGAAAGTCTATCCCGATCAGATCGCGTGGAACGTGCTCGGCTCGATCGAGCTTCCACTCCCGCTCCCGGCGAGCGTCGCGCTGCAGTATCGGCGTGCCGGGAGCTTCACCTACCTCAGCTGGTCGTATGCGAACAGCTGGCAGCAGTACGGACAGCCGATCGCCTCGGAGCTCGGCCCCGATGCGGACGTAGCTCGTCTCTCCGGGGAAGTGTGGCCATCCGGAAGACTACGGCTCTCGACCGGCGTCTCCCGCTGGCGTCGCGGAGCGAACCGGCTCGACACGCGCCCCGTCCCCTCGCGACAGGGACATTCGGGCGATCCCTTCCCGTCCACCAATGACGCGCGCCCGGAAGTGCAGCGCGCGTGGGTCGCCGACGTGGGCGCTCAGTGGCTCGGACCGATCCTCCCGCTCACGCTGCGGCTCGAGGGCGCGCGCGTGGAGAACGCGAACAACACCGCCGCCGCATCGCGCACAATAGCGCGTGCATCGCTCAGCGCGACGTATCGCTTCAGATACCCATAATAAGTCCGGCGTATTTCGCTCGTATGCGTGCACGCGCTCGCTGACGCGGAGCGCGTGCACGCTGTCAGCCTGCTGCTTGCCACCGAAGGCGCTTCGGGGCATGTGACTTGCTCCCCGCCCCCCACCCAGCCACCCGGCTCGGGGGAGCGAGCGAGTCGCGACCTCGTGGGTGCAGTAGTGAAGGAGGGTGAGCATGGCACGCGAGTCAAACGAGATCCGGGTCGAGCGTAACGCGGACATTGCGGTACCGCGTCAGGTGGAAGGCGCCGAGCCCTCGATCGGCGAGCTGCTCAGGCGAGTGACGAACGACACGACCGAGCTGGTGCGACAGGAGGTGGCCCTCGCAAAAGTCGAGATCCGCGAGTCGCTGTCCATGCTCGTGCAGGATGCGACGAAGGCCGGCATCGGGCTCGGCCTCGCGCTGGTTGGAGTACTGGCGCTGGCCGCCTTTCTCATCGCCGGCCTGGGGAGCCTCCTGGACGACCGCTACTGGCTATCTGCACTGATCATCGGCGTCGTCTTCCTCGCGATCGGCATGGTCATGGCCAGGAACGCGCTCTCAGAGATGAAGCGCCGCGGCCTCGTACCGGATCAGACGGCGGAATCGCTGCGCCGCGATGCTGCATGGGCCAAGCGAGAGGCGGCGGAAGTGAAGCGCGAGATGACGACGTGATGCGGTCGTCACACGACCGCGCGATACCTGAACCAATGCAGGAGGAGTGATGCCGAGACAACGGAGTTCAGCTGCCGGAGAAGCCCAGAGCACCAAAACGGGCTCGACTTCAGCGCCGGACAGCGCGCGCGATCAGACACAGGGTGGTGGCGTGATGGGTGAAGCGAAGGACAAGGTCCAGGAGCTCGCGAGCCGGGCGCAGGACAAGGCGAGCCAGCAGGTCCAGACCGGAATGAGCAAGGGGAAGAATCGCGCGGCCGATACTCTTGGCGCCGTCGCGCAATCGCTCCTCTACTCGAGCCAGCAGCTCCGCGACCAGGACCGTCGCACGGTCGGGGGCGTAGTGGAGAAGGCGGCGAACAGGATGGAGCGCTGGGCCGACTACGTGCAGAACACCGATGCGCGCGAAATGGCAAACCGCGTCGAGGGCTTCGCGCGTCGCGAGCCGGCGATCTTCCTGGGGAGTGCCTTCGCCCTCGGACTCCTGGGTGCGCGCTTTCTCAAGAGCTCGCGAAAGGGTGAGCAGCCCTACCGGTCACCGTATCAGTCGCAGTTCGCGGCGAGGGATCAGGAATTCTCCCGTCCGCGCGGGACGTTGTCCGACAGGGAAGTCCCGATCTCTCGCACGCCCTACTGACATCCAGGAGGAACGATGCCCGAGAGAACCGACGACTTCGTGCCGGCAGACGACGATATCGATCTCGCCAGCAAGAACGACGAGCGCGCGGGTGAGGATGATCCCGCCGAGCTACGCGCCGAGATTCGCGAGACACGCGAACGGATGGGCGACAACCTGGAGCAGCTCGGTGAGAGACTGAACCCGAGCAACATCAAGGACCGAGTGAAGCAGGACATCCGAGACGCTACGATCGGCAAGGTGGAGAATATGGCACAGAGCGCAGCAGATCAGCTGGACGACGCCAGACAGAGTATCGGCGAAGCTCAGCGAACCGTCGTGGACGTGGTACGCGAGAATCCCATCCCGGCAGCGATGGTGGGCATCGGCCTCGGGTGGATCGTCTACAACGTCAGGCAGCGGACTTCGCAAGGCAGCTCACCCTACGCCAGTGGAAGAAGCGGCCGACCGGCGCGCGGCTGGTACGGCGGAGGCTACTCCGGCCGCGAGTACGGGTGGGGTTACGGCGGGCGCGGTGCGTACGCCGGTGAGGGAGCAGGGGCGGAGGGCGCCACGGGCCGCGCGCGCGATCAGGCATCCGAGCTGTCGGAGAAGTCGCAGGAGACCGCGGGTGAGTGGGCGGACCGCGCGCAGGACGTCGCCGAGAATGTGGCCGAACGGACTCGTTACCAGGCACGCCGGGTCGAGGACCAGTTCTACCAGAACCCGTTGGCTATCGGCGCAGCCGCGCTGACGCTGGGCATGGCCGCGGGACTGGCGATACCGGAGACGCGCAAGGAGGATGAGTTGATGGGCGGCGCCCGCGACAGGCTCGCGGACAGGACGCGCGAGATGGTGGAAGACACGAAGGACAAGGTGGAGAACGTGGTCGAGCGCGTGGCCGACCAGGCGCAGAGCACCGCCAAGTCGGCGGCGAGAGAAGAAGGGCTGACCTCCTCCTGAGATGCGGCCGCCGTAGCGGCTCCCACTCCGCGCGTAGACCGGGCCCCGAGCCCGGGACAGAGACCGGGAACTTGGCCTCTGCCCCGGGCTCCTGTGCTGTATATTGCCCGATCAACGGGCGGGGGATAGCTTCACAGGCTGGACGCGCTTCTTCTCCCGCTAACACCTAATCGACCGCCGCACTTGCGAATTTCAGTAGTTGGAACGGGATACGTCGGGCTCGTGGTTGGCGCCTGCCTGGCGGAAACCGGGAATGACGTCATCTGTGCAGATGTCGACGAGCGCAAGATCGAGGGGCTCAAACAGAATGTGCTCCCCATCTACGAGCCGGGTCTCGAGAGTCTGGTAGAGCGCAATCAGGCGCAGAAGCGCCTCTCCTTCACCACGGATGTCGGCGCGGCGATCGCGGCGTCCGAGGTGGCGTTCATCGCGGTGGGTACCCCGCCGGACGAAGATGGCTCGGCCGATCTGCGCCACGTGCTGGCGGTGGCGGAGAAGATCGGCGAGCACATGCAGCGGGAGATGGTGGTCGTTACCAAGTCCACGGTTCCGGTGGGCACGGCGGCGAAGGCTGCGGCCGCGGTGGCGCGCAACGCCCGCTTCCCCTTCCACATGTGCAGCAACCCCGAGTTCCTCAAGGAGGGCGCTGCCGTGGAGGATTTCATGCGCCCCGACCGCGTGGTGCTCGGCGTGGAGACAGACCACGCACGGTCGGTCATGGCGGAGCTCTACGCTCCGTTCGTGCGCACGGGGAAGCCGATCATCTTCATGGACATCCCGTCGGCGGAGATGACCAAGTACGCGGCCAACGCCATGCTCGCGACGCGCATCTCCTTCATGAACGAGATCGCGTACCTCTGCGAGAAGGTTGGGGCCGACGTGGACCACGTGCGCAAGGGGATCGGGAGCGACAACCGGATCGGAGCGTCGTTCCTTTTTCCCGGCCCCGGCTACGGTGGCTCCTGCTTTCCCAAGGATGTGAAGGCGCTGCTGCGAACGGCCACGGAACGCGGCGCGCCGCTCTGCGTCCTCGAGGCGGTGGAGGCCGCGAACAATCGGCAGAAGCATCGTCTCTTCGAGAAGCTCCAGGAGGCGCTCGACGGAGGCGTGAAGGGCGCGCGCATCGCGCTCTGGGGGCTCGCTTTCAAGCCGCAGACCGACGACATGCGCGAGGCGCCGGCACTCACGCTGATCGAGGATCTCATCGATGGCGGCGCGAAGGTGGTGGCCCACGACCCCGTGGCAATGGCCGAGGCGAAGCGCCGGCTCGGTGATCGCATCGAATACGCCGCCACCAACTACGATGCCGTGGACGGAGCCGACGCGCTGATCGTGGTGACCGACTGGAACGAGTACCGGCACCCCGACTTCGGGCGAATCCGCTCGGCGCTCAAGCGCCCGGTCCTCATCGACGGCCGCAATCTTTACAACCCCGCGAAGCTGGGCGCGCTCGGCTTCACCTACCTGTCCATTGGCAGAGGCGGAGCGAAGGCGTGAGAGTCCTCATAACGGGCGCCGCGGGCTTCCTCGGCTCCCACCTGGTCGATCGCTTCCTCGCCGACGGCCATCGCGTCGTGGGGCTCGACAACTTCATCACGGGCCACCCCGACAACATCGCGCACCTCACGGGGAATCCGTCGTTCGAGTTCTTCCGCCACAATATCTCGACGTTCACGTACATCCCCGGGGAGCTCGACGGCGTGCTTCACTTCGCGTCGCCGGCGAGCCCCATCGACTATCTCGAGCTTCCGATTCCTACACTCAAGGTGGGGGCGCTCGGGACGCACAACGCGCTCGGGCTGGCGAAGGCCAAGGGTGCACGCTTCTTCCTCGCCTCGACCTCCGAAGTCTACGGCGATCCACTCGTACACCCACAGCCGGAGGGGTACTGGGGGAACGTCAATCCCGTTGGCCCCCGCGGAGTGTACGACGAGGCCAAGCGCTTCGCCGAAGCCATGACGATGGCGTACCACCGCTACCACAACGTGGATACCCGCATCGTCCGGATCTTCAACACCTACGGTCCCCGGATGCGGCCGCGCGATGGACGCGTAGTGTCCAACTTCATCGTGCAGGCTCTCAACGGCGAGCCGCTCACAGTCTACGGCGATGGATCGCAGACGCGGAGCTTCTGCTACGTGTCGGACGAGGTGGAGGGGATCTACCGGCTCTTCATGTCGGGCGACTGCAGCCCGACCAACATCGGGAATCCCATAGAGTTCACCGTGCGCCAGCTCGCGGAGCTGGTCCTCGAGCTTACCGGGTCGAGCGCGCCGATCGTGGAGAAGCCGCTCCCCCAGGACGATCCCAAAGTGAGACAGCCCGACATCTCTCGCGCGCGTCGCATGCTGGGCTGGGAGCCAACGGTCGCGCTCCGCGAGGGACTCGACGAAACCATCCGCTACTTCCGCGCGCTCGGACCCGAGCAGCTGGGGAAGCGTGTCTGAACGCACCCCCGCTCGGAACGTCCGTGCAGGCGCACCTCGCGCGTCCTCCACGCGCTCGTGAACCGACCAAGCCATCCCGGGTATCATAACGGTCATGTTCGTGCCCGCTAAAAAGCGCCATATCGTCACTCTGATCGCCATGCTCGCGCTACTGGCGGGGTGTCATCGTAACAGGTTCGTCGCGGCGAACTTCCGTTCGAACGACGCACTCTTCCAGGCATCGCTGACGCAGCTCAAGGAGCACAAGTGGGACAACGCCGTGAACGGCTTTCAGCGGCTGACCACGGAGCTCCCGGCGCGCGACCCGCTCCTCCCGCAGGCGTACTTCTACCTCGGCGAGGCGCACACGGGACGCCGCGAGTACATCCTCGCCGCGCAGGCGTATTCCCGGATCCCCGAGAGCTTCCCCGAGGACACCCTGTCGGCCGTCGCCACCTTCGACGCGGGGATGTCCTACTCGAAGCTGTGGCGGAAGCCGTCGCTCGACTCGGACTACGGCCAGACCGCACTGGCCACGCTCCAGAGCTTCCTCGCCGCCTACCCCGACTCTCCGCTGGTCGACAAGGCGAGGGCGGAAATAGACAAGCTCAACGAGTGGTTCGCCATCAAGAGCTACGACGCCGGGATGTTCTACATGAAGCGCGATGCGTACGACTCGGCGATCATCTACTTCCACGATGTGGCGACCGCTTACCCGCAGACCGAGCACGCGAGGATGGCGTTGCTCCGCCTGGTGGAGGCGTATGGCAAGATCGGCTACAAGGAGGAGGTAGCCGAAACCTGCTCGACGCTCCGTGCGAAATACTCCGGCAACGCCGAAGTGAAAGAGGCCTGCGCGTCGGTCCCGGCGCCATTGCACGCGGATTCCACGGTGGTGCCATCGGCGCAGCTGTCGCAACCGGCGGCACGCGCGCCTCGACGCTGACGGGGAGTGCGACTGGGGATTTTTGGCGGAAGCTTCGACCCGCCGCACGTCGGACACCTGCTCGCAGCGAGCGACGCTTTCGAGCTGCTCGAGCTGGACAGGCTCCTGTTCGTCCCCGCGGCGGTACAACCCTTCAAGCAGCACGACGCGCAGGCGTCGGCGGCGCAGCGCCTCAGGATGGTCGAATTGATGATCGGGGGGGACTCCCGCTTCGCGGCGGACCCCGTGGAAATCGACCGGAAGGGGTTATCTTTCACTGTCGAGACGCTCGACGTGCTCGCATCGAGAGATCCTGGAGCACGGCGTTTCCTGCTGATCGGCGAGGATCTGGCGGGCGAGATCGCGACCTGGCGAGATGCGAGTCGAATCGCGGAGCTCGCCGAGGTCGTAGTGCTGGCACGTCCAACGGGCGCGAGCGGTAACGGTGGCGACCCGGAGCTGGTGCCGCTCACACGCATCGCAACGCGCCGCATCCAGATCTCCTCCACCGAGATCCGCGCGCGTGTACTGGCCGGGAAGAGCATCCACGGATTCGTGACGGAAGCCGTCGCCGGATTCATCGAGGCGGCCGGCCTGTACAGACATAGAGGAAAGACATGCTGAAGCCAATTCTCACATCCATCTTCGGTACGCGACACGATCGCGAGATGAAGCGTGTGCAGCCGATCGTGGCCGCGATCAACGCGGAATACGAGCGTCTGCACGACGTCTCGGACGACGAGCTGCGCGGGCAGACCGAGAAGCTCCGGGGGATCATCCGCGAGCGCACCGCCGAGCTCGAGGCGCAGGTCGCCGAGCTGAAGGAGCGCAAGAAGCACGCGGCGGATCCGGAAGAGCGCGACGGGATAGACGACGAGCTCAGCGGAAAGGACGGGCGGGGTGGTGTGGAGGGGAAGCTCCGCGAGGAGATCGCGGAGATCCTCGACGAGATCCTCCCCGAGGCGTTCGCCACCGTCCGAGAGGCGGCGCGCCGGCTCATGGGGCAGACGATCACGGTGACCGGGCACGAGATGGAGTGGAACATGGTCCACTACGACGTGCAGCTCATTGGCGGCATCGAGCTCCATCTCGGGCGGATCGCGGAGATGGCCACCGGTGAAGGAAAGACGCTGGTAGCCACGCTTCCGCTCTACCTGAACGCGCTGGCCGGACGCGGTGCGCACCTGGTCACTGTGAACTCTTACCTGGCCCGTCGTGACGCGCAGTGGATGGGGTACATCTACAACTACCTCGGACTCACCGTCGGCTGCATCGACGACTCCGAGCCGGGCACGCCGGAACGGCGCCAGGCGTACCTCTGCGACATCACCTACGGCACCAACAACGAGTTCGGCTTCGACTACCTGCGCGACAACATGGTCGTGCAGCTCGACCAGCGGGTGCAACGGCCGCACTGGTACGCGATCGTCGACGAGGTCGACTCGGTGCTCATCGACGAAGCCCGTACGCCGCTCATCATCTCGGGCCCCGTGGGCAACGAGGGCGACGCTGCCTACCGCGAGCACAACACAGCGGTGGGCCGACTCGTCCGCAAGCAGAGCGAGGAAGCGAATCGGCTGATTGCCGAGGCCGAGGCGCTTCTCGAGAAGGGCGAGGACCGCGAAGCGGCGCTTCGGATGTACCAGGCGCAGCTCGGTGCTCCGAAGAACAAGCGCCTCCTCAAGCTCCTTCAGGAGCAGGGGAACAAGCAGGCCGTCCAGAAGATGGAGCTGGAGCACATTGCCGACCGGCGGCAGCCGGCCAGCCGCCAGCAGTTCGGGGACATCGAAGAGCGTCTCCTCTACGTGCTCGATGAGAAGAACCACACCGTGCACCTCACGGATCGCGGCGTGGACTTCCTCGCGCCGGACGACCGCGACGCGTTCATTCTCCCGGACATTTCGGAGGCGGTGCACGTCATCGAGCGCGATCCGGACATGGAGCCGCAGCAGAAGCTCGAGGCGCGCGCGGAGCTCGAGCGCGAGTACGCGCTCAAGAGCGAGAAGCTAAACATCGTGCACCAGCTGCTCCGCGCGCACGCGCTTTACGAGAAGGACGTCAACTACGTGGTGCAGGATGGCCAGGTGCTCATCGTGGACGAGTTCACCGGGCGCACGATGCCGGGGCGGCGCTGGTCCGAGGGGCTGCACCAGGCGGTGGAGGCGAAGGAGGGCGTGCAGGTGAAGGGCGAGACGCAGACGCTCGCCACCATCACGATCCAGAACTACTTCCGGTTGTACGAGAAGCTGGCCGGCATGACGGGTACGGCGGAGACGGAGGAGACAGAGTTCCACCAGATCTACGGTCTCGAGGTCTCCGTGATCCCCACCAACAAGCCGGTCATCCGCGATGACCGTCACGATCTGATCTACAAGACGCGCCGCGAGAAGTACGCGGCCATCCTCGCCGAGACCGAGCGGCTGCACAACCTCGGATTCCCGGTGCTCGTCGGTACGGTGAACGTGGACGTGTCCGAAACGCTCTCGCGCATGTTCCAGCGCGCCGGGCTCAAGCACAACGTGCTTAACGCGAAGTACCACCAGCGTGAGGCCGAGATCGTGGCGGAGGCAGGGCAGCCGGGCGCGGTCACGATCGCCACGAACATGGCCGGCCGCGGAACCGACATCAAGCTCGGATCCGGCGTCACCGAGTCGAAGCCATCGGAGGTGGAAGATCCGGATGGCAAGGCCAAGGAGATCGAGGAGATCGGCGGCCTTCACATCGTGGGCTCGGAGCGTCACGAGTCGCGGCGCATCGACCGGCAGCTGCGCGGCCGCGCGGGACGCCAGGGCGACCCGGGTGCATCGCAGTTCTTCCTCTCGCTCGAAGATGATCTCATGAGAATCTTCGGGTCGGAGCGCATCGCCAAGCTCATGGACCGGATGGGCGCGCAGGAGGGAGAAGTCCTCACGCACCCGCTCATCACGCGCTCCATCGAGCAGGCGCAGAAGCGCGTCGAGATGCAGAACTTCGAGCAGCGCAAGCGCCTCCTCGAGTACGACGACGTCATGAACCAGCAGCGCGAGGTGATCTACTCGCTCCGCTCGTTCGCGCTCGAGGGCGGCGAGGAACTCAAGGGCGAGGCGCTCAAGATGGTCGAGAAGGCCATCGGGAAGAGGGTCGAGCAGGCGCTCGAGGGCTTCGAGACCTCGGAAGACTGGGACCTGGCGCTCCTCAGGCAGGAGCTGCTGATGCACTACCTGCTCATCGTGCCGCAGTTCGAGGAGGGCGCCGAGGAGCGCCCCGACACGGTGGAGGAGGCGCAGGAGGAGGCGCAGGCCGTAGGACGCGCCGCGTTCGAGGCGAAGCTCAAGAGTCTCAACGAGTACTCCGACCGCCTCCTCTCGCTGGTGATGCTGAACGTGCTCGACGAGAAGTGGAAGGATCACCTCTACGATCTCGATCAGCTCCGCGCGGCGATTCACTACCGCTCGTGGGGGCAGAACGATCCGCTCATCGAGTACAAGAAGGAAGCGTACAACATGTTCGTAGACCTCATGGCGGACGTGTACAACACCTTCACCGAGCGCTTCCTGCGCGTGCAGCTCGTCTTCGAGCCGCCGCCGCTCCCGCCGCAGGGCGGAGACGGATCAGGTGGCGCGGCACGCGGCCCGCGCGGCGGACCGCCATCTGGTGGTGGCGCGGCGCGTCCCAGGAAGCGCTACAACGCGCTTGGCGTACTGGAGGACGTGCCGCCGGAGGAGCCGGATGGCGGCAACGGCGTGGTGGACAGCGGCCCCGAGGAGGAGCCCCCGGTCCCCTCCAAGCGCACGGTCCGGAAGCCGGAGCCCACGGTGGTGGGCGCGGGAAGAACGCGCACCCTCACCCAGGAGGCACCGGCCAACGTGGACTGGTCTCAGGTGGGTCGCAACGACCCCTGTCCCTGCGGCTCCGGTAAGAAGTTCAAGAAGTGCCACGGAGCCACGGTGTAAAAGGCTGCGTTGGACCGATGTCGCACCTCGTCCCGGGTGCGGGTACCGTTAGGCGTCACCCGCACCCGGAGGTACATCATGTCCATCGCAGCTGGTCCGGCACCCGGAAAGTCGTTAACTATTAGAGAGTTGCCCCGATCCGAGAGACCGCGCGAGCGGCTCCGGACTCTGGGCGCGCATACGTTGAGCGTGAGCGAGCTGCTCGCCATAGTCCTCGGCTCCGGCTCGAGCGGGCGATCGGCTCTGAGTGTGGGGCAGGAGATGCTCGAGAGATCGGGTGGTTCGCTGCGCCGAATCGCGTCGGAACCCGTGGCATCGCTCACGGGGATGCGCGGCGTTGGGAGCGCACGGGCGGTGATGGTTCACGCCGCGCTCGAGCTCGGACGGCGGATGTCGGCAGAGTCGCGTGACGAGGGTGCGCCGCTCCGCTCGCCGCGCGAAGTCTATGCTGCGTACGCGGACCGGCTGCAGGACCTTCCCGCGGAGGAGTTCCACGTGGCGGTGCTGGACTCCCAGCACCGGATGGAGCGCGACATCACCGTGACTCGCGGCATCCTCAACTCTTCGCTCGTGCACCCGCGGGAGGTGTTCCGGGAGGCGATCGCGGAACGCGCCGCGGCAATCATCCTGGTGCACAACCACCCCAGCGGCGACCCGACCCCCTCCGCCGACGATCGGTTGGTGACCGAACAGCTGGTGGGAGCCGGAAGATTGCTCGATATTCCAGTACACGACCATGTCATCATCGGTCGCGGACGCTACACCAGCTTTGCGGAGGCAGGACTTCTTTGACCGCACCTGCGCTGAACACGGTCATCCCGGGATGGAACCTCGCTGAAGATCCGCTCGCCGAGCGGCTCGACGCCGAGCTGCTCACGCGCGCCTTCCGCTTCGGCCAGCAGGCCCACATGGGGCAGAAGCGCTCCTCCGGTGATGACTACGTCTCGCACTGTGTGGAAGTCGCCAAGATCCTCGCCGAGCTCCACCTGGACTCCGTGACGATCGCGAGCGGATTGATTCACGACGTGGTCGAGGATACCTCGGTTACCGTCGCGGACATCGAGCGCGAGTTCGGCAAGGAGATCGCCCAGATCGTGGATGGCGTCACGAAGATCGGCAATATCTCCTTCCGCTCGCGCCAGGAGCGCCAGGTAGAGAACTACCGGAAGCTCCTTCTGTCGGTGGCGAAGGATGTGCGCGTGATCCTCATCAAGCTGGCGGATCGCCTGCACAACATGCGCACGCTCGACTACCTCCCCGAGGACAAGCGGCGGCGCATCGCGCAGGAGACGATGGATCTCTACGCGCCGCTCGCGCACCGCTTCGGTATGGCGCGGATGCGCTGGGAGCTCGAGGACCTCGCATTCAAGCACCTCGAGCCGGTCGAGTACCGCAAGCTGGCGCGGCTCGTAGCGCAGAAGCGCGGCGAGAGAGAGCGGCTGATCGCGCAGATGGCGCAGCCGCTCGAGAAGGAGCTGCAGCGCGCGATGATCCAGAACTTCGACGTCACGGGACGCCCGAAGCATCTCTGGTCCATCTACAAGAAGATGAAGCAGCGGGAGAAGCCGTACGAGGAGATCTACGATCTCCTCGCCATCCGCGTGCTCGTCAACACCGTCCCCGACTGCTACCACGCGCTCGGCGTGATCCACGACGGCTGGACGCCGCTGCAGGAGCGGATCAAGGACTACATCGCGCAGCCCAAGTCGAACGGTTACCAGTCGCTGCACACCACCGTGTTCGGCCCGGGGCGGCAGCTCTTCGAGGTGCAGATACGCACCTTCGACATGCACCGCACCGCGGAATACGGCATCGCCGCGCACTGGCTGTACAAGGAGAACGCCAAGAGCGCCGATGAGCTGGACCGCGCGCTCGGCTGGTTCCGTCAGGTGCTCGAGCTGCAGCTCGACGCCAAGACGCCCGACGAGTTCCTCGAGTTCCTCAAGCTCGACCTCTATCAGGACGAGATCTTCGTCTTCACGCCCACCGGCGACGTGATCCAGCTCCCGAAGGGAGCCACGCCGATCGACTTCGCTTTCGCGGTGCACACCGAGGTCGGTCTGCACTGCCAGGGCGCGAGGGTGAACGGGAGAATAGCCCCGCTCTCGCGGCAGCTCCGCAACTCCGACACGGTGGAGATCATCACCGCGTCCAGCGCACGCCCCAGCCGCGACTGGCTCTCGCACGTCCGCACGGGTCGCTCGCGTCACAAGATCCGTCAGTGGATCAGGCAGGAGGAGCAGAGCACCTCCGCCCGGCTCGGGAAGGAGATGCTCGACCGCGAGCTGCGGCGCCGCAACCTCGCCAAGCCGGACGATGCCGCGCTGGAGGCGGCCGCGAAGACTCTCAATCTGAACGACGCCAAGCACCTCATAGCGTCGATCGGGCAGGGTGATGTGCACGTCGCGCAGGCGCTGCGCGCCATCTACCCCGAGGTCGAGGCCACACCCGAGCAGCCGGCAAAGACCAGCGCCTTCGAGCGACTCGTCCAGCGGATGCGCGGCAATACGAAGGGAGTGCGCATCCAGGGCGTGGACGGGCTCATGGTTCGCTACTCCCAGTGCTGCCAGCCCGTCCCTGGCGATCCCGTGGTGGGCTACGTCACGCGCGGCCGCGGGGTCAGCATCCACCGGAGCGACTGTCCCAACGTCCTCCTCCTCTCTGCCGAGCCGGAGCGGCGGCTGGACATCGACTGGCAGGAGATGGAAGGGGAGATCTTCCTCGTCCGGCTCGCCATAGAGGGGACCGAGCGGCGCGGCCTCTACGTGGACGTGGCCGAGGCGGTCACGAACGCGGGGACCGACATCAAGAGCATGGAGCTCAGGAGCGGCGATGGCGGGGTGTCGGGCTCGATTCTCGTGGAGGTCGAGAACCTGACCCATCTTCGGAAGGTCATCCGCGCGGTGCGGCGGGTGAAGGGCGTCACCGACGTAACGCGACGGGAGCGGCTCTCGGCGACCGAGTGAGGCGTCCCGGCTTGCGCACGCCGCCGATTCGAGGTACGGCCGGCGGCGCCCGCCAAGGGACCCCGAACAGACGCCGACGGGGGTGTTATATTCATAGCATGGCCGACTTTGACCTCCGCTCCCCCTTTTCCCCCGCTGGTGACCAGCCGCGTGCCATAGGCGAGCTGTCGGCTGGTCTCGCGCGCGGCGACCGGTTCCAGACACTCCTCGGTGTCACCGGTTCGGGGAAGACGATGACGATCGCGAACGTCATCAAGGCGCACGGACGCCCGACACTCGTGCTGTCGCACAACAAGACGCTGGCCGCGCAGCTGTACGGAGAGCTGAAGGGCTTCTTCCCGAACAACGCAGTCGAGTACTTCATCTCGTACTACGACTACTACCAACCGGAGGCCTATGTCCCCTCGACGGACACGTACATCGAGAAGGACGCCTCCATCAACGAGGACATAGACCGGCTGCGGCTCCGCGCCACCTCCAGTCTCATGGAGCGCGAGGACGTGATCATCGTGGCCACGGTCTCCGCCATCTACGGACTCGGCGATCCGGTGGAGTACCGTGAGCGAATGGTGCGGATCGAGCGCGGCGAGAAGCGTGCACGCGACGAGATCCTGCGCGCGCTCGTGGGGATCCAGTACTCACGGAACGACATTGCGTTCGAACGCGGCACCTTCCGCGTGCGCGGCGATACGGTCGAGATCTTCCCGGCATACGAAGAGCAGGGCGTTCGCGTCGAGATGTGGGGCGACGAGGTGGAGCGCATCACCAAGATCGATGTCGTTACCGGAGACACGATCGCGGAGCTCGAGCGCACCGCCGTCTACCCGGCCAAGCACTTCGTGACCTCGCGGCCCACGCTCGAGCGAGCGGTGAAACTCATCCGCACGGAGCTCGAGGAGCGGCTGGCCCTCCTCCGCGCCGAGGGAAAGCTCCTCGAGGCACAGCGGCTCGACTCGCGCACGAACTTCGACATCGAGATGATGCTGGAGATCGGCACCTGCGCGGGGATCGAGAACTACTCGCGGCCGCTCTCCGGCCGGCAGGCGGGTGAGCGCCCCGCCTGCCTCTTCGACTACTTCCCCGAGGATCTGCTCGTGGTGGTGGACGAGTCGCACGTCACGCTCCCGCAGATCGGCGGGATGTACAACGGCGACCGCGCGCGCAAGCTCACCCTCGTGGATTACGGCTTCCGGCTGCCGAGCGCGCTCGACAACCGGCCGCTGATGTTCGACGAGTTTCTCGCACTCACGCCCAAGGCGATCTTCGTCTCGGCCACACCCGGTGACCTGGAGCTGAAGCTCTCCGACGGCGTGGTCGTAGAGCAGATCATCCGCCCCACCGGACTGCTCGATCCGGAGATCGACGTTCGTCCGGTGCGCGGCCAGGTTGACGATCTCCTGCACGAGATCCGGCTGCGCGAGCAGCGCGGCGAGCGGGTGCTCGTCACCACGCTCACGAAGCGGATGTCCGAGGACCTCACCGACTACCTCCAGCAGATGGGCGTCCGCGTGCGGTACATGCACTCCGACATCGACGCCATCGAGCGGATGGAGATCATCCGCGGGCTGCGGCTGGGGGAGTTCGACGTGCTGGTGGGGATCAACCTCCTGAGGGAGGGACTCGATCTACCGGAGGTCTCGCTCGTCGCGATTCTCGATGCCGACCAGGAGGGCTTCCTGCGGAGCGACCGCTCGCTGATCCAGACCATCGGCCGCGCGGCGCGAAACTCCGCCGGACGTGCGATCTTCTACGCGGACCGGGTGACCGGCTCGATGCAGCGCTGCATGGATGAGACACGCCGGCGTCGAGAGCTGCAGGTCGAGTACAACGAGAAGCACGGGATCACTCCTACCACCGTGGTGAAGAGCACGGCGGAAGTCCGCTTCAGCACGCGCGTGGCCGACGCGCGCGGCGAACGCGAGGAGCCGCGCAAGGTGGCGGAGCGGGTGGCGACCTACGCGAGCGAGATGGACACCGAGGCGCTCGTCGCGCTTCTCGAGCAGCAGATGAAGGAAGCGGCGGCCAATCTCGATTTCGAGGCGGCTGCCGCACTCCGCGATCAGCTCTTCGAGGTGCGTGCCAAGCAGAACGGAGACGGGAAGGGGAAGCGCGCGAGTGGGCTCGCGCGAATTCGGGCGGCTCGATAGATGAGCGAGCCACATCACCACGTGGTGCCGCCGCGCGCCCCGCGCGGTCGCATCGCGCTCACTCGCGAGCAGCTCTGCGCCTGGGGCGAGAATTTCGGAGCGGCGCTCGAGCCGCCGGTAGTGGTGGCCATCTCCGGAGAGCTCGGAACGGGGAAGACGACGCTCGTGCAAGCCATCTGTCGCGGGGCCGGCGTGACCGAGCCAGTCACGAGCCCGACGTTCGCACTGGTGCATCGGTACGACGGGGCGAAGTACGTCATCTACCATCTCGATCTCTATCGCCTCGAGCGGGCCGCCGAGCTCACGAACCTCGGTTGGGATGACATCGTCTCCTCGCATGCGATCGTGCTCGTGGAGTGGCCCGACCGCGGTGCCGGCCGGATCCCGCCCGATGCCGTACCGATCGACCTGGAATACGATCCGGTGGACCCGGATCGACGGCTCCTCCTCGCCGGATGAGTACCTCGCTCATGCTCGCGCTCGACGCTGCTACCTACACGGGTACCGTCGCGCTCATCGAGGGGAGCCGGCTGATAACCGAGTGCGAGGTGGCCATGCGCGGCGAGAAGGAGGAGCGCCTGATGCCCGCGGTCGTCAACGTGCTGGACGATGCCGGTGTGCACCCCGCGGACCTCGCGTGCGTCGCTTGCGGCGGAGGGCCCGGCAGCTTTACCAGCCTTCGCATCGCGGCTGCGATCGCCAAGGGGATGGCAGCAGGGCGTGGACTCCCGCTGTACACGGCATCGTCGCTCCTCCTAACTATCGCGGGCTCCCGCGCGGCAACCATGCCGGGGCGTTACCTCGCGGTGCTGGATGCGTTGCGCGGCGATGTGTACGCCGCTGGCTACGAGGTGCGCGAGGCAGGGAGCGGCGACGACGGGCGCTGCGAGATCACGGAGCTGGCGCCGCTGACGCTCGTTCCGCGCGAGCGCTCTGGCGAGCTGGCGCGCTCGCTCGGCGCACGAGCCATTGGCCCGCATTCGGAGCTCTCCGCGATTCCGAGGGCGTCGGGCTTTGCCAGCATTCGCACTACCGTAGAGCGCTCGGGACCGGTGGACCTCGCATTGTGGGAGCCCGACTACGGGCGTCTCGCCGAGGCGCAGGTTCGCTGGGAGCGTGAGCACGGCAGGCCGTTGCAATCATGAACACGCCGGAGCCTGGGCAGCGCCCACCGGGCGGTGCGCCTGGTAGCGGGTACCCTGCACGCGCGCTCGCCGCGAAGGGGAGCGCCCAGCCGACCACGGTGCGTGCCGCTACCGTAGCCGACATCGGCCGCGTGAGCGAGATAGAGCAGGAAGCGTTCACCGATCCGTGGAGCCGATCCGCATTCGAGCGGCTGGTAGTGGAGCGGGATCCGCGTGTGCTGTTCGACGTGGCGTGCCTCCCCGACGGTAAGGTGGCGGGCTACGTGGTCGCGTGGTTCATCATGGACGAAGGAGAGATCGCGAACCTCGCCGTAGCGCCCGGGTCGCGCTCGCGCGGGATCGGCACCCTGCTCCTGGTCACCGCCATCACTGCGGCTCGCTCGCGCGAGGTCGGGACGATCTACCTCGAGGTACGCGACTCGAATGTCGCCGCTCGGGCGCTGTACGCATCACACGGCTTCCAGGAGATCGGGCGGAGGCGTCGCTACTACCGCCGCCCGGTGGAGGATGCACTGGTCCTCCGGCTGGTGCTTCCGGGGCCGTGAAGACCAGGTGCGGTAAACTGATGCTCGGTGCGTCGCTTCGCTGGTGGTCCTGTCGGCGAAGTCATGTACATTGTTGCTTGTAGGGCGGAGCTCTTCGCCATTTGCCAGGAGGAATCGTGAGTCGGAGCTTGAACAAGGTGACGTTGATCGGAAATCTCGGGGCCGATCCCGAGGTACGCTCCACGTCCGGCGGAAATCGTGTTGCAACATTCTCCCTGGCCACGAGCCGGTCATGGACCGGTGCATCGGGAGAGAAGCAGGAGAAGACGGAGTGGCATCGCTGTGTGGTGTGGAATAGCAAGAGCTCGCAGCTCGCCGACATCGTCGAGCGTTACCTCAGGAAGGGTGACAAGGTGTACGTCGAGGGACGCATCGAGTACCGCCAGTGGCAGGACAAGGAGAACCAGACGCGCTATAGCACGGAGATCAACGTGCGCGAGCTCATCATGCTCTCCGGTCGCAGTGGCGGTGGCCAGGACATGGAGGGCGGCGTCGCGGCTGCTGCCCGCCCGAGTGGCACGCGCAACGCGCGCGCCGGCTCCGGCGGCGGGAACGACTTCGAGGACTTCCACGGAACCATGGAAGACGAGGACGACGACCTGCCGTTCTAGGGCGGTTCCTCCCTCGGCGGGCCCCCGGGGGGCCGTACGGAGCGTGACCCGTACGGCCGCTGCGCGTCTCATCTACGAGAAACAGCGCTCCCCGGCCGGCACGCCGTGCCTGCGGGGCCGCTCCGAACATTCCGGCAACGCTGCAGAGGCGTACGATGCGTCTGTTCATGCAACACGAGAGATGTGCACTCCGGGCGGCGCGGCGACGGACGTCGCGCGCCGCCTGGCTCGCGGCACTCGCGGTGGGCCTGGCGTCGCCGGCCATGCTCCGAGCCCAGGACTCCACCAGCGCAGCGTCTCCCGATTCGGCTGCCCCGGCCGCGTCGGCGCAGGCTGGTGACAGCGCATCTGGCCAGACTCACACCGTCAAGAAGGGCGACACCCTCTGGGGGCTCGCCAACTTCTATCTCAACGATCCTTTCCTCTGGCCGGAGATCTACCGCCTCAACACCACGGTAGTGGAAGATCCACACTGGATCTATCCGGGCGAGGTCCTCCATGTCCCCGGAGGAGCGCGACTGGTGGCTGCCGATGACCTCATGCCTCGGATGCAGCCCGAGCCAGTGCGGAGCGTCCCGGGGTCCACCGTCTTCTCGCTTGGCGTGTCGCAGAGACGTGCCGAGAGCTCGCGCCTGGCGGAGACGGCGGCCAACTATGCGCACACCGCGGTCCGCGAGGGTGACTACATCGCCGCACCGTGGCTCCAGCGCGCGAGCGCGGAGCGGCGGGACGGACGCCTCGTCGGACTCGCCGAGCTCCCCGGCATCGTACAGGCCTCCGGGAGACATCGCATCCTGGCCCAGGAGCGCGTGTACATCACCCTTCCTGCCGGCACGGCGGCCTCGCCCGGCCAGCGGTTCGTGACGCTCGCGGAGGGACCCGTCCTTCCGGGTCTCGGCACGGTGCTTATGCCAACCGGTGTGGTGCAGGTCGAGCGCGTTGGCGATGGCGAGGCCTCGACTGCGCGAGTCGTCCAGCAGTTCGGAGACATCCTCCTCGGACAGTCGGTCGCGCCGCTAGAGCGGCTCTCGATGGCGATGGAAGCGCGCCCCACGCCGCTGGCCAACGGTACGGAATGCCAGGTGATATCGGTGCCTTCCGGCGTCGTTCTCCCCACGCTCGGCTACTACGTGATCCTCAGCGCCACGGCCAGCGACGGCGTGAAAGTGGGCGACCAGTTCACCCTCTACGAGACGCGCCGCCCGGGGCCGTCGCTCGAGGGTGTGGATCCGGTGACGCTCCCCGAAGAGCCGATCGCGCTCGCGCAGGTGGTCAAAGTCACCGATCTCGGAGCTACGGCGATCGTGGTGAGCCAGCGGCATCCCGTGATCCATGCGGGAGTGAACGCGCGCATGACGGCGAGAATGCCCTGATTGGTTCGATGTCGCGATGATGCGCGGGTCGCGGTGGTGGGGCATGCTCGCTGACGCGTCGATGCTCTCCCCGCGATACCGTGCTCCGCCGCCGCAGCGGTCGTGGTCGCTCCACCACGTCCAGCCGGCGGCGGCTCTGTTTTTCCCGGGCTCCGCCGCGGCGACCAGGCGTTAGATTACGGGCGACGCATGATCGCGATCGCCCACTCTCTCGCCATCACTCTGTACCTCGCGGCTGCCTGTCTGGCAGCCGTGCCGTTTGCCCGTCCCATGCGCGCGCCCGTTCGCGGTGTCGTGGCGCTTCTCGGCGCGGGCGTGGTGGCGCATCTGTGTGCGCTCGGCGATTTCCTCCTGGTGCACGGCCAGCCGCCGCTCACGGGGCTCGGTCCGTCGCTCTCCTTCGCCGCATTCCTCATCGCAGTCACCCTGCTCGTGGCGGAGATTCTAGCGCGCGAGGTGAGCCTGACGCTTTTCGCGGCGCCGTTCGCGGCGCTGCTCACCGTGTTCGCCAACCTCGCGGGCATGGTGCCGCTGGCGGAGCCGGCGGGGCTGCGGGGCGTGTGGCTCATCTCGCACATCGCGCTGAACTTCCTCGGGATCGCCGCATTCGCTGCCGCCGCCGGGGCCGGGATCATGTACCTCGTGGAGCGCCGGGAACTGAAGTCGCGCCGCTTCGGCGCGATCTTCCGTTTCTTCCCGCCGCTGGAAACACTCGACAAGGTCAACCATCTGGCGATCGTGGTGGGCTGGCTGGCGCTCACAATGGGAACGGTGCTTGCCGGCGCGTACTCGTTGGTCTACCACACCGGCGATACGTCGAAGGTGGTATGGGGACTGGCCGCATGGCTCGCCGTGACGGCGCTGATCGTGGGGCGCGTGCTGGCTGGCTGGCGGGCACGCCGGGCCGCCATACTCTCCAATGCGCTCTTCGCCGGTGTAGTAGTTCTCTACATCGCCTTCCGCGTGCTCGACGCGCGCTCGGGAAGGTTCCTGTGAGCGGTTATCCGATAGTGCTCGATGGCGAAGCGATCGCCGCGTTGGTGGTGGGTGGCGGGCGGGTGGCGGAGCGGAAGGCTCGCGCGTTGCTCGCCGCGGGCGCGCGCGTGCGCGTCGTAGCGCCGAACGTATCCGACTCGCTGCGCGAGGCAGCCAGCGCCGATGCGCGCTGCACCATCGTCGAGCGTGGCTACGAGCGCGCCGACATCGCGGATGCCACATTGGTCTTCGCGGCAACCGACCAGCGGGAGGTGAATGCCCGAGTCGCCGCGGACGCGCGCCGCGCGGGAATCCTGGTAAACGTCGCCGATGACGGCTCGCTTGGCGACTTCGTGACCCCGGCGTCGCACGATAGCGGCGCGCTCCTGATCGCCGTCACGACAGGAGGCGTGCCCGGTGCGGCCGTGCGGATCCGAGATGCCGTGGCCGAGCGCTTCGACGATCGTTACGCCGACGCTCTGGCGCAGCTCGGGAAACTGCGCTCGACGCTGCTGGAGTCGGGGGATCGCGAGGGGTGGAAGAAGGCCGCGGCGGTGCTGCTGGACGATGACTTCTGCGCCCGAGTCGAGTCGGGTGCTCTTGGCGAGGAGCTGTCCGCGTGGCGCTGCTAGTCGCTGGTGTGAGCTACGTCACCGCTCCGATAGACGTGCGGGAGCGGCTGGCGGTCGGAACACACGAGGTGAGCGAGGTGGCCCGCTCGCTTCGAGAGGCGACGGGCGCGCGCGAAATCGTCCTTCTCTCCACCTGCAACCGCACGGAGGTGTACTGTGTGGAGGCGGAGGGGCGCGATGATTCGAACACCGCGCTCTCGGGGGCAGGCGAGAGCGCCGCGACGGTCGAGACGATCTGGCGCGAGCTATCCGCACGACTCGGGGAAGATGTACGGCCGTACGGCTTCGTGCGCCGGGAGAGGGAGGCGGTGACGCACCTATACCGCGTGGCCTCCGGCCTCGACTCGATGGTGCTCGGCGAGGCGCAGATCCAGGGACAGGTGCGCGACGCGTGGGAATCGAGCCGTTCCGCATCCCGCGCCATTCTGAATCGTCTATTCCAAAGTGCCCTTCTGGTAGCCTCGCGCGTCCGAAACGAGACGGCCATCGGTCGGGGCGCGGCTTCGGTGAGCTCCGCCGCTGTACAGCTGGCGTCGAAGATCTTCGGCCGGCTGCAGGGGCGGCGCGCGATGGTGCTCGGAGCGGGCGAGATGGCCGATCTGGCGCTCCAGTGCCTGCTCAGCGAGGGAGTTCGCACGGCGATCGTCGCCAACAGGACCTTCGAGCGGGCGGCGGAGCTGGCGGCGCGGCACGGCGCCGTGGCGCTCCACTACGACGAGTGCTGGTCGCGGCTCGGTGAGATGGATATTCTTCTCTGCTCCACGTCCGCTCCTCACGCGGTGGTGGGCAGGCCGCAGGTCGAACCCGCAATGCGAACGCGCGGCGATCGCCCGCTGTGCATCCTGGATATCGCGCTTCCACGTGATGTAGATCCTTCTGTTGGAACGCTCGACAATGTATTCCTGTACGATCTGGATGATCTGAAGTCGGTTGTGGCGGCGAACCTGGAGCGGCGGCGCGAAGAGATGCCGAGCGCCGAGCAGGTGATCGCCGCGGAAGTGGAGCAGTACTGGAGCTGGCTGGCTGGTCTCGCGGCCGTCCCCGTCCTCAAGACGTTCCGTTCGCAGATGGATCGCGTGCGCGATGAGGAATTGCATCGCGCGATGCGGCGTCTCGGTCACCTCTCGCCGGGCGACCGTGAAGCAGTCGAACACTTTTCCCGGGCTTTGATGAACAAGTTCTTACACGAGCCAAGCGTGCGCTTGCGCGCCGCTTCCGCCAACGGTCACGGTTTGCAGATCGTGGATGCCCTGCGCTATCTCTTCGCGCTGGAGCAGGAGCAGTCCCCCGCAGACGTGGAGCGTCCGGTGTCGCCGCCGGGCGACGAGCGCTGAGCATGGGGCGGCGTGTACTGGTCACCGGCGGCGCGGGCTTCATCGGCTCGCACGTGGCGGACGCGTTCATCGCGGAAGGCGATCAGGTGAGCGTCCTGGATGACCTCTCGAGCGGAAAGCGCGAGCAGGTTCCTAGTGACGCGGAGTTCCACCAGCTGGACATCTGCTCCTCCGATGCGGCCCGCCTCGTTCGCGAGGGACACTTCGATGTGATATGCCATCTCGCCGCGCAGATCGATGTGCGCAAGAGCGTGGCCGATCCCGCCTACGATGCGGGGAAGAACATCGTGGGCTCCCTCAATCTCCTCGAGGCCGTGCGCGCATCGGCGGAGGGGCAGGGGAGCGATGGGCGCACCCCCACGCGCTTCATCTTCTCCTCCACTGGCGGCGCGGTGTACGGAGATCTCGTGGAACCGCCCACCGCGGAAACGGCGCCGAAGGATCCGCAGTCGCCCTACGGGACCGCGAAGTTGAGTGTGGAGTACTACATGGGCTACTACGCGCGCGTGCACGGCCTGGATACCGTGGCACTGCGCTACGCCAACGTCTACGGCCCTCGGCAGGACCCATTCGGCGAGGCGGGCGTGGTGGCCATCTTCTGCAACCGCCTCATAGACGGTATTCCCCTGACGGTCTTCGGAGACGGCCTTCAGACCCGCGACTACGTCTACGCCGGTGATGTGGCGCGCGCCAACTTCCTCGCCTCGCGCGCCGAGCTTCCACCGGCGGAGGGCGTGGACAGCCGTGCCTTCAATGTGGGAACGTCCATTGAAACCGACGTCGTGGAGCTCGCACGCCGGCTGCGCGAGGTATCGGGGAAGAGCTCCGCGCGAGTGGAGCATGCGCCGGCGCGTCCGGGTGAGCAGCGCCGCTCGGCGGTGAATCCGGCGAAGACGAAGCGCGTGCTCGGCTGGAAGCCGCAGGTGACGCTCGACGATGGGCTGCGCCAGACGTACGAGTGGTTCGTGGCACTCCGCTCGGAGGCCGGCGCATGAACGACGGAGCTGTAACGCAGATTGGCGGCGCCATCCCGACGGCGCCGCTCGACATGGTTCTGCACGCGTCGCTCGTCACGAAGATCGTGCTGGTGATCCTCGCGGTGCTCTCGCTCGTGAGCTGGATGATCATGTTCGCCAAGTGGATCGAGCTGGGTCGGGTGGAGCGTGCGGGGCGGGTATTCACGCGCGAGTTCGAGCGCGCGCCCGCGCTGGATTCGGCGGCGGGGCTCGTGCGGCGCAGCCCGGCCAGCCCGTTCACGAGGGTGTTCTCGCGCGCGGTGAATTTCTTCGCCGAGATGAAGCCGGGCGCGCTGAGGGATTCGTCCGTGGGGCAGCTCTCTGGCTCGCAGGTGGAGGCGCTTCGACTGGTTCTCGACGCCGAGACGGCGGATGCGCGTGAGCGGCTCTCGCACTTCATTCCCTGGCTGGCGACCATCGGCTCCGTGAGTCCCCTCATCGGGCTATTCGGTACCGTGCTCGGGATCATCGATGCATTCGTGGGGATAGCGGCGAAGGGCTCCGGTAATCTCGGAGCGGTGGCACCCGGTGTGGCCGAGGCGCTCACCGCCACGGCGGCGGCGCTTGCAGTGGCGATTCCCGCGGTGTTCGCCTACAACATCTTCGCGAGCCGCATCAATCGCATGGAGAGCGCGCTCGAGGGATTCGGGACCGAGATCATCGCGACCATGGTTCGCGAGGGGCGCATCTAGGGTGGCACGCCGCAGTCGTGGGCTTCCACTGAACGCGGACATCAACGTCGTGAGTCTCATCGACGTCATGATGCTCCTGATGGTGATCTTCATGATCGCCGCGCCGATGATGCAGGGCGGGGTGGACATCGCGCTCCCGCGCGCGGAGGCGCGTCCGCTGGAGGCGAAGAGCAGTCTCGTGGTGTCGGTGAACCGCGCCGGCCAGATCTACGTGGATGACAATCGCCTCACGTACGATGAGTTTCGGGCGAGCTTCAAGGCGCTCGCTTCGCGGCGCGGACAGCAGGGGATCTATTTACGCGCCGATCAGGGGGTGCCGTACGGCACCGTCGTGAGGGTGCTGGCTGTGATGCGCGCCGCGGGTGTCGGTGACGTGGGGCTGGTGGCGGAGCCGGAGGACATAACCCGGTGAAACGCGGCGGGTCGAGGAGCGGGAGCCAGGGTGGCACGCGGCTCGGCGCTCCTCTGGGAGCGTCGCTGTTGCTGCACGCCGGTGCGATCGCCGCGCTCTTTCTACTCCGTCCATCGGCGCCTCCGGCGATGCCGCCGATGTACCGGGTGAACATCGTCGCGGCCCCACCGGGACCGCGCGCCGCCGGCGTGGTGCGTCCGCGCGAAGCGCCGGCGCCCCCGCCGGAGGAGGCAGCGCCGCCGCCCAAGCGTGCCGAAACGATCGAGAAGGCCATGCCGCTCCCCGACAAGGCACCGCCGAAGCGGAAGCAGACCGCGCAGGCCACGCCGACGCCTGCGCCCAAGCCCGAGGAGAAGAAGCCCGCGGAAAAAGAGAAGCCCGCAACCGCTGGCGGCGGTCCTACCGGGGGTCGCGGGACCGATGTGGCTACCGTGCGAACCGAGGGCGTGGACTTCCCATTTCCCGGCTATCTGGAGAACATTGTCCGTCAGATCGCGCTCCGCTTCAAGCCCCCCGGGAACACGGCCGCGCGCGCCGAAGTAGTGTTCCTGGTACATCGCGACGGCTCGGTCTCCGGCTTTCGCTTTCTCACCCGCTCGGGCAACTTCGCGTTCGATCTCGAGGCGCAGGGTGCAGTCGATCAGGCCGCGCAGGTCAAGGCGTTCGGTCCGCTGCCAGCCGGTTTCAACGACGACGTGTTGCCCGTCATCTTCAGCTTCGACCCCCGAGTACTGCGTTAGATGTCTTTAAGAATCTGGGCCGCCGCCGCGGCCATCTTCACCGTCGCCGCCATCCCGGCGCACGCGCAGGACACCACCGGACAGCGGGGCGTCCGCATCGGTCTCACCTACACACCGGGTACCAAGCCGGGCGTCGTCGTGCTACCGGTGGACGGGCCGGGCGGTGACAGCGTTCGCGCGATCATCGCTCGCGACCTCGACTTCGGCGACCGCATCGAGGTGATAGACGGGAGCGGCGTGTCGCAAACGTCTTCCGGCGACGGCGCGGTGAGCTACGGCATCTGGAAGTCGCTGGGTGCTGCCGCGCTCGTGCAGGTGACACTCATGCCGTCGCTCGCGCGCGTGGCCGTGCACGATGTGACGGCGAAGAAGATCGCGCAGTCGCGTGATTTCCCCATCGCTGCAGACGTCGGCAGCGCGCAATGGCGCATGGATGTGCACGGAATCTCCGACGAGATCGAGCGGTGGATAACTGGCGTACAGGGAATAGCGCGCACGCGCATCCTGTACGTGAAGGGCGGGCGGGTGTACGTTGTAGACAGCGATGGCTACGGGGAGCGCGCCGTCACGTCGTCCGGCACGGCGATGGCTCCCACGTGGCATCCCGACGGGCACCACATCGCCTACAGCCAGCTCGGCACGCGCGGCTGGAACATCGAGGTGCTCGACCTCGCCGGCGGAGGCGCCCGCCCGGTCACCGCGACAGCGGGTGGACTGAACACCACTCCGGCTTTTTCACCAGATGGCCAGTGGCTCGTCTATGCTCATGGAGCGGAGAACGGGACCGATCTCTACGCCGTGCCGGCTTTCACTGGCGGCGCGGCACGACGGATCACGCTGGGGCGGGGGACGGACAACGTCTCTCCGACATTCAGCCCCGATGGCCGCCGTATCGCCTTCACCTCGGGCCGCTCCGGTCACCCCGAGGTCTACACCGCCGATTTCGATGGCTCGAACATGGAGTTGCTGACCCCGTTCAATTTCGGCGACCAGAACTACCGCTCGAATCCCGATTGGTCTCCTGACGGGCGATCGATCGTCTTTCAATCACAGCTCGATGGTCTCTTCCAGATCATGACCATCAACCTTCGCGACAGGAGCATCAAACAGCTCACCAGCGAGGGCGCAAACGAAGATCCGTCGTGGGCACCGGATGGCAGGCACGTGGTGTTCACGTCGACGCGCACGGGAGTCAAGCAGCTGTTCGTCCTGGACACCGAGTCGGGACGCTCGCGACAACTCACCCACAGCTCTGGCTCCCGGCTCAGCGCGTGGTCGCGCTACCTTGGCCGCGCGCCGTAGCATCCGCAGCACCCTTCCAGCTCTTAAACCCCACCAACACCGGAGACCGAAATGATTGGCAAGACCCGCGTCGCCCCGGCCCTGCTCTTCGTCGTAGCCGCAATAGCGGCCTGCGGCAAGAAGCCAGAGACCGCCCCGGCCCCCGAGCCGCCTCCAGTTAATCAGGATAGCATCGACGCGGCCAGAGCGCGCGCGGATTCCATTGCAGCCGCGGAAGCGGCGCGGCGCGACTCCATCGCCAAGGCGCAGGCCGAGGCAGAGCGTCTGCGCGCCGAGCACCAGGCCGCGCTGGCCGCGCTCACGGCGCCGATCTACTTCGAATACGACAGCGACGCGCTGAGCGATCAGGCGAGTGCGGCGCTCGATGCCAAGCTCGGCGTCCTCAACGCGAATCCCGACACCCGCATCCGCATCGCCGGCAACACCGACGAGCGCGGCTCGGATGAGTACAACCTCGCGCTCGGTCAGCGCCGTGCCGCGCAGGCCAAGCGCTACCTCACCCAGCGTGGTATCGAGGACTCGCGCATCGACATCATCAGCTATGGCGAGGAGCGTCCCGCCGCCGACGGTCACGACGAGTCGGCGTGGTCGCAGAATCGTCGCGATGAGTTCGAGATCACCAGTGGCGGCCAGCAGCTGAAGGCGGCCAGATGAAGACTGCGCTTCGGCGCCTCGCCCCGGTCGCGCTGCTGGCGACCGGGGCGTGCTTCGCCACTCGGGAAGACGTGCAGCTCCTGCGCAATGATGTCGCTGGAATGCGCGCCGAGGCGGCCCGCGCCGACACGGCCCAGCAGAAGGAGTTCGACCGAGTGATCGCCTCGCTCGGCGTGGTCCAGGATTCGCTCGCGCTCGTCAGTTCCCGCATGCTGAAGATGCAGGGCGACATTCGCGGCGATCTTTACAGCATGGGACAGCAGCTCATCCAGATCCAGGAGCTGACCGGCCAGAGCCAGCGCCGGCTGCAGGAGCTGCGCTCGTCGCTCGAGCAGCGCAACCAGGGATTCGTGCAGCCCGACAGCGGCATGGGTGTGAGCGACACCACCGGCGCCGCGGCCGCGCAGCCCGGAGTGCCGGGCCCCAACGAGATGTTCGAGCTCTCCCTCGACCAGCTGCGCCGCGGAAGCGCCAGTGCGGCGGCCACGGGCTTCCAGGCACTTCTCCAGCAGTATCCCACCGCCGATATTGCGCCGGATGCCCAGTTCTATCTGGGTGAAGCGTATCGTGCCGATGGCAAGCTGGCCGAAGCCGACTCGGCGTATGCCGTCGTGGTGGACAAGTACCCCGACTCGCAGCGCGCTGCGACCGCGCTGTACAAGCGCGCGCTCTACATGGAGCAGCAGGGGAACCTCACCGCGGCCAGAGCCGCGCTCAATCGGCTGATCCAGAAGTACCCGAGGTCGGATGAGGCCGGTCTGGCGAGGGACCACCTGCGCTCGATGAAGTAAGGGGGCAGGGGGTACCCGGGAGGTTCACGGAGCAGATGGTGGAGCACGAAAGCAGCGAGATGCCGTTCCTCGATCACCTCGAGGAGCTGCGTTGGCGCATCATCTGGTCGCTCGTGGCCCTCGTCGCAGCCGTGGGCGGCGCTTTCGCGGTACTCATGAAGATCGACGTGATCGGTATCCTCGAGACGCCGATCTCGCCCTATCTGCAGGGCGGCAAGCTGGTCTTCACTCATCCGGCCGACTCGTTCACGATCGTGCTGAACGTGGCGATCGTACTCGGCGTCGTCATCGCCCTTCCGGTGATTCTCTACCAGATCTGGGCGTTCGTCTCGCCGGCGCTGCACCGCCACGAGAAGAAGGTTGTCGTACCGCTATTCTTTTTCGCGACATTCCTCTTTCTGGCCGGAGTCGCGCTCGCCTTCTTCGTGGTGTTGCCGCTGGCCGTGAAGTGGCTGATGGGCTTCCAGACCCAGGCCCTCCAGCCCATGATCACCGCTTCGGACTACTTCAGCTTCGCCACCAGCATGACGCTCGCGTTCGGGCTCTGCTTCGAGCTGCCGATCGTGATCCTGGCGCTCGCGATGCTGGGAATCGTGACCCCGGAGCTCCTCAACAAGTACCGGCGGCACGCGTTCGTCGTGTGCGCCATCGTCGGTGCCTTCCTCACGCCGGGTGACCTGATCTGGACGACGGTCGCCATGTCGGTGCCCCTGTACCTGCTCTTCGAGCTGAGCGTAGGGCTCACCTACCTGGTGTACCGCCGCAGACGGCAGAAGGAAGCACGCGAGGCGCTCGAGGCCGCGGCTTCGGAGAGCGGGGCGAGAGCGTGACGCTGCGCCTCCTTGCGGTCGCGGCGTTCTTCCTGCCGGGCGCCGCGCTCGCGCAAGTCCCCACGGCGAAACCGCGCCAGCCCACCACTGCCGCGGATACCGGCGAGACCCGCCAGCCGGAGCGGCCGCCGCTCGCGGTGCCCGCGCCGGGCGGCAACGCGACCGACACCTCGCGCGTCGACTCCGCAGCGACCGACACTACGGGAGCGCAGAAGGAGCTGGTGCAGTGGGCCGAGGAGGACTCCGTCATGAAGACGCTCCTCGCGAGACCGGGGTACATCACCACTCGCTACCAGGGAAAGCGCGCCGTCTTCGACGCCAATCAGAAGGTCATCGAGCTCTCCGGAAACAGCGCCGTCAAACGTGAGGAGGCCACACTCGTGGCCGACACCATCGTCTACAACGATCAGACCAAGCTCGTGCGTGCCGCCGCTGCGCCGAAGGACACGATCGTCCTGCGCGACCCCACGCAGGGGGAGGCGGACCTCGTGGCGCTGGGCGGAATGGAGTACGATCTGATCGCGCGCCGAGGAGTCGTGCGTGACCTGAGCACGTCGTCGAGTCAGCTCGGGCAGACGTGGTACGTTCACGGCGACCGCGCCGCCGTGGTGGCGGACAGCGACGGCGACAGGGGGAGCACTTCGTACGCAGAGGATGGCTCGATAACGAGCTGCAACCTCACCTACCCGCACTACCACTTCCAGGCGAAGGAGATCAAGATGGTCTCCAAGACCCTGCTCGTGGCGCGCCCGGCGGTGCTCTACATCTCGGACATTCCCGTGATGTGGCTCCCGTTCATCTTCCAGGACATGAGATCGGGGCGGCGCAGCGGGATCATCCCTCCCCGCTTCGGGATAAGCGACATCGTGCGCGCATCCCCCCGCTACAGCCGCTCGATCGAGAACCTCGGCTACTACTTCGCCATCAGCGACTACATGGACGCCACGATCTCGTTCGACTGGCGGAGTGGGAACGGGAACACCGACGGAGACCTGGGTTGGGCCCGCTACAACGGGCAGTGGCGCTATCGCTGGCTCGACCGCTTCCTCAGCGGCGACGTGCGAGCGTCGTACTCCAGCTTCAGCGAGGGGAACAGCGCGTTCAATCTCTCGTGGAGCCACCAGCAGCAGTTCTCCCGCAAGAGCTCCCTGAACGCGAGCATCAACTACTCGAGCAATACGACTGCGATCCAGCGCCAGGCATTCACCGCCGCACAGACGCTCGCCGCCATCGCATCCACGGTGGCCTTCCAGCAGGCGGTCGGACCGATGAACATCAGCATCGGCGGTTCGCAGACGCAGCATACCGGCCGGAAGGACGTCAACAGGAACTTCCCGAACCTCAGCGTCACCACGCCGCCGGTAAACATCACCGACTGGCTCCTCTGGTCGCCCCAGCTCTCCATCAACAACCAGGAGAACCTGGATCGGGAGGTGCCCTTCGCGCAGTTCACGCCCTCGCCAACGAATCCGGCTGGCTACGACAGCACGGGCGTGACCGGTGACGACCGCAACACCACGCTGAGCTTCCAGACGCCGCTCCGCATCTTCGGCTTCAACTGGCAGAACAGCATCCAGGTGACCGACCACGAGCAGAAATTTCCGCAGCCGATCCAGCTGATAGATGTCGCCACCGGCGACTCCATCGGCTCCCGAGTCTTCGCGCGGACGTACGAGACGGAGATCGACTGGACCACGGGTATAAGCCTCCCCGCGCTGATGCAGCGCACGCTCAAGATCACGCCGTCCATTTCGATCGTGAACGCCGACCCGTCGCTTCCGTTCATGGCGCGCACGACCTTCACGGGGGGGAGCTACGTGCGCCAGTCGAAGACGCTGCAGTACGGCATCTCGATGTCGCCCACGCTCTTCGGCTTCTTCCCCGGTTTCGGACCCTTCTCGCGGCTGCGGCATTCGATCCAGCCGCAGATCAGCTTCGGCTATTCGCCCGCGACGCAGTCGAGCACCGACCTCCTGCGAGCCTTCAACCGCTCGCGCGCGGGCAACAACGCCAACATGGCGCACAGCACGGTCACCCTGCGGCTGAACCAGGTGTTCGAAGCGAAGCTCAAGCGGAGCGCGGACACTGCTACCACGCCGGGCGGGGGCGAGAAGGTGAAGCTGCTCACGATCAACTTCAGTCCCATCACGTACGACTTCGAGCGCGCGAAGGCGGGACTGAACGGGATCACCAGCACGTCCTTCAACTATCGCCTCGCCTCGGACCTGCTTCCGGGCTTCGACTTCAGCGTCAACTATTCGCTTTACCAGGGGAACGTCTACAGCGACTCCGCTCGCTTCAAGCCGTTCCGCACCGGGATCTCGGCGTCAATGACGATCGGGAGGGACAACAACCCCTTCGCCGTCCTCTCGCGCATCTTCGGTAATCCCACTACCAAGGCGGACACCGTGGTGGACACGGCTCCTGCGAACGAGCGGCAGGATCAGCAGGGAATCGCCGGCGGGCTGAACGAGCGACCCAACATTGCCGGCCCTTCGTCGTCGCGGAATCCGATGGGTATCGACGCTTCGGCCGGGTGGACGGCGACGCTCCAGTTCAGCTCCACGCGCAGCCGACCCATCCCTGGCGCCACGGTCTTCGACCCGCGCGCCTTCTGTCAGCAGTACATCAACTTCCCGGCTACCTACAATCAGTGCATCAACTCGCCGATCCCGGTGGACACGCTCCCCAACCGGTACGGCGGGAGCCAGGCAGTGGTGCTGCCATCGCTCGCCACTCTGCGCGGCAACCTCGCCTTCAACCTCACGCCGAAGTGGGCGATGCGATGGACGACGGGGTATGACTTCCAGCGCCATGAGTTCTCTGACCAGGAGCTGGTGCTGCAGCGCGACATGCACGACTGGCGCGCCAACCTCGCCTTCTCTCGCGCACCCACGGGCAACTTCATGTTCAGCTTCTACATCTCACTGAAGGCCGAGCCCGATCTGAAGTTCGACTTCCGCAGGAGCACCAGTCGTTGCAGTGGTGAAGATTGCGGCGTGTTCCTGCCGCTGCAGTCGCCGTAGCTCGCACCGTCATCTCTTCCGGAAGGTTCCCAGGAAAATGGATCCCCGCTTGCGCGGGGATGACTGTTACTTTGTCATCCCCACGCAGGCGGGGATCCATGTTCATCGGCGCGAAGTTGTAGCCTTTCCGGGCCGCCGATCGTCCCCCGCAGTGGACGCCTCGATCGCGCAAGGCCGAGCCAAGTCGTTGCCTGCCGCGCGTTTGGGATGCACGGTGCGCTCGGCGCGCGCCGTGCATTCATGGGCTCGCACTCAACCACGCACGGAGCCACGCATGCGCCGCCCTGTCATCATCCTCGCCGCCGCGATCGCCCTCGCCGGCTGCGGCAGCTCTGACATCACCGGTGGCACGTCGGGACTCACCCCGCCTGCCAATCTCACCTATCAGCTCGTCCCGAGCGGCGACCCCACGAGCCCGGAGAGCATCATGCTGCGCTGGGATCCCGTGGACGACTCTCGCGTCACCAACTACGTGGTCTACTCGCGCGGCTCGTCGAACGAGCAGTGGAGTCGGCGCGCAGAGACGACGTCGGCATCGTTCAACGACCTCGGGATTCCCGATCTCCAGTACCAGGTCGCTTCCGAGTCGGCAGACGGGAGCGAGAGCGCACCATCGAACGCCATCACGGTGGACGCGTCGAACACGCTCATCACTCCTGGCACGCTCTCGTCCATCTCGCTGAACCAGGCGGTGTGGCTCACCTGGCCCGCCGACTCGCGGCTCGATGCGCCGGACCTCTTCGACTACTACCGCGTGTACTCCACGTTCTACGATCTCGACCAGAACCTCTGCGATACGAACTGGGTGCTCGAGGGGACTACGGTCTCGGAGGACTTCCTGGCGTCCGGTCTTCCGAACGGGGAGCCGCGCTGCTTCGCCGTAAGCGCCGTGAGTCTCGACGGCCACGAGAGCGACTGGACCACGCCGCGCTCCGACACCCCGCGTCCCGACGCGCGCAACGTTCTCCTATTCACGTCACAGGCGGACGTCTCGCAGAGCGGCTTCAGCTTCTACGTCCCATCCTCGGGCGCGCTCGGCGCGGTCCTGCCGGGCAACCGCACCGACATCGACTTCCGCGTGGATCGCGCCACCGATGGCTCGATCTGGCTAACCCCCGTGCGAAGTGGCACCGTGCTCGCGCTCTATTCCACCGACCCACTCACCGATCTCACCTCGATCGACATCGCTCCGCCCGACGACGAGTTCTCCGCCGGCGCCATCGAAGCCGTCCCCGGCTACGGCTACGTCTTCCGCACTCTGCTGGATGGCCAGTACCACTACGCCGGCCTCCGCGTGACGAACGTATCGCAGGACTACATCATCGTCGACTGGTCATACCAGAGAGACCCGGGGAATCCGGAGCTGTCGAGGGGAGGGAGGTAGGGGAGGGGGAAAGCAGAGAGCAGAAAGCAGAAAGCAGGAACGGCAAGGAAACAGGAAACAGGAACTGCAAGGAAGCAGGAAGCAGGAAGCCGGAAGCAGTAAACGACCTCGGGGGAGAGGGCTGTACCCCCGGGAGCCCGTACCTGCTTCCTGCTTCCTGCTTTCCTCTCCCTCCCCCCGAGGCGGTTCACTGCTTTCTGCTTTCTGCTCTCTGCTTTCTTTTCCCTCCTCCCCCCTTACCTTTCCCGCATGACTCGGCACGTACTGCTCAACGGGGGGTCGCTTACCATCGAGGATGTGTACAGGGTGGCGGTGGGAAGGGCAACGGTGGGGGTGGCGGAGAGTGCGAGGGAGCGGATCTCGAAAACACAGCGGGTGGTCGAGGGAATCGTAGAGCGCGGAGATGTGGTGTACGGTGTCACCACGGGCTTCGGAAAGCTCTCCGATGTAGCCATCCCGCACGATCGACTCGCCGAGCTGCAGGTGAATCTGGTGCGGAGTCACGCGGCAGGAGTGGGACCGCTGCTCGGCGAGCGCGAGGTGCGGGCGATGATGCTCCTGAGGGCAAACGTCATCGCGAAGGGATACTCGGGCGCGCGCGCGGAGCTGGTGGAGCTGCTCGCGGGGATGCTGAACGCTGGGCTCTACCCGCCGATACCGGAGCAGGGGAGCGTGGGCGCCAGCGGTGATCTGGCGCCCCTGGCGCATCTGGCCCTCGCGATGATCGGCGAAGGGGAGCTGCTGGGAGACGGGCGCTCCGGGCCGGCAGCTGAGCGGCTGGCGGCGGCCGGGCTGGCGCCAGTGACGCTAGCGCCCAAGGAAGGGCTCACGCTCATCAACGGCACCCAGGCGCATACCGGGATGGCCGCGCTCGCGCTGGTCGACGCTCTGCGTCTCTGGCGCGCGGCTCACGTGGCGGGAGCGATGTCGCTCGAGGCGCTCATGGGCACTCCGGCGGCATTCGATGCGCGGATCCACGAGGCGAGGGGGCAGCTCGGGCAACGCGAATCGGCCGCGATCCTCCGCGCACTCCTCGTCGATAGCGAGATCAGGGAGTCGCACCGTACGGGCGACCCGCGCGTGCAGGACGCGTACGCTCTCCGCTGCATGCCGCAGGTACACGGCCCGGTGCTCGATGCGCTGCGCTTCGCCGAGTCTCTCGTCGGGCGCGAGCTCAATGCGGGTACCGACAATCCGCTGGTGTTCGAGGATGGCGAGATCATCAGCGGCGGCAACTTCCACGGCCAGGTCGTGGCGATGGCGCTCGACTTTCTTGCCATCGCTCTCACCAACCTCGCGGTGATATCCGAGCGGCGCATCGACCGACTCGTCAACCCCGATCTGAATCAGGGGCTTCCACCCTTCCTCACGCGCGACGCCGGCGTCAACTCCGGCTTCATGATCGCGCAGGTCACTGCCGCGGCGATCACCAGCGAGTGCAAGGTGCTGGCGCATCCGGCCAGTGTGGACTCGATCCCGACCGACGGCAACAAGGAAGATGTCGTACCCATGGCGATGGGCGCGGCCTGGAAGCTGCGTCGCGTTCTGGAGAACGTTCGGCACGTGCTGGCCATCGAGCTGATGTGTGGTGCACAGGCCGTGGAGTACCGTGCGCCGCTCCGGCCCGCGGCTCCTGTTGCACGCGCGCTGGAGGTGGTACGCGCGCGCGTTGCGCCACTTGCGGCCGATCGCGTACTCTCTGGCGACATGCTGGCACTGGCCGACGCGATACTGCTCGGCGACTTCGATCCAATCATTCCGAAACCGGTACCATGACTACGTCCAGCACTTCAGCCCCACGCTCCACCGCCGGCGACCTTCGGAAGGACGCCGGACCGCGCACCGTGCACGCGCCACGCGGCTCGGAGATCTCGTGCAAGGGGTGGCAGCAGGAAGCGGCGCTGCGAATGCTCATGAACAATCTGGACCCGGACGTCGCGGAGCGTCCCGACGATCTGGTGGTGTACGGCGGCACCGGGCGGGCGGCGCGCAGCTGGGCGAGCTTCGACGCGATCGTGGACACCCTGCGCCGGCTCGAGGGTGATGAGACGCTCCTGGTGCAGAGCGGCAAGCCTGTGGCCGTCTTCCGGACGCACACAGGCGCGCCCCGTGTGCTCATCGCCAACAGCAACCTCGTGGGACGCTGGGCGAACTGGGACACCTTTCGCGAGCTCGAGCGGGCCGGGCTCACGATGTACGGGCAGATGACCGCCGGGTCGTGGATCTACATCGGGTCGCAGGGGATCCTGCAGGGGACGTACGAGACGTTCGGGGCCGTCGCGAAGACACACTTCGACGGCACGCTTGCCGGGAGGCTGGTGGCGAGCGCCGGCCTCGGAGGAATGGGCGGCGCCCAGCCACTCGCCGCTACGATGCTCGGAGCCGCCTTCCTCGGGGTGGAAGTGGATCCCGCGCGCATCGCCAAGCGCGTCGCCACCGGCTACTGCGACCGGCAGACCGCCTCCCTCGACGAGGCGCTCGCCTGGCTCGAGGAGGCGCGCTCCGAGCGCCGCGCGCTCTCGGTGGGCCTCGTTGGGAACGCGGCGGAAGTGATGCCGGAGCTCGTGCGCCGGGGCATCGTTCCCGATGTGCTCACCGATCAGACGAGCGCACACGACACGCTGAACGGCTACGTGCCGGCCGGTCTCTCGCTCGATGAGGCGGCCGAGCTGAGACATCGCGACCCGGTGGATTACGTGAACCGCGCATCGGAATCCATCGCGACTCACGTGCGCGCGCTGCTCGCGCTTCGCGACATGGGCGCCGTGACTTTCGACTACGGCAACAACCTTCGCACGGTCGCATACGACGCGGGTGTGGAGCACGCCTTCGATTACCCCGGCTTCGTGCCCGCCTACATCCGCCCGCTCTTCTGCCAGGGGAAGGGGCCCTTCCGCTGGGTAGCGCTCTCGGGCGATCCGAAGGACATCCACCGTACCGACGATCTGATCCTCGAGCTTTTCCCTCACGACGAGCAGCTCGCGCGCTGGATCACGCTCGCACGCGAGCGGGTTCACTTCCAGGGCCTCCCCGCGCGCATCTGCTGGCTCGGTCAGGGGGAGCGCGCGCGCTTCGGCGTGGCCATGAACGACCTCGTGGCCTCGGGCGAGATCTCGGCGCCCATCGTGATAGGCCGTGACCACCTCGACACCGGCAGCGTGGCATCGCCATTCCGCGAGACCGAAGGGATGAAGGACGGAAGCGACGCGATAGCCGACTGGCCGCTGCTGAACGCGATGCTCAACGTGGCGAGCGGAGCGAGCTGGGTGTCGTTCCACCACGGGGGCGGCGTGGGAATCGGGAACTCGCTCCACGCCGGCCAGGTCATCGTCGCCGATGGCACTCGCGAGATGCGCGAGCGGCTCGAGTGCGTGCTCACCAACGATCCCGGAATCGGCGTCGCGCGGCACGCCGACGCTGGCTACGAGCTGGCGCTCGAGACGGCGAAGGAGCAGGGAATCGACCTCCCCATGATCCGCTGATGCTCAGTGCGCGCTTCAAACCGTGGCATGTCCCGCTGTTCGCGGTGAAGTACGCGTACCTGCACCTCAAGCGCTTTCCGCTCGTGGTACACTTCGAGGTGACGATGCGCTGCAACGCGCATTGCAACTTCTGCGACTACTGGAAGACGGATCCGGCCACGAAGGCCACGGAGCTGGAGAGCTTCGCGGATGCCGCGCGCTTCTTCAACCCGATCATGGTCACCTTCACCGGCGGCGAGCCGTTGCTGAGGCGTGACCTCGAGTCGCTGGTGTCGAGCGTCGCCGGGGCGATACGGCTGAAGTACATAAGCATGATCACGCACGGCGCCATGCTCACCCCCGAGCGGGCGAAGTCGCTCTGGGACGCCGGCATCAACCAGTTCAACATCTCGCTCGACTTCCCCGACGAGCGGCACGACGAAGCGCGCGGGATCCCCGGGCTGGCCGCGAAGATCTTCGGCAATATTCCGAAGATGCAGGAGAGGGGGATAGACAACATCCGCTTCAATACGGTGATCAAGAAGGAGAATCTGGACGAGATCGTACCGCTCGCGCACCGCGCGCTGGAGATGGGCGTGGGGGTCTCCTTCAGCGCCTACACGGAGCTCAAGAACGGGAACGCGAGCCACTACGTCACGCCCGAGCAGCTCGCGCAGCTCGACGAAGTCATCGCCGAGCTCCTCGCCTTCAAGCGCGCGCATCGCGGCGTGATCACGAGCACGCGGCATTACCTCGAACGGGTTCCGCGCTACTTCCGCGGCGAGCTTACCGAGCCGTGCGAGTCGGGGATGCGCACGATCCACGTGAATCCCACCGGGATGGTCCGGCGATGCCCGGACTTCCCTGTAGACTTCCACTGGAAGGATTTCCGGAAGTACGAGCCCATAGACTGCAACGCGTGCTACTATGCGTGTCGCGGTGAATCGCAGGCGCCGTTGACCATCGCGCGCGTGCGCGACATCATGGCTTGATGCCGGCCAGCCTGCTCTTCGTGAACGCGGCGCAGGTAGTGACCTGCGCCGGACCCGGGCGCGCGCGCCGCGGCGATGAGATGCGTGATGCTGGCGTGCTCACAGACGCGGCAGTCCTCGTGCGTGGCGATACCATCGCCGAAGTAGGACCGGCCGCAGAGCTGGATGCGAAGTACCCCGACGCGGAGCGAGTCGACTGCCGCGGCGGTGTGCTCACCCCCGGCCTGGTGGACTCGCACACGCACGCCATCTTCGGTGCGCCGCGCTACGAGGAGCAGGGGATGCGCGCGGCCGGCGTGGCGTACATGGAGATCGCGCGCGCGGGCGGCGGCATCCACTCTTCGGTGCGGAGCGTGCGCGAAGCGAGCGAGGACGAGCTCACCGACCTCGCTCGCCGTCGGCTCCTGCGACTGGCGAGCTACGGGACGACGACCGTCGAGGTGAAGTCCGGCTACGGTCTGCGGGTGGAGGATGAGCTGAAGCAGCTTCGTGTGATCGCCCGGCTTGCCGACGAGCTCCCGCTGCGGCTCGTCCCCACCTGGCTCGGGGCCCACGAAATCCCGCCCGAGGCACGCGTCTCGCTGGCCGCGCGTGCCGACTACGTGCGGATGCTCGTCGAAGAGATGCTCCCCCGGGTAGTGTCCGAGCGGCTGGCGATCTTCGCGGACGTCTTCTGCGAGCCCGGAGTCTTCACCATCGAGGAGACCCGATACGTGCTCGAAGCCGCGAAGGCGGCGGGACTGAAGCTCAAGCTCCATGCAGACGAGCTCGAACCCTCGGGGGCGGCGGAGCTGGCCGCGTCGCTGGGCGCCACCTCGGCCGACCACCTCGCCGCCATCTCACGCACCGGCGTCGACGCACTTGCCACCTCCGGAACGGTCGCCACGCTCCTCCCGGGCACGATGCTCTTCCTCGGGAAGGGTCGACAGGCGCCCGCCCGCGCGCTTCTGGAGGCCGGGGCCTCCGTGGCGCTGGCCACCGATTTCAACCCCGGTACGTCCCCCACCGTCAACCTTCCCCTGATCCTCACCCTGGGGGTCAGCCAGCTCCGGATGAGCCCTACCGAGGCTATCCTCGCCGCCACCGTCAACGGCGCCGCGGCGCTCGGCCTCGCCGACCGGGTCGGACAGATCAGCGCCGGCTACTCCGCCGACCTCGCCCTCTTCGAGATGGAGGACGTGCGGGAGTTGCCATACTGGTATGGTGAACGTCGTTGTATGAGCACGTGGCTGCGCGGCAAAACTTGTGACGAGTACGAGTTAGCCGTATCTTGAGGGTCCGCTGAATCCTGCCCTCTCGCGCGACGCAGACCCGTTCAGCTCAGGGAGCCTTCCACGCGCAGATGTCCAACGTCGCGAAACTGAAAAAACGAGCGCTCGACTACGAGCAGAAGAAGCAGTTCGACAAGGCGCTCGATGCATACATGCAGGTGCTCAGCGCGCTGGGCGACCACGTCGATGAAAAAGACGTGGCGCTCTTCAATCGCGTCGGCGATCTCCTCCTGCGTCAGGGCAACGTCGGCGCGGCAGTGGACCATTACGAGCGCGCGGTCGATCTCTACACCGAGGGCGGCTTCCACAACAACGCGATCGCTCTCTGCAGCAAGATTCTGCGCAACGCCCCCGGTCGCAACTCCGTCTACTACAAGCTCGGTAGAATCTCCGCGAAGAAGGGGTTCACCAGCGACGCGAAGAGCAACTTTCTCGAGTATGCCGACCGGATGCAGCGCATCGGTCACGTCGAGGAAGCTTTCAGGGCGCTCAAGGAGTTCGCCGATCTCTGCCCGGATCAGGATGACATCCGGCTCATGCTCGCCGACCAGCTGGTCCGCGGCGACCGGAAGGCGGAGGCGATAGAGCAGCTGCAGCTTCTCTACGAGAAGTTCCAGGCCGAAGGCCGCACGCAGGAGGCGAAGGCGACGCTCGAGAGGATGACCGCGATCGATCCGTCGCACCAGCCCACGGCGGGGATCTCGCGCCCGACGCCCAAGGCCAACGACCTCATCTTCCTCGATGTCGGCTTCGACACGCCTGGGGCTCCGGCGCGGACCGTGACCGGGAGCATTCCCGTGGTACCCGCCGCCGACGCCACGCCCGTTGCGCCGCCGCTGGACGATGCGCTTCCGGCCGACGCCGCCGACCAGCCGCTCCCGATGATCGATGTCGAGGAGAGCGACACAGTGACGATCGCACCCGTAGACGGACTGTCGTCGAACGCCATGTTCGACGCGGGCGACGACACTGTCACCACCGGAGCTCACGAGGTGATCAGCCAGATGAACACGGAGCTGATCACCGGCTTCGAGGAAACATCGTTCGGCGTCACCGACGACGTCACCGACGCAGTACATCCTCTCCCCGGCGTCGAGCAGTCCACACCGCTCGTGGGCGGCGACGGCACCGTGGATCTCTCGCTCGACACGGTGCTCGAGACCGCGCCCGAGGTCGATGACACGCGCGTGGCACGAGCGGAGCAGGCGGCGAGTGATGACTCGCTCCAGCTGCTCGACATCTCTCTCGACATCATAGACGACGGCGCGCCCGACTCGGGCGACGCGCTTACGCTCATCTTCCCCGACGCCGACGACGGCGACCAGTGGAACGGAGGGATCAGCGTCGGCGGTGATGTAGTTCCGGCCGATTCGACCGTCACCAACAGCTCCAACGGGAAGCGTGAGGAAGGCTTCGCCGTGGCGCCGCCAGACAATCTGGAGCGGCTCGCGCCCGTGGAAGACGAGATCCGTATAGAGCCGCTGCTCCAGCTTCCGGACCTCGACACGCTCGATGGTTCGGTCGAGACGCTGGGTCACGAGCCCGACCTCCCGCTCATCTCGCAGGGAGACGAAGGGCTCTCGCCGCTCTCCTCACTCGATTACAGCGACGCGCTCATCGACTATGACGCGCAGACGCCGACCCCCGAGCTGCGCTTTCTCGACATGGGAGGCGATAGTGATCTCCCAGCCATATCGCAGCCCGATGAGCCGGCGCCAGCGGTCGTCGATGCTGCCGCCCCGGATCCGCCCGCGGTAGCTGCGGAGCATGAGAGGGCCGAGCCAGCACCCGACGACTGGGAGGCGCGCCGCAGGCGCGCGGAAGCTATGCTCGAGGCAGGCGACCGCGACGGCGGGCTCGCCGAGCTCGAGGCCGTGATGCTCGGTCTCGAACATGCGGGCGACCTGCGGGGCGCCTCCGCGCTGGTGAACGAGATCATCCGCGTGGAGCCGCACTCGGTACGCTACCACCAGAAGCGGGTCGAATACGCGGTGCGTGCGAACGACCGGTCGGCGCTGGCCGAAGCGTACTACTCGCTCGCCGAGAGTCTTTTCCAGATGGGCGAGATCGAGAAGTCGCGCGCCGTATACGCTCGCGTTCTGGAGCTCTCGCCCGGCGATGCGCGGGCGCGCGCCGCCATCCAGGCGATCGACGCTGATGGCGCGGACGACGGTGTCGACGTTCCGGAACCACCTGGCCAGCCGACGGTCGCGACGACGGCGTCCACGAACGGAGCCTCACACGACAGTGCGGTCGTGCCGCCCGCGATCCAACTGACCGCCCCTGCATCCGCAACTGAGGATGCGATGGTGCGTCGAGCCGTGGCCGAAGCACTGGAGCCGCCTGATTCTGCCCATGCATCGAGCACCCCGGCGGAGTTGGCGGCGGTGCCGCGGCCTCGCCTTCCGGAGCCCGAGCCGGTGGGGTCGGCGAGCGACGACTTCGTCAACCTGTCCGAGTGGCTCAGCGAGGACGCGCCGACGCGGAACACCCGCATGGTCGTGGATGTGAAGGAGCCGGAAATCCAGGAGCAGGTGGATTTCACGGAGATGCTCGCCATGTTCAAGCAGGGCGTGGCGGCCAACGTGGACGAAGCGGATCACGAGGCGCACTACGACCTCGGCGTAGCTTACAAGGAGATGGGATTGCTCGACGAGGCGATCTCCGAGTTCCAGAAGGCGCTCCGTGGAACCGGAAACCGCGCCAGGACGTACGAGGCGCTGGGACAGTGCTTCGTCGAGCGAGGGCAGCACCAGATCGCGGTCACGATCTTGTCCCGCGCGCTCGGGGACAAGAGCTATACTGATGACATGCTAGTGGGAGTTCTCTACCTGTTGGGATACGCCTCCGAAACACTCGGGCGCTGGGCCGACGCTCAGCGTTTCTACGAGCGAGTATTCGCCGTCGACATCGAGTTCCGCGACATTGGGCAGCGACTGGCCGTCGTGGAGCGCGCCGGAAAGTGAAAGCAATTCTGCACGCGCGAACACCGTCCACGCCGACGCTGCGCGACATCCAGGCACCGATCCGCGATCGCCTCGTAGAGGCGGCCGAGGAGTTGAAGCGCATCGTCACCTCCGACCTCCCGTTGATCGACGAGGTGAACGCGCATCTGCTCCTGATGAAAGGGAAGATGTTCCGCCCCACGCTCGTCCTACTGGCGAGCGAGGTAGCGGGAAGATCGGAGCGGCGCGCCTCCACCCTCGCCGCCACCGTGGAGCTCGTCCATCTGGCGACGCTCGTCCACGATGATTCCGTGGACCACTCCACGCTCCGGCGCGGGATGCCGACCGTGAATTCGCTCTTCACTCACCAGGTATCGGTGATCATGGGCGACTTCCTCTATTCGCGCGCGATGGTCGAGCTGGTGCGAACCCGCGACATCGACATTCTCGGAGTGCTGGCGGACGCCACCAACGAGATGACCATCGGGGAGATGCGTCAGCTCACGGCGCTCGACGCCCTCGCGTTCACGGAGGATGACTACGAGGCGCTGATCCGTGCCAAGACCGCATCGCTCCTCTCGGCGGCGTGCGAGATCGGAGCGCTGGTGGGTGGCAGCGAGTACCGCGAGCAGCTGGCGCGCTACGGGCTCTGGCTCGGGATGGCCTTCCAGGTGGCGGACGATCTGCTCGACTACACCGCCGACGCGGAGATGATCGGCAAGCCGAGCGGACTCGATCTGCGCGAGCACAAGGTGACGCTACCGCTGATCGCTGCGCTGCGGAACATGACGCCTTCGGCGCGCAGGGAGGTGGATGAGCTCTTCGCCAACCCAGAGCCGACCGACGAGCAGATCGAGCGCGTGGTGGCCGTGGTGGAAGAGGGAGGCGGCCTCGATTACGCGGCGCGCAGGGCCGATGAGTACGCAGCCGCGGCAGAGGCGGCGCTCGACGGACTTCCCGACTCGCCGATCCTTCGCTCGCTCCGCGATGCGATTGCGTACGCCGTGAAGCGGAGCCGCTGATGGCCACCGGCTCCGCCAAGCACAGACCGGGCTTCCACGCCCTCGTGCTCGCCATCGGCTTCGTGGTGGGAGGGGTGCTTACTCAGGTGAGTCGGCGCTATCTTCCAGCAGGGCCGGTGAAAGAGTTCCTGACGACAGGTGTCACCCCCCAGCTTGGCCCGCTCCACATCGACCTTGTGATATTGAAGTTCGCGATCGGGCCGGTAGCGCTGGATGTGTCGCTCGTCAGCCTGTTAGGCGTTCTGGTGGCCTACCTGATAGCGAGATCGCTCTTTTAGGAGGCAGGCAAAATGAGTTTCGGAAATATCGGGTTCGGCGAGATCATGATGCTCCTCGTCATCGTCCTCCTCCTCTTCGGGGCCAAGCGCATCCCGGAGATAGCGGGGTCGATGGGCAAAGGGATCCGCGAGTTCAAGAAGAGCGTCAATGAAGTTCAGAACTCCGTGCAGAGCGACATCTCCGCTTCGGATGACCGGGAGCGGCTCCGGGCGCGCGAGGCTGCGACTCGCGCGGAGGAGGAGGCGCCGCGCCCGGAACCGAAGCGCCTTATGCAGTAAGTCACCGACGGTAAGTCAACGACGGGGTCAGGTCTTAATTTCGAGCAAGCTCAACCATGGTGAGGCCATGGTTGAGCTTGCTCGAAATTAAGACCTGACCCCGTCTCTTATAGTAGGGGCCGCTCGAATTTAAAGACCTGACCCCGTCGTATCAGCCAGCGAGCTGCCGGTTCTGCTGAGCGATCTCCTTGCGCCGATCCTCAATCTTGGCATCCTCGCGCAGGCTGGCCAGGAACTGCTGCACGCGCTGCTGCCGCATCCCCTGCAAGACGCGCGTGCGCTGTTCGTCTTTCTGCTTTTCCCACGCCGCGCGGTCGGCCTGCACGCGATCGTCCACGCGGATCACGAAGACTCCGTTGTCCGACTTGATCGGCTGACTCACCGCGCCCTCGGGGAGGCCAAACGCCGCGCCCACGGCCTGAGTGGCCTGGCCCAGCCCGGGCACCGTCGTGGTGCGCGCGAACTCCGGTGTCTGCTCCACGGTGAGGCCGGCGGCCTTCGCGGCCTGCTCCAGCGTCTCTCCCTTCAACACCGCGGCCGAGATCTTCTCGGCTCTGGGCACGAGGAGGTCGAGCTTCTTCTGCCGCAGAAGATCCTGCTTGATGTCGTCGTGCTCGGATGCGAGCGTCGCCTTCCCGCCCGGCTGCAGCGAATCCACTCGCGCCACGTAGTAGGCATTCTGGGCGTCGATCAGGTCGCTCGTCTCGCCAGGCCGCGCCGTGAACGCCCACGCGCTCACGCTCGGTATGTAACGTCCCTCGTAGGTGAGCGGCTCGTTCTCGGTCGCGACCGCGCGGAATGTCTGCACGCCGATCGACTTCGTGACACTATCGAAGAGCGCCGGCTTGTCGGTGCTGGCTGCCTTCGACAGCGCGTCCGCGAGCCGGTCGCTGGCAGACGCCGACGAGTCGCTCTGCTGGATGCGGAGAAGGATGTGGCGCACCGAGATCGTGTCGCCCTTCTTCTCATCCACCTTGATGAGGTGGTAGCCGAAGGGAGTGAGCACCGGCTCCGAGATCACGCCCGGCTTCAGCGAGAATGCAGCACTGTCGAACTCCTCGACGAACTGGCCCTTCGTGACCTTGCCGAGGAAGCCGCCATCCGCAGCCGAGGCCGTATCTGCCGACTCGCGCTTGGCGGCGTCCGCGAAGGTCTCCTTCCCGGACTCGATGTCGGCGCGGAGTGCCTTGGCGCGCTGCAGCACCTTCGCGCTGTCCGCGGCCGTGACTGCACGCGGAACCACCGCGACGGTGACCACCGCGCGGCCGGGCCGCTCCGCGAAGTCCTTCTGGTGCGCCGAGAAGTACGCCGCGATCTCCTGCTCGGTCACCTTGACGGCGGAGTCGGGGATCTCGTCGGCGGCCAGGCGAACGTACGACACCTTCGCCGAGTCGTGGCTGTCCTGCCAGATGCGCCAGAGCTGCGCGTCGGTCACGTAGACCGCGCTCGCCACCTGCTCGAAGAGCTCCTGGCGCGGCAGCTCGCCACGGTAGTACTGCTCGAGCTGATAGCGAATCCCCGACTGCTTGGCGACCGGGCTCGCGAGGAAGCGGCGGTATTTGTCGATGTCGAACTGTCCTTCGGTCTGGAACTCGGGGTTCGCGAGGAACTGCTGCGGCGGCTGCTCGAGCGCTGCCTGCCTGATCTGCTCGTCCGTGACCGTGATGCCCCGCCGCTCGTACTCCTGTCGCAGGAGAATGTCGGTGACCAGATCGTCGAAGGTCGCGTCTTCGATACGGTGCTCCTGATCGAGAGTCAGCGGTTGTGGACTCTGTGCCTGGGCCTGTTGAATCCGCTGCTCGCGGGCACGAAGCCAGGTATCATAGTTGATGTCCGTACCATTGACGCTGGCGACAGTCGTGCCGCGCGTGAGCGCGCCTCGCCCGGTGAGACCGGAAGTCTCGGCGAAAACGAACACGACGACGAAGGTTAGGACTACGAACCACCAGATGTACTTGGCGGAGCTGCGCATGCTTTGCAGCACGTGGCGTCACTCCTGACGACGGGGTGTGAAAGGGATAAGGCGGGAAGGGGCCGCAATCGTGAAATGTATCCGCGGCCGTCTCGTAAAAGCAAGCTGGAATGTCACTTCCGATTGACTTGAATCGTCTACTACTTGTATCTTGGACACTCTTCCGCCGCCTTCCAGAGGCGGCCTTCCCGAGGGCAAAGCATGGCCAACTCCGCCCTGATCGACGATCTCCTCAAGCAATTCGCCGACAATCCGCGCCGCGTGTTCGCGAGACTCGCCAACGAGTATCGGAAGCGCGGGGAGCTCGACTCCGCGATCGAGATCTGTCGAAGCCACGTACCTTTGCAGCCGGGCTACATCAGCGGCCACATTGTGTTGGGCCAGGCGCTCTACGACAGCGGTTCGCTCGACGAAGCGCGGAATAGCTTCGAGACGGCGCTCGCCCTCGATCCCGAGAATCTGATCGCTCTGCGACACATGGGCGACATCGCCCGCGCCAACGGCGATGTCGAGAGAGCTCGTGGATGGTACCGCCAGCTCCTCGAGATCGATCCGCAGAACGAGGAAGTAGCCGCACAGATGGAATCGCTGGGCGCTCCGGCGGAGCCGCAGGATTCCGAATCGGGCTCCCGATCGGAACAGATGGGCGGCTGGGGGGAGGTGAGTCCCGAGGCGATAGACCTCTCCGTGGAGGATGACGTCGCCGCAGAGAGCGCCCCCGCCGCGGAGCTGGAAGTGGAGAGCAGCGCCTCGGCCGGAGATGCCGAGCTCGCGGATGACGCCCTCGCGCTCGATGAGATCTTCGAGCTCCCGACGAACGTGGAGGAGGAGGTCACGGGCGAAGCATCACCGGTTGCCACTGTAGAAGGGTTGGAGGCAACATCGTTCCAGAGCGAGGAGAGCGCTGCCGAGCATGTCGAAGCCTCGTCGCTCCAGCTCGTGGAGCTCGACGAGCCCTCCCCCAGCGCCGACGACCTTCCCGAGCGCGGCGAGGTCGAGGCGGAGGCGACGCCCGGTCAGAGCTCGGTCGCGCCGCTCTTCCCCGCCGAGACGTACGACTTCACGAACCAGGATGCGTCCGACGACGCGGCCGCCAGCGCCTTCGCCACGGAGACCATGGCGGAGCTCTACCTCCAGCAGGGGTTCCCCGACCGAGCGCTCGCCATATACCGCGAGCTCGCGGCGCGCGATCCTGACAACGGCTCGCTCCTGGAGCGTATCGCCGAGCTGACTGAGACGGAGCACTCGGCGCCCGCACCAGTCGCGAGCGCGAAGGGCTCCCGTACCGCGCGCGAGTTCTTCGGCGTACTGGCTTACCGGCGCGCGCCTCGCTCCACCGACGATGATGGCGTGCAGGCGGTGGCGGCGGGAACCATTACCGATCCGGAACCCGCCGGAGCGGAGCAGGTGGCGGCCGAAGCCAGCACCGAGGTGGTGTCCTCCGAGAGCGCTTCCGGGCAGTCAACCTCCGTGGCCAGCTCCGCGAGCTCCCCTTCGCCAGCGGACGCGCACAACGGGAAGCCGGGACGGGAAGCCGCCTCCGCACTGTCGCTGGACGATGTCTTCCGTGATACGCCCACGGCGGAAGGGTCGGGTCAGAGGAAAGGGCTCTCTTTCGATGAGTTCTTCGCGCGTCGCGGGAACGGTACCGCAGAGCAGACGAGTGGGACGGTAGCCGCCGAAGCCGACGAGCACGCGGCGGGCGAGGAGCATCCGGCCGGCGACGAGCCGCAGGATCTCGAGCTCTTTCATGCCTGGCTGGACGGGCTCAAGGGCTAGTGCGAATCGCGATTCTCAATGGTCCCAACCTGAACCTGCTCGGTACGCGAGAGCCGGAGATCTACGGACGCGAGACTCTCGCGGACGTGGAACGGCGTCTCGAAGCGGTGGCCGGCGAGCTCGGGGTCGACGTGGAATTCGTACAGAGGAACGGCGAGGGAGAGCTCGTGGAATGCATCCAGTCGCTGCGCGGTCGCGTCGACGGGGCGGTGATCAACGCCGGAGCGTACAGCCACACGAGTCTCGCCATCCACGATGCCTTCCGCGCCGTGAACGTACCGTTCGTGGAGGTTCACATCAGCAACATCTTCTCGCGTGAGCCAGAGCGCAGATACTCCGCGCTCGCGAGCGGAGCGCTCGCGCTGCTCTGCGGTTTCGGCACCTACGGCTACGAGCTGGCACTGCGCGGGCTGGTAGCCAAGCTCGCGTAACGTGCCTGATCGCCGCCCGGACCGGCTGCAAGCGCTCCGCCGCTCGCTGGAGGAGGCGAAGCTGGATGGCATTCTCCTCACTTCGCTCCCCAACATCAGATACCTCACCGGCTTCACCGGCTCGAGCGCGCTCGTGGCGGTGACGCTGAGTGAAGTCCTCTTCGTTACCGACTTTCGCTACGACACGCAGGTGCGCGCCGAAGTCGGCGATTTCGCGCGGGTGGACATAGAGGGGCAGAGTCTCTGGGATGGCCTCTGGCGGATCCTCGGTGAGATGCGGCCCGTGGAGATCATCGGCTTCGAGTCCGCGCACCTGGTGCACCGTGACTTCGAGCGGCTGCTGAACGCCGGCTCGCGCTGGCAGTGGCGCGCGACGGTGAACGTGGTGGAGACGTTGCGTGAGACCAAGGACCCCGAGGAGCTTGCGCTAATCGAGGAGGCGGTGGGTGTCGCGTCACGCGCGCTGGAGCGGGCCGTGAAGGAAGTGCGTGTGGGGATGACGGAGCTGGCCATCGCCGGCGCGCTGGAGCAGGCGCTTCGCGAGGAGGGGAGTGAGGGTTTCCCTTTCGAGACGATCGTCGCATCGGGACCTCGGGCCGCGCTTCCACACGCGCGTCCGGGCTCGCGCCGCCTCGAGCGGGGGGACTTCCTTCTGATCGACTTCGGTGCCATCGTGGGCGGCTACTGCTCCGATGTCACACGAACCTTCGTGGCCGGGAGGGCGGACGCCGAGCAGCGCGAGGCGTTCGAGATAGTGCGCGGCGCGAACGAGGTGGCGGCATCCGGGGTGCGCGCGGGGATGTCGGGGCGGGATGCCGACGCGCTGGCACGACGCTACATTGAGGATCGCGGGCGCGGCGAGGAGTTCGGGCACAGTCTTGGCCATGGCATCGGCCTCGAGGTTCACGAGGCGCCTCGGCTGGCGCGAACTGCCGACGCCGTGCTCCCTGCACACGCTGTGGTGACCATCGAGCCGGGCATCTATCGGGCCGGGTGGGGTGGCATCCGCATCGAAGATGATGTTGTGCTCGATCCCGATGGGCCCCGTGTTCTCACGAGACTGCCGCGAGAACTTCTCGAGATCGGCTGAACCAGACGCGATAGAGATCACTTTCACCTCGCATATGATCGACTTACGGTACGTCAAGAAGCTGGTCGAGCTGCTCGACGGCTCAAGCGTGGACTCGATCGAGATCGCCTCCGACAAGGGGCTCAAGATCCGGATCTCCAAGACACCGCAGCGCGGCGCCGTGCAGGCGGCCGCGCCGGTGCAGCTTCCGCCAGTGGCACCCGTGCCGTCGGCCGCGCCGCACCTCACTCCTGCCGATGGAGTCGCCGCGGCGCGGGCGCCAGCGGCGGCCAAACCGGCTCCGGAGCCGCCCAAGGAGAACCTCCTCGAGGTGAAGTCGCCGATGGTGGGGACCTTCTACCGCTCACCGGAGCCCGGCGCGCAGCCCTACGTCGGGGAGGGCTCCCGCATCGAGAAGGGCCAGATCCTCTGCATCATCGAAGCGATGAAGATCATGAACGAGATCGAGTCCGAGTACTCCGGCGTCATCAGAGAGGTAACGGCCTCCGACGCGCATCCGGTGGAGTATGGACAGGTCCTCTTCCGGGTCGAACCCAATGGCTAACCCGACCACCGCGCGCTCCCAGCCCGAAAATCCGGTGGGCGCTCCGCAGGGTGCACCGGCCGCGTTCAACTTCAAGGCGGTGCTTCAGCGCATGATCCAGCAGAGCGCCTCCGATCTCCATCTCAAGGTCGGGCGGCCTCCCGTTCTGCGCACGAACGGCGACCTGAGTGCGCTCGATCTCCCGCCGCTCCGCCCCGAGGATCTCAAGACGCTCGCGGAGCAGATCATGACTCCCAAGCAGGTGAAGGAGTTCACCGAGCAGAAGGAGGCCGACTTCGCCATCGGCGTCCCTGGCATCGGGCGCTTCCGCGTAAACGTCTATCAGCAGCGCGGCACGATCGCGTACGCCCTGCGCTCCGTCCCCTACCAGGTGCGCACCGCCGCCGAGCTGCATCTGCCGCCAATAGTCGAGGAGATAGCGCTCCGCCCGCGCGGCCTGGTGCTCGTCACGGGGATAACCGGCTCGGGAAAGTCCACTGCGCTCGCGGCAATGCTGCAGCACATCAACGAGAAGCGGCACGCCAACGTGATCACGATCGAGGACCCGATCGAGTTCCTGCATCGTGACATCAACTCGAGCATCAACCAGCGCGAGGTCGGGGCCGACACCGGCGGCTTCGCCCAGGCGCTCCGTCGCGTGCTGCGGCAGGACCCCGACGTCATCCTCATTGGCGAGATCCGAGACGTGGAGACGCTGGAGGTAGCGCTCAAGGCGGCAGACACCGGCCACCTCGTCTTCTCCACGCTCCACACGACCGACGCCACCCAGACCATCAACCGCGTCATCTCCTTCTACGCACCGCACCAGCAGAACGAGGTTCGCTTCATGCTCGCAAGCGCGCTGGCCGCGGTCATCTCGCTTCGACTCGTACCGCGTTCCGATCGCCCGGGACGAGTGCCCGCGTGCGAGGTGCTCATCAACACCGCTGCAGTCCGCGATCAGATCCGCGACATGACGAAGTCGCTGAACATCCCGGATCTCATCAAGGAAGGCACCGTCCAGTACGGGATGCAGAGCTTCGACCAGTCGCTCATGCAGTGGTACTCGAAAGGCGTCATCTCGTACGAGAGCGCGCTGTTCTACGCGACCAACCCGAGTGAGCTCGCACTCCGCGCCCAGGGCGTGGAGGGATCGAGCGACACCAGCTGGGACGGCTTTCAGCGTGATGGCGATGGCTGACGGTTCCTCGCAGCTTCACGCTCCCCGATCGACCGGATTCTGAGCCGGAATGTTCAACAAGATTCTCATTGCAAACCGCGGCGAGATTGCACTGCGGGTGATCCGGGCGTGCAAGGAGCTCGACATCCAGACGGTGGCCGTGTACTCCGAGGCCGATCGCGAATCGCTGCACGTGCGCTTCGCGGACGACGATGTCTGCATCGGCCCCCCGCCCGCTCGTGACTCCTATCTCAAGATCCCACGGCTGATAGCGGCCGCTGAGATCACGGGAGCCGACGCGATCCATCCCGGTTACGGCTTCCTCGCCGAGAACGCCGAGTTCGCGGAAACGTGCGCGGCGTCGAACATCGCGTTCATCGGTCCCACGGCCGAGCAGATCCGCGTGATGGGCGACAAGGCGGCAGCGCGAAAGGCGATGGCCGAAGTTGGCGTCCCGGTGGTGCCGGGCACGCCCGGGCCGGTAGAGGATTCCGACGAGGCGCTCGAGTTCGCGCGCGGCATCGGCTTCCCGGTGATCATCAAGGCGGCAGCCGGCGGCGGCGGGAAGGGAATGCGCGTCGCCAACGACCCCGACGACTTTGCCCGTGCCTTCCAGCTCGCCCGCTCCGAGGCACTCTCCGCCTTCGGCTCCGGCGACGTGTACGTGGAGAAGTATCTCGCGCGGCCGCGTCACGTCGAATTCCAGATACTCGGTGATAAGCACGGCAACGTCATCCACCTGGGCGAGCGCGACTGTTCCGTGCAGCGTCGTCACCAGAAGCTGGTGGAGGAGGCGCCGAGCCCTGCGGTCACCCCGGAGTTGCGGCAGGCAATGGGCGACGCGGCCATCCGTGGCGCGGCCGCGATCAACTACGTGGGCGCGGGCACCATCGAGATGCTCCTCGACGAGGACGGTTCGTTCTACTTCATGGAGATGAACACCCGCATCCAGGTGGAGCATCCGGTGACCGAGATGCTCACCGGAGTGGATCTCGTGAAGGAGCAGATCCGCGTCGCTTCCGGCGAACCGCTCTCCGTCACGGAGCTTCCGGCGTTGCGCGGTCACGTGATCGAGGTGCGCGTGAACGCTGAGGACCCCGAGCGCAACTTCCAGCCATCGCCAGGGCGGATTGACGTCTTCCACCCACCTGGCGGCCCAGGTGTGCGCGTCGACTCGCACGTGTATGCCGGCTACACGGTTCCTCCCTACTACGACTCGCTGCTCGGTAAGCTCATCTGCCAGGGACGCGACCGGCCAGAGGCCATCAAGCGAATGCAGACTGCCCTCGAGAGCTTCGTGCTCGAGGGAGTCACCACGACCATCCCCTTCCTGGGACGTCTGATGCAGAACCCCCGGTTCCAGGCCGGCGAAGTGGACACCAAGTTCCTGGAGCGCGAAGGCGACCTGTTGCGGGAGCGGTAGATGCGAATCGATGTGTTGTTCGGGCCGGCGACGAGCGCGCCGGCCGCCGTGAACGGGCGCGTGGTGGCCGTGATCGATGTCCTCAGGGCATCGACCACGATTGCCGCCGCGCTGGCCAACGGCGCACGGAACGTGGTCCCGCTCGAGAGCGCGGACGAAGTGATCACGCGCGCCAGACAGTTCGGGCGCTCGCAGGTGCGACTCGCCGGCGAGCACAAGATGCTCCCCATATCCGGCTTCGACTTCGGCAACTCGCCGCTCGAGGTGTCGCGCGATTCGGTCGAGGGCACCACGGTGCTCATGACCACCACTAACGGGACCACGGCTCTGGCCGGGATTCAGGGCGCACGCGACGTGGTCGTCGCCTCGTACGTCAATCTGAGCGCCGTGTCGGCGCTACTGCGCACAGCGCTTCGCGGCGGCACGGCGGTCACGATCATCTGCGCGGGGCGCGAGCGGCTCTTCTCACTCGAGGACGCCGCGTGCGCGGGTCGCTACGTGAGAGACATCACCGAGCACATCCCCGACGTGGAGCTGAGCGACGCGGCCACCGTATGCATGATGCTCGACGCGAAGTACGGCGACGACCTCGCCCGACTCTTCGCCGACTCCGAGCACGGACGCGCACTCGCCGCGGCAGGCTTCGAGAAGGATCTCGAGATCTGCGCGACAGTCGACGCCTTCCCCATAGTACCGCTCTACCAGGACCGCCAGATCACGGCGCTCGGTCCGCGGCTGGAGAGGTAGCCGGGATGGGCAGAGCCCAGTTGCGCAGGGAGCTCACCGGCGTAGCACTCCTCCTCTTCGCGATCTTCCTCGCGGTGGCGGTAGTGGGAGGCCACGGCGCCGTGAGGGGGAGCTGTACTCGGGCCGCCTCACTCATGGGACCCGCGGGTGCCTGCGTTCGCGCGGGACTCGTGGCGCTCGTGGGTGCGCCTGCCGCATTCCTGATCCCACTCATTCCAGCCGTACACGCGCTCCGCCTCTTTGGTCGCATGCGCTCCGACACCGATCGCTCCTGGCTCTTCTTCCTGATCGGCGTGGTGCTCCTCCTCCCGATCGCCATCGCTCTCACGGTGGATGCTGGACGGGAGTCGAGCCACCTCGCGGGCCTCTGGGGCGGCTTCGTGGCGTATTACCTGGAGGCTGGACTCCACTGGGGTGCGTGGCTCGCCGTGGTGCTGGCCTTCAGCGCGCTCACGATTCTGACCCTCGCGTGGAATCCCATCCGCGTAGTGGTCGGTACCGTGCCGCCGCGCGTGAGCGCTGTCGAAGCGGATGACGCCGATGCGGAAGAGGAGGAAGACGAGCAGCCGCGCCCACGCTGGAGGCGGCGCAAGAGCGCCGTGGCCGCCGCGGCCGATGCGACCACGCTCGAGCCTACGCCCGAGGAGATGCCCGCGATCGATCCGTCGCTGATGCGCGCGGAGTCGAGCGAGCCTGCCGCCGCTGAGCCGCGCGAGCTCTTCCCGATCCCCAGGCGCGGCAAGAAGGGGAAGGCCGCCGCCTCGCTGGAAAACGACGAGCGGATCGCGGCCGCGATCGAGGCAACCGAGGAGCTCACCGAGCGACACCAGGAGCTGCCGCCGATCGAGCTGCTCACCCCGAGCCCGCCGAGGAATGTGGACGCGGGGCGCCGCGAGCTCGACGAGATGGGAGCGAAGCTCAAGGATGCTCTGGGCACCTTCCGCGTGGAGGCGGAGATAACCGGACGCACCACCGGACCAGTGGTGACGCAGTTCGAGGTCGAGCCCGCGCCGGGTGTGAAGGTGCGGCAGATCGCGAACCTCGCCGACGATCTCGCGCTCGCCATGCGCGCTGCGAGCATCCGGATCGTGGCTCCGATCCCCGGGCGAGGCGCCGTCGGCGTCGAAGTGCCCAACCCGTCCGCCGAGATCGTCGCGTTCCGCGAGCTGGTGGAGTCGCGCGAGTATCAGGGCGCGCGCGCCGCGCTCCCCATAGCGCTGGGAAAGGATCTGGAGGGGAAGCCGATCGTCGCCGACCTCGCCAAGATGCCGCACCTCCTGATCGCCGGCGCCACCGGCTCCGGAAAGTCGGTGTGCGTGAACACCATCATCACGAGCCTGGCGTACCGGCACACGCCGCGCACGCTCCGCTTCCTGATGGTGGATCCGAAGATGGTGGAGCTCTCGGTGTACAACGTGCTCCCGCATCTACGACACAAGGTGATCACCGACAACCGCGACGCGGCCGCGGTGCTCAAGTGGGCGGTGATCGAGATGCAGGAGCGCTACGAGCTTCTCGCGGCGAACGGCTGCCGCAACATCCAGGACTTCAACCGCCGTGTGCAGGCCGGCGACAAACTCAAGCGCCCCAAGCGCGCGGACGTCGCCTTCGAGGATCTGACCTACACCGGCGATGTGATCCCGTACATCGTGGTCGTCATCGACGAGCTAGCGGACCTGATGATGACGGTGCAGGGCGAGGTGGAGACGCCGCTCGCCATGCTCGCGCAGAAGGCACGCGCGATCGGCCTGCACCTGATACTCGCGACGCAGCGTCCGAGCGTGAACGTCATCACGGGTCTGATCAAGGCGAACTTCCCCAGTCGGATCGCGTTCCGCGTGGCATCGCAGGTGGACAGCCGCACGATCATCGACGGTGTCGGCGCCGAGACTCTTCTGGGGAACGGCGACATGCTCTTCATCCCTCCGGGGAAGTCGGAGGCCGCCCGTCTGCAGGGCGCCTACATCAGCAGCGAGGACACCGAGCGGCTGATGCAGTGGTACGAGGGACGCGCCGAGGAGCGCCGCGCGAAGGCGGAGGCCGAGGGACTGATCCCCGAGGAGCCACTCGAGGCGGAGTCCGACATCCTCGAGGAGATCCGCCAGCGCGAGGCGATGGAAGCGAACGGCGGCCAGGAATCGACAGAGCCCGGCGAGCGGGACAAACTCTTCCGCGAAGCCGCCGAGGTGGTGATCCAGCATCAACTCGGATCGACGTCCCTTCTGCAGCGCCGCCTCAAGATCGGGTACGGCCGCGCCGCGCGCATCATCGACCAGCTCCACGAAGCCGGCGTCCTCGGCCCACCCGACGGCTCCAAGGCGCGTGACGTCTTGGCCGGGCTGGAAGATCTGGATAGGATCTGCGGGGGGTAGGGCGGATTCATCTCGGCTTGTCTGCCCCCATCTCGGCGCTCCAGTGCAGCGCGCTGACCTGCGCACGCGGAGGGCGCAGAGAGAACTGAGAGGGCGCGGAGAACCGCCTTACAGGCGCGCCTCGCCGCTCCGTTCGTGAATCCCTCCGAGAGAGAGTCATCCGAGCTTTGGGGGAACTGATCCCGCACCTCGAGTCGTGCCCGCTTGGGCCGAACCAGAGGCGAGGGAGCAGTTCCCCCTATCTCATTGGAGGCATCTCTTGGCTGGATCTTTGAACAGAATCGCGATTCCCGCTGCTTTAGGACTCTCTCCGCGCCCTCTCAGTTCTCTCTGCGCCCTCCGCGTGCGCAGGTCAGCGCGCCAAACCGGCCCTCGAGGCGAACCCCACAGTCGCGCCGAGATTTGATCCACGGACAGCATTTTCGATGATGCTCCCCGCCGAGATCCCCCCATCTTGCCGCCCATGTCAAACGATCGGCAGGGCCTGGGGAAGCTGGGCGAACGGATAGCGGAGCGGTGGCTGGTGGAGCGGGGGTGGCGGGTGCTCGCGAAGCGGTACAGGAGCGGGCACCGCGACCTCGACCTGGTAGTGGAGCGGGGCGGGGCGGTGGCGTTCGTGGAGGTCAAGGCGCGCAGGGGAGCCAATTTCGGACACCCGATCGAAGCGGTCAACTGGCGGAAACAGCGCGAGCTGGTACGTTCCGCCAGGGTCTGGATCTCACGCTTCGGATCACCGGAACACACGTATCGATTCGACGTGGTCGGGGTACTAATCGAGGGTGAGCGTGCCCGCGTTCGGCACGTCGAAAACGCCTTCTCCCTCCCCTGGAAGGCTTGACTCCGGAGCCTACCTTTCGTATTTTATTCGGGTCTGGGAATTGTCGGGAATCGAGGTAGATTCCCTCGGCACGGCCAGATCAAGGGGTTGTTTCACGTTTCAGCGCAGAGCGGACTAGCATGGCTGTCTCCAGCATACAGGACGACAAGAAAAAGGCACTGAATCTGGCCATCGCGCAGATCGAA
>DASSNL010000205.1:0-7647 GCA_035688075.1 Gemmatimonadaceae bacterium
AATCCATGTTGACCGAGCAGAACATGGATCCCCGCTTACGCGGGGATGACTGCGGTATTGATCCCCGCAAGCCGCGGGGATGACTGCGGTATGGATGCCCGCGCAAGCGGGGATGACATGGCGCACGGGTTCCAGACCTGACCCCGTCGTTTACCCGCCCGCCGTCGCCCCTACGATGAGCAGTGGCTCCTCCCCCGAAGCCACCGCCTCGGGGAGCGGAGCGTCGGGCGGCTCGTGTGAGAGATCCTCCTCGCACGCGTAGAAGCGCACGAAGTCGCGACGACGCTTGGTCACGTGATCGCGCACGGTCCCGCGCAGCGTGGGGTAGCGCGCTTCCAGCGCGTCGAGCACGGTGCGCTGCGTGACCACATCGCGGACGTCCAGCTCCACCTCGCCACCGTCGATGCGCGCCACGATTCGCAGCGGCACCGGAAGTACCACGCGGATCATGCGAGCGTCTGAACTTCTACCGAGAGCACGCTCGGCAGGTCGCGCACGATCGGCATCCAGCTGTCACCGGAATCGGCCGAGGCGTATACCTGGCCGCCGGTGGTGCCGAAGTAGATCCCGCACTCGTCGAGCCGGTCCACGGCCATGGCGTCACGCAGCACGTTCACGTAGCAGTGGCTCTGCGGTAGCCCCTTGCCGAGCGGCTCCCATTCGTTGCCACCGGTGCGGCTGCGGAAGACGCGGAGCTTCCCGTCGGGGACGTAGTGCTCGGAGTCGCTCTTGATCGGGATCACGTATACCGTGTCCGGCTCGTGAGCGTGAACGTCGATCGCGAATCCGAAGTCGGTGGGAAGATCGCCGCTGATCTCCTGCCACGAATCGCCGCCGTCGTCCGTGCGCATCACATCCCAGTGTTTCTGCATGAACAGGGTGTTGGGACGTGAGGGATGCATCGCGAGCCGGTGAACGCAGTGGCCCACGTCGGCGTGCGGGTCGGGGATGTACTCGGAGCGCAGGCCGCGGTTGATCGGCTGCCAGCTGCTGCCACCGTCATCTGTGCGGAACGCTCCCGCCGAGGAGATGGCAACGAACATGCGCTCCTTGTCGGCCGGGTCGGCGATGATGGTATGCAGACACATCCCGCCCGCGCCAGGCGACCACCGCGACCCCGACGTGTGGCAGCGGAGCCCGGAGAGCTCCTCCCAGCACTTTCCGCCGTCGGTGGTCTTGAAGAGCGCCGCGTCCTCGACGCCTGCGTACACGGTGTCGGGATCGGCGAGCGATGGCTCGAGATGCCAGACACGCTTGAACTCCCAGGGGTGCGGCGTACCGTCGTACCACTGGTGGGTGCCCGGAATCCCGTTATAGGTGAACTCGTTCCCAACAGGCTCCCAGCTCTTTCCACCGTCGTCCGATCGCTGAATCAGCTGCCCGAACCACCCGCTGCTCTGCGACGCGTAGATGCGATCGCCGTCCACGGGCGATCCCTTCATGTGGTATATCTCCCACCCCGCGAAGTGCGGCCCACTGATGTCCCACTTGTCGCGCTTCCCGTCTGCCGTGAGGATGAACGCCCCCTTCCTCGTCCCCACGAGTACGCGTACGCCGCTCATTGATCTACCCCTGTTACGATGCCCAAGACTGACGGCCGATCGGAATACGTTAGTGAGGGGAGGAGGGGAAGGGAAGCCGGGGAGTGATCCGAGAGAAAGCAGAAAGCAGAGAGCAGTGAACTGCAAGGGTTCACAACTACAGGGTTCAGGAGGCAGGGTTCAGGGTTCAGTGACTACCTCGGGGTCGAGATCTCTTTTCCTGGGCAGTTCCTGAACCCTGAACCCTGAACCCTCTAGCCCTTCCTGCCTTCTGCTTTCTCCCCTCTCCCCCTCACCTCACATCGTACTCCGTCACCCTCTTCCCCATCAGGTATTTGTCGAACCAGTTGAGAATGTGGTGGAGACGGGCGACGCGGTGTTTGGGCTCGCCGGAGCGGGAAAGCTCGTGTGATTCGCGCGGGACGAGAATGAGGGCGGTGGGTTTGTGTTGCGCCTTGAGCGAGCGAAACATCGCTTCCGAGCCCTGGCCCGGAGGGGTGCGGAAGTCGGCCTCGCCGTCGATGAGCATCAGCGGAGTGTTGATCCTGCTCGCGAAGTGCGTGGGCGAGCGGTCGAGATACTCCGGAGCGTCCTCGTACGGCGGCTTCTGGAACCACGTAGGCGTGAAGAGAGTGAAGTCGGCGCTGTACCAGAATCCAATCCAGTCGGCTACCGAGCGCTGCGACACGGCGGCCGCGAAGCGGTTGGTCTGCGTCACGGTCCAGTTGGTGAGAAGTCCGCCGCCGCTTCCGCCCGTGACGCCGAGCCGCTTCTCGTCGATGTAACCGCGCCGCACGAGCGAGTCGACGGCCACCATGAGATCCTTGTAATCGTCGCCAGGGTAGCGGTACTGAATGACGTTCCCGAAATCCTGACCGTACGAAGTACTCCCGCGAGGGTTCGTATAGAGCACCACGTACCCCTTCGCGGCCATCCACTGGAACTCGTGGAAGAAGGTGTAGCCGTAGTTGGTATGTGGACCGCCGTGGATCTCGAGGATCATCGGGTACTTCTTCCCCGCGGTGAAGCCGGGCGGCTTGAGAATCCAACCCTCGATCTTTCGTCCGTCGAAGCTGCGGTACCAGAACTGCTCCGGCTCGGAGAGCTCGAGACCTTTGAAGAGCGAGTCGTTGACGTGCGTGAGCTGCGTGAGGCGCTTGCTCGCCGGGGAGAATGCGTATACGTCGCCGATGTGCGTCGCGTCGCTGATCGTGAGCGCGAAGAGCGACGCGTCGGGCGTCGCGCTGTACGCCATGATGTCGTGGTCGCCCGTGGTGAGCGGCTCCGCTCTGCCGGAGGCCACATCGAAGCGCATCAGGTTCGACGCGCCGTGCTCACCGGTGGTGACGATGATCCCCTTGCCATCGGCGGTCCAGACGAGCGGCGTGTAGCCGCCCCCGCCGCGCGGAGCTGCCTGGTCGCCACCTGGTCCATCGCCCACCGAGAAATCGTAGCTTGCCGTGAGGTTTCTCGCCTTCCCATCGGAGTAGACGAAGAGATCGGTCTGGTCGTGCGATCGAGGCTTCGCGGGGTTGATGAAGCCGGAGAAGGCGAACGACTTCGCGTCGGGAGATCGAACGGCGCCACCTACCGGGCCATTGATGTCGATCACCTTCGTGATCTCGCCACCCGTTGCGGAAACGGAGTACATGTTTCCGTCGGGCGGATAGTAGTACGGCTCGAGCACCCGGTCGCTGGTGAAGAAGATTCGTGCGCCGTCAGGACTCCACGCGAGGCTCCCCTCGTCGAAATCGCCCGAAGTGATCTGCTTCGCCTTCACCGGCATGCCGGCGTCCGGCGCCACCGGCACGGTGAAGATGTGGTTGTGGCGCGTGTAGTCGATGAAGCCCTGTCCGTTGAAACGGAAGACGGCGCGCGTTATGACATGCACGTCGCTTTCCTGGTCGGAGCTCGCGCTGTCGTCCTTCGCGCCGTCGCCGTCGGCTCGCGTGCTGTCGGCCGAGCGCGTGGTGTCCTTCAGGTCGGACTGCTTCATGTCGCTCGTAAAGGCGATGGTCTTCCCATCCGGCGACCACGCGGGCGCCGACGTGCCGCGTGTAGCCTCGGTCAGCTGCCGCGCTTCGCCGCCGCTCATCGACAGCAGGTAGATCTGCGGCCTCCCTCCCTCCGGCGCGCGAACGAAGGCCAGCGTGCGCGAGTCTGGCGACCAGCGCGGCCCGGCGTCGTGCTTCCCGGATGTGAGCCGGCGCGGTGGTGAGGAGCCGTCGGTGCCGACGCCCCAGATGCTCGTCTCGTAGCCCTTGCGCGCACTATCCACCGTCACGAGCACGTACGCGACCTGCTTCCCATCGGGCGAGATCCGCGGGTCGGCTACCCACTTGAAGCTATAGAGATCGTTCTGCGTGATCGGCCGGCGCTGCTGGGCGGCAAGCGCGGTCGCGCTCGTCGCGGTGATCACGGCAAGCGCCAGCGCGTAGCGGGGTACACCTCTCATTGACTGATCCTCCTCCCGGTCATCCCCGCGAAAGCGGGGACCCATGTTCGGCTGGGCAACATGGATTCCCGCTTACGCGGGAATGACGGGAATCGCTTGCGCGGGTGTGCCAGGTGGACGCGATCACGGGCGTATGGGCTCGCCCGTCAGTGTGAGTCGCTCGACCGGGGCCACGCCGAGCGCTTCGAGACCCGGCTCCACCAGCTTGCTGTCGCCCACTATCACGATGTCCACCGAGTCGGGCTTTATCTCCTGCCGTGCGACGCGCAGCACGTCGGCCTGGCCAACCGCGCCGATTCGGCCCACGTACTGGTTGTAGAAGTCGAGCGGCAGATCGTAGACCGCCACTGGTACGAGGCGGGAGGCGATGCTTCGGGTGGTCTCGAAGTCGCCGGGGAGCTGCAGTTGGAGCAGCTGCTTCGCCCTCGCGAGCTCGGCCTCCGGTACCGTGTCGCGGATCGCCTTCAACTCCGCGAGAAACTGAACGAGCGCCGAGTCGGTCTTCGCCGCGACGATCTCGGCCTCGGCGGTGAACGGCCCGGGCTCGCGCCGCATCGAGAAGCCCGATCCTGCGCCGTACGTGTAGCCGTGCGTCTCGCGCAGGTTCTGATTCAGTCGGCTCGTAAAGGAGCCGCCGAGAATGGTGTTCATCACTTCGATGGCGAAGTAGTCGGGCGTCGAGCGCGCGACTCCCACTCCACCTATCCGGAACGATGACTGCGCCGCGGCGGGCTTATCGACCAGATAGATCGTGCGAGTCCCAGCCGGTGGGGTGGGACCGTACTGCGTGGCGGGAATGTCTCCGCTCTTCCACGAGCCGAAGATGGCGCGTGTGCGACGCTCCACCTCATCGGGGTGTACGTCGCCGACCACGATCAGCGTGGCATTGTTCGGCCGGTAGTACGTCTGGTAGAAGTGCGCGATGTCGGAGCGGGCAATGTCTGCCACCGATTCTCTGGTTCCACTCAGCGCGTGGCCGTATGGATTGCGGTCGCCGAACACGACTTTATCGAAGACACGATCCGCGATCGCGGGGCCGTAGTCCTCGAGCTGCAGGAGTGAGGTGGTTCGCGCCTTGCGGACGCGCGCGAGGTCGGCCTCGGGGAACGCCGGATGCAGCAGCACGTCGCCGAAGAGGGCGAGCGCGCTGTCCATCTGCGCGGTGGTCGTATGGAGCGCGACCACCGATCGGTCCCATCCACTGGAGGTCGACAGGTCGGCGCCGAGGTATGCAGTCTGGTCGGCGATCTGGAGCGCGTGGCGCGTAGTGGTGCCCTCGTCGAGCATGTCGGCGGTGAGCGACGCGAGCCCGCCGAGCCGCGCCGGATCGGCTTCACCGCCGGTACGTACGAGCATGACGAAGTCCGCCACCGGCAGCTCGTGCTGCTCCACGATCATGAGCGAGAGCCCGTTGTCGAGCTTCCGGGTCACGATCGGCGGGAGATCGAGCGCAGGCGGCGGCGCGAGCTCGGGCGGCTTCGTGATGTCTACCCTGGCCGGTTGCGCGGGAGCGGGCGATTCGGTGGTGGAGGGTGTCGGCGCAGGTGCGGGAGGCTCCGCTGGACGCGGTGCGCACGCCAGCGGCGCTACAGCGAAGAGTGCGGCAAATATCGCGCGTGAGCTCATCGGCCACCTTCCGCCGCTGTCACCATCATCTCGGTCTTCCCCTCCGGAACCACGGTGAGCACCACGCTCGGCGTGCTGAGGTAGCTGCGAGCCACGCGCTGAACGTCCGCGGCGGTCACTCTCCGGTAGCGCTCCGCGTCCTGCCGCGTATAGTCTGGCGTGCCCACGAAGTAATTGAAGTAGTTCAGACGGTCGGACTTACCGAGCACCGACGCCAGCTGATCGATCTGATTGGCGAGGATGCTGTTCCGAGCGCGCTCCAGCTCGCGCGGCTCGATGCCGTTCGTGATCACCCGTTCGATCTCCTCTCGCACCAGCGACGCCATGCGCGACGGCGTCTGCCCCGGCTTGGGCGTCACCACGATCTGGAAGTAGCCATCGAGCCGCATGCTCGCCTGAAACGCACGAGTGTCCTGCGCCACCTGCAGGTCGTACACGAGCCGCTTGTAGAGCCGCGAGTTTTTCCCGCCTGCGAGCACGTACGCGAGCACGTCGAGCGCGGCATCGTCATCCGCGAACGCCTTCACCGTGTGCCAGCTCTGGTACAGGCGCGGGAGCTGGACATGGTCCTCGAGGACCATGAACGTGTCACGCGGTATCTCGAACGACGGCACTGCGGGCCGCGGTGGCGGATGCGGGTTGCGCGGGATCTGGCCGAAGTACCGCTCCACCCATGTCTTCGCCGAGTCGGTGTCGAAGTCGCCAGCTATGACGAGCGTGGCGTTGTTCGGAGCGTAGTAGGTATTGAAGAATTGTTTGACGTCATCGAGCGAGGCGGCCGAAAGGTCGGCCATGGAACCGATCACGCTATGGTGATACGGATGCCCCTCGGGGAAGAGCGCGGAGAGGATTGTCTCGTTCGCCCTCCCGTAGGGGACGTTGTCCACACTCTGGCGCCGCTCGTTCTTCACCACGTCGCGCTGCAGGTCGAGCTTCGCCTGATCCATGGTGGGAAGGAGGTAGCCCATCCGGTCGCCATCGAGCCATAGCGCGAGCGGGAGCGCGTTGGACGGCATCCACTCGTAATAGTTGGTTCGATCCTGGGTCGTGGAGCCGTTGTTGTTCGCCCCCGCTGCCTCGAGCCAGTTGTCGAACTTCCCCACCGGGACGTGCTCCGAGCCCATGAACATGATGTGCTCGAAGAGGTGAGCGAAGCCGGTTCGACCTGGCTGCTCATCGCCCGACCCGACGTGGTACCAGGTGTTCACGGCAACCACGGGCGTCGAATGATCGGGCGCCAGGATCACCTCGAGCCCGTTGTCGAGCGTGTACTTCTCGAAGGGGATCTTCGGAACGACCTGCGCCGCGGCTGGCCGGCCAGCCGCGGCGCAGATGAAAGCGACGCCGAGAGTGCGGAGGACGGTGCTCCGCGTGGGAGCCGCGATCAATCGGCCACCTCGATCACCTTCGTGCCTGCCATGGTGTCGCCGAGACGTCGTCCCTGCGGATCGGTTATCACGCGGAAGAGCTCGTAGAGCCCGAGTGCGAGCGCCGCAATTCCGACCAATGGCAAGAGCAGCCAGCCGAAGATCGGGATGTACTTGAGGAACCAGGCCACGCCGCCGAGCGCGAACATCCAGTTGCGCCGCACCGAGGTATCGATGTCCATCGGCTGACCGTCGAGTCGGATGGGTCTGAGCTTCATCACCTTCTTGCCTATCGAGCGACGATCCATGAAGTCGATCTCCATGCCGTCGCGCACGAGCCAGTACGCGGCTGCCGCGAGGCCGCCGATCGCCGGGATGAAGTTGAGCACGGCAGCGACGATGCAGTCGATGATCGCCGCCACGACGCGCTTGCCGGTGTCCGCTTTCGCGGTGGTGAGCGAGAGAGTCTCGTCGACTATGGGCTGGTCGTCGATCCCTTCCGTAGCGGGCGGCTCCGGTTGTCCGCCCGAAGCGCCTGGTCCTCCCGCGGGGTCCGTCCAGTCGTTCTGCTGTTCCATGGTGTCCTGCCTGGAAGAGGTTCACACACCTGGTCAGTAGTACTACGGGCGTGGATGCGCGAAGGTGGCAAAGCGCCTCC
>DASSNL010000240.1:0-9279 GCA_035688075.1 Gemmatimonadaceae bacterium
CGAGCCCGCGCGGATTCTCACTCCCGCGCAGGGTGGCACCGGCCGCGAGGCGGACGAGAGAGCGCACAGCGAGGTGGGAGGAGAGAGCTGATGCTCAGACTACCGCGCTTCGACTACGTGCAGCCGGGCAGCGTGGCGGACGCCATCGGCGTCCGCGCCCAGGCCGGTGACGACGCGATGTTCGTGGCGGGTGGCACCGATCTGTACCCGAACATGAAGCGCCGGCAGCAGACGCCGCGCACGGTGATCTCGCTCGCGAAGATCCCGGAGCTCGCTACCATAGAAGGGACCCCCGAGAGTGGAGTGAGCATCGGTGCGGGAGTCACGCTCACCGAGCTGGCGCGGCATCCGCTCATCGTGGAGCACTACCCGGCCGTGGCGCGCGCCGCGCATCTGGTTTCCACGCCGCTCCTCCGCAACATGGGAACGATCGGCGGAAATCTTCTCCTCGACACGCGCTGCAATTACTACGACCAGACGTACGAGTGGCGGAAGGCGATCGACTTCTGCATGAAGAAGGATGGCGCGATCTGCTGGGTGGCGCCGTCGAGCCCGCGTTGCTGGGCGGTGCAGTCGTCGGACGGCGTGCCAGTGGCCGTTGCGATCGGCGCCGAAGTGACGCTCGCGAGCGCGCGCGGCGAGCGACGGATCGCGGCTGCGGCGCTCTACAACAATGATGGGATGCGCTACCTCACCAAGGAGCCCGACGAGCTGCTAGTGAGCTACCATCTGCCGCCGCGCGGCTCCTGGCGCGCCACATACCAGAAGCTGCGGCGGCGCGGCTCCTTCGACTTCCCGGTGCTGGGAGTGGCCGCGCGCGTGGATTTCGCGGACGAGGGGATCGTGCGAGCGGCGCGGATCGTCCTCGGCGGCGTAGCGTCGTATCCAATGGAGATCACCGAAGCGGCCGAAGCGATCACGGGCTCGAGGCTCGACGCCACCTCCATCGGCGCTGCCGCTGATGCGGCGTTCCGTCCGGCCAAGCCGATGGACAATACGGACTTCACGCTCGCCTGGCGGAAGGAAATGGTGCGCGTCTACGTCCAGCGCGCGCTGGAAGAGTTAGCGGGCTGAAACGCCCGTCATCCCCGCGTAAGCGGGGACGCATCAGCCGTCATCCCCGCGAAAGCGGGGACCCATGTTCTAGCCCGCTAACATGGGTCCCCGCTTTCGCGGGGATGACGATGTAAGGCAATCGGGTCAGACCTCGTCGTCTAGCTCGTTTTCCTCGCCGTGACGATCGACGTCCCAGGCGCGCGGCGCAGAGCCGTTCGCGTGACGCCTGAGAAACCGGCCTTGTCGAGCAACTCCTGCAGCTCCTCGAAGCGGTAACTCCTCCCACCGCGCACGATGAAGAGGTTGAGTCCGATGAGCGCGGCCACCGAGCGCGTGAAGTGCGAGCCCTTCGCACCGGCCAGCTGGTCGAGAATCACCACCATGCCCGATGGCGTGGTCGCGCGGGAGATCTTCTCGAAGAGCGCCAGATTCTCTTCGGGTGAGAGACCGTGGACGATGTTCCCGAGGAACACCACGTCGTAGCCGCCGGGGAGCTCCTCCTTCTCGAAGTCGGTGACCGTGAAGTCGATCCGGTCGGCGACCTCCGGGTGCGCAGTCATCGTCTCGCGAGCTTCCTCGACCCCGATCGCCCAATCGAGTATCGTCGAGTGAAGCGAGGGATACTTGGCGCACAGCGCTACGCTGTAGAGGCCGTGGCTTCCGCCCACATCCAGCATCCTGCGCGCGGAGGGAGGAAGGTCGACGTGCTTCACTACCTCCGGGACGTTGGCCGAGGCGATCCAGCGCATGGTCGCCTGGAAGCCGCGCCCCACGGCGCCGCTCTGGATCTTCTCCGCATCACCGATGCCGCGGGGCGGCGCCTCGCGGACGGCGCGAGCGGTGTCGGTCACGAGGCGGAGCTGGTCCCATAGGAAGGGAGCGAACGCTCCGATCTCCTCGAGCGGCACCGAGCGACGCGCGGCAGCGGTCAGCCGCACGCTCTCGCCGCTTCGCTCCACATAGCCCAGGGCATCGAGTGCGTTGAGGAGCACTTCCATCCCATCTGGCGATGCGCTGGTTCGCGCCGCGAGCCGCTCGGTAGTTAGCGGTCCCTCGGCGAGGGCGCCGAAAACCCCGAGCTCGGCGGCCGCCGTCACGGCCGCGATCTGGAAGGAGGGGAGCATGGCATCGAGGATCGGCCAGGGAACGGCGCCGCGCTCGATGAATCGACGTTCGATGAGGTTTGGTTGTAGTGGCACTTTCGTCCCCGCGGACAAACAGGTGGTGCCGCGAAGATACGGGAGGGAGACCCGCCCGCAAGCAAGCTCTACTGTGCCGATTGACGCCCTGCATTGTACATCGGCCAGCCCACACCGGCCAGCCTTCCGTCGCCACCGTCGTCATCCCAGTGGAAGCGGGGACCCATGTTCAGTCTAGCAAACATGGGTCCCCGCTTCCGCGGGGATGACCTACAGCAGAATACGGAGCTGACGACGGGGTCAGGTCTTGCGAAGATATATCGGCCGTTATATCTTCGTGCGCACGGGAGAAAGATATATCGCCGTACTATCTTCAGGAGGAGCTACCATGTGCGGACCCCATAGACACGGCGGATTCAGCGGCTGGGCGCGCGCCGAACGCGGCTACGGACGAGGGTTCGACCCCAACTTCATGGCCTGGTTTTGGGGCGGTCCTCCCGGCCAGGGACGCCAACGCCGCCACTTCCGCGGCGGACGCATGTTCGACCAGGGCGACCTCAAGTACGTCATCCTCCAGCTCCTGGCCGACAAGCCACGCCACGGCTACGAGATCATCAAGGAGCTCGAGGAGCGCTCCGGCGGCGCCTACTCCCCATCCCCGGGGACGGTGTACCCCACCCTCACGATGCTCGAGGAAATGGGCTACGCCACCGCGACCCAGGAGGAAGGGGGCGGCAAGAGGATCTACGAGATCACCCAGGCGGGACGCGACTACCTCGGCGAGCACCGCTCGACGGTGGATGACATCTTCGAGCGCATCGCCGATATCGGCGCCAGTTTCTTCGGCGGGGGGATGATGGAGGTGAACCACGCCTTCAAGGATCTCGGACGCGCTACCTATACCACTGCGCCGCGCTTTGCCCGCGACACCGAGCGTCTCGACCGGATCAAGGAGGTGCTCCGGCGCGCCGCCAGGGAGATAGAAGAGATCGGTAAGCAGAGCTGATTTTTCCCCCGCGCCGCTGGACGGCGGGCGTGGAGGTGCTAAGTTGCATTGCTATGTAGGGTCGCGGAGTTGATCCGCGACCCGTTTTTTCGCGACATATGAGCCAACGCCTCCAAGCGCTCGCCTACGATAGTCCACTCGATCCGGGACGCCTGCTCCCGCGAACCAGACCATGAACGCTGAACCCGCGCGAGCGGGCGCCACTCCAGCGGACGTCGAAACTCCACCGAAGCCAGCTGCGCCCCCAACCCGCGAGCCCGCCGATCGCGTGACCACACCTCCGCGCTACGGCCGCGGCGACGAACCGCCTACCGGTCGTAAGCTCGCCGGCCTATCCCTCGCCGCCCTAGGAGTGGTCTACGGCGACATCGGCACCAGCGTGCTGTACGCGATGCAGGAGTGCTTCCGGCCCGGCTTCGGCGTGGCACCCACCGTGGAGAACGTCTACGGCGTGCTGTCGCTCATCGTTTGGGCGCTGATCCTCATCGTGAGCATCAAGTACGTCATCTTCGTCCTCCGAGCCGACAACCGAGGCGAGGGAGGCGTCCTCGCGCTCCTGGCGTTGATCCAGCAGAAGCTGGGCGGAAGCGGCGACAAGGCGAAGATCGGGATGGCCGTCCTCATCACGCTCGGGCTCCTCGGCGCTGCGCTCCTCTACGGCGACGGGATCATCACGCCAGCCATCACGGTGCTGGGCGCCATAGAGGGCCTGCGCATTGCTACTACGGCGATCACCACCCTCGAGGTCGTGGCCATCAGCGCGGTTATCCTCTTCGTGCTGTTCATGTTCCAGAAGCACGGCACGCACCGGATAGGAATCGTCTTCGGCCCGGTCATGCTGATCTGGTTCTTCTCCATCGGCGCGCTTGGCGTGATGGAGATCGCGCTGGAACCGAGAATTCTCCTCGCCTTCAATCCGTGGTACGCCGTGCAGTTTTTCGCCCACAACGGATTGCACGGATTCTTCATCCTGGGCGCGGTGGTGCTCGTGGTGACGGGCGCCGAGGCGCTCTACGCCGACATGGGTCACTTCGGGCGGCGACCGATCCGGCTCGCCTGGTTCGCGGTCGTCTTCCCCGCCCTGATCCTCAATTATTTCGGCCAGGGCGCGCTCATGCTGCGCGATTCGGCGGCGGCGGCGAACCCGTTCTACAAGCTGGTGCCCGAGGCTCTCCTCTACCCGATGGTCATCCTGGCGACCATGGCCGCGGTGATCGCCTCCCAGGCACTCATCTCCGGCGCCTTCTCGCTCACGCAGTCCGCTATGCAGCTGGGTTACTCGCCCAGGATAACGGTCAAGCATACCTCCGAGAAGGAAGCTGGACAGATCTACATCCCCGAGGTCAACAAGGCGCTGATGTTCGGGTGCATCGGCCTGGTTGTCGGCTTCCAGTCGGCCGAGAACCTCGCCGCGGCGTACGGAGTGGCGGTGACCGGGACGATGATCGTCACCACGATCCTCTTCAGCGTCCTGAGCCAAGTAACTCTCAAGTGGTCGCTCGCCAAGACGGGGGCGTTCTTCCTGCTTTACTTCATCATCGACGCCGCCCTCCTGAGCGCGAACGTCGTGAAGATCGAGTCGGGCGGGTGGTTCCCGATCGTAGTGGCGATCATCATCTACACGTTGATGACGACCTGGAAGAAGGGACGCTCCGTGCTGCGCGAGCTTCTGCGCAGCGGTAGTCTTCCGATGGATCTATTCCTCGAGGACGTGCGCCGCCGGAAGCCGCCGCGCGTGCCAGGCACCGCGGTATTCCTCACCTCCGACACCAGCGGTGCCCCGATCGTGCTCCTGCACCACATCAAGCACAACAAGGTGCTCCACGAGCAGGTGATCCTCCTCTCGATCGTTACTAAGGACGTTCCCGAGGTGCCGCCGTCGGAGCGTGCCAGGGTGGAGCAGCTGGGCGAGGGATTCTGGCGGATCATCGCCGGCTACGGCTTCATGCAGTCGCCGAGCGTGCGCGAGGTGATGGAGTGCTGCGAGCCGCAGGGGATCAAGATCCGGCCGAACGACACTTCGTACTACCTGGGCCGCGAGCAACTGATCCCCACTGGAAACACCGAGATGGCACGCTGGCGCAAGAAACTCTTCGTGGTCATGTCGCGCAACGCCCGCGCCGCCACGGCATTCTTCGGCCTCCCGCCCAACCGCGTGGTCGAGCTCGGAGCGCAGATAGAGTTCTGACCTGCTGGTGCCTGGCAGCGGGATCTGCGGCCGGCACTAGGTCGTGGCAGGTCGCGCGGTTGCCGTGCTCCTTCCGGCCGGATGATATTGGGTCATGACCGCGACAGCCAATCCGAATCCCCCGGCCGTCGGTGACCTGGACCTGTTTCAGGAGCACTGGCAGGACGAAGCAGACGCGGCCTACCTCTACCGCGTCCTTGCCGAAGCCGAAGACGATGAGAAGAAAAAGAGCGTCTACCTGAAGCTCGCTGCAGTGGAAGATCGGCACCTGGCGATCTGGGGCGATCTGCTCACGCGCGGTGGCCGACCGCCGAAGCCCTTCCGTCCCAGCGGCCGCGCGCGGCTCCTCGCATTCCTCGGTCGCACCATCGGCCCGCGCTTCCTCCTCCCCACCCTCCTCGCCGAGGAGGGACGCGAGGTCCGTGGCTACCTGAGCATGCATCGCCAGCTTCCCGAGCAAGGCACCGGGAAGGACGAGGCGCTCCTCCTCGCCCGGGAGTCGGCGGAGCATGCAAGCACGCTCGGCGAGATGGCGGGCCGTGGGAGCGAGCCGTGGCATCGCGCCGAGTCGGGTGGCTTTCTGCGCAACGTGGTGTACGGCTTCAACGACGGCCTCACCGCCAACTTCGGCCTCGTGGCGGGCGTAGTGGGTGCCACGGCCACGCAGCAGCACGAGACCATCGTCCTCGCTGGCGTGGCCGGCCTCGTGGCCGACGCGCTGTCGATGGGCTCGAGCGGCTACCTCGCCGCCAAGAGCGAGCAGGAAGTTTACGAGCACGAGATCGCGATGGAGCGCACCGAGATCGAGCTCATGCCCGAGGTGGAGCGCGACGAGCTGGCGCTGATCTACGAAGCGAAGGGTATGGAGGCCGATGCGGCATACGCGCTCGCCACCGAGGTAATGGCCGACCCGCAGCGGATGCTCGACGAGCACGTGCGCGAGGAGCTTAAGATCGGCGAACAGGGTGCATCGCCGCTCCGCGAGGGTTGGGTCACGGGCCTCGCCACCGCGATCGGCGCGCTCATCCCCGTCTTCCCCTTCTTCGTCCTGCGCGGCCTCCCGGCGATGATCGTCTCCTTCGCGATCTCGATGCTCTCGCACTTCCTGGTCGGCGCCGCCCGCTCGATCTTCACCGGCCGCAGCGTCTTCCGCTCCGGCTTCGACATGTTCGTCGTGGGCCTGGGGGTGGCGGTGGTTGGGTATTACATCGGGGATTGGCTGGCGGTGGTGCTGAAGTAAAGAGAAAGCACACAGCAGAAAGCAGGAAGGGCTAGAGGGTTCAGAACTACAGGGTTCAGGGTTCAGGAACTGCCCGGCGGTCGGGCTCTCGACCCCGAGGTAGTCACTGAACCCTGAACCCTGCCTCCTGAACCCTTGCAGTCACTGCTTTCTGCTGTCTGCTTTCTTATCTCCCCTCTCTACCTCACCACGATGTTGACCAGCCTCCCCGGCACGAAGATCACCTTGGCGGGTTCGCCGTTGACGAACTTCGCGACGCCGGGCTCGGCGAGGGCGGCGGAGAGGGCGGCATCGCGATCGATCTCGCGAGGGACGCGGACGCGGCCACGAACCTTGCCGTTCACCTGAACCACCAGCTCGATCTCCTCCTCCACCAGCTGCGTCTCGTCGTACTCGGGCCAGCCGGAGTCGAAGACGCTGACGTCGTGACCCAGGCGCTCCCAGAGCTCCTCGGCCAGGTGCGGCGCAAAGGGTGATACCAACTGTACCAGCGGCTCGACCTCGGCGCGGTGCGGCGTGCGCTCGTTCGAGCGCAGAGAGTTCATGTACTCCATCATCGCCGCGATCGCCGTGTTGTAGCTCAGCCGCTCGATATCGTCGCCCACCTTCTTGATGGTCTGGTGCAGCTTGCGCATCACGGACGCGTCGGGCACGCCGTCGGCGCGCATCTCGAGCACCGACGCCCAGAGACGGTCGAGGAAGCGGCGCACGCCGGAAATCCCCGCCTCACGATAGTCACCGCCCTCCTCGAAGGGACCGAGGAACATGAGGTAGGTGCGCAGCGTATCCGCGCCCCAGCGCTCGATGTACTCGTCGGGGTTGATCACGTTCCCCTTCGTCTTCGACATCTTCGCGCCCTCGCGGATGATCAGCCCGTGCGCGCGGAACTTCCTGAACGGTTCCTCGAAGTCCAGGTGGCCGGCGTCGTGCAGCACCATCGTCACGAAGCGCGTGTAGAGCAGGTGCAGAACGGCGTGCTCGTTCCCACCGATGTACGAGTTCACCGGTAGCCAGCGTCGCGTGCGCTCCGCGTCGAAGGGACGGTCGTCGAATTCGGAACTCGGGTAGCGCAGGAAGTACCAGGCGCTGTCGAGGAACGTGTCCGAGACGTCGGTCTCGCGACGCGCCATCTTCCCGCACTCCGGACAGGGCACCCGGTACCAATCCTCGTGCCGTGCGAGCGGCGACACGCCGCTGTCGTCCGGCCGGAAGTCCTCCACGTACGGGAGAACCACCGGCAGATCCTTCTCCGGCACCTGCTGAACGCCGCAGGCGTCGCAGTAGATGACGGGGATCGGCGGTCCCCAGTAGCGCTGACGGGAGATGGCCCAGTCGTGCAGCCGGTAGGTCACCGTTCCCTTGGCTGCGCCCTCGGCCTCGAGCCACTCCACGATCTGGCGCTTCCCCTCGTCCACGCCGAGTCCGTCGAAGCGCCCGGAGTTCACCAGGCGTCCACCGTCGCTCGCCGTGAACGCTTCCGCGACCGTAGTGCTCGCATCGTCGCCCTCGCCGGCCACTACGCGCACGATCGGGAGATCGAACTTCTCGGCGAACTGGAAGTCGCGCTCGTCGTGCCCCGGCACGGCCATGATGGCGCCGGTGCCGTACTCCATCAGCACGTAGTCGGCGATCCAGATCGGGATGTCCTGGCGCGTGGCCGGGTTCCTCGCGTACGCGCCGGTGAAGACACCCGTCTTCTCCTTCTCCGTCACCTTGCGCGCGACCAGATCCTGCTTCGCGGTGCGGGTGACGTACGCGTCCACGGCGGCGCGCTGCTCGGCAGTGGTGATCACCAAGACCAGAGGATGCTCCGGCGCCAGCACCAGGTAGGTAGCCCCGAAGATCGTGTCCGGCCGCGTGGTGAAGACGGCGATCTCCTCCTCACCTACTCGGAAGCGCACCTCGGCGCCCTCGGAGCGGCCGATCCAGTTCCGCTGCGCGGTCTTCGTGGTCTCCGACCAGTCGATCCAGTCCAGATCATCCAGCAGCCGCTGCGCGTAGTCCGTGATCCTGAAGAACCACTGCTCCAGGAAGCGCTGCTCCACGGGCGTCCCACAGCGCTCGCAGGCGCCATTGACCACCTGTTCGTTGGAGAGCACCGTCTTGCACGACGGACACCAGTTCACCGCCGCCTTCTTCCTGTACGCCAGCCCCCGGTCCATGAGCTGCAGGAAGATCCACTGCGTCCACTTGTAGTAGTCGGGATCGGTGGTGGAGAGCTCGTGCGACCAGTCCACCATGAGGCCGACCCGTCGCAGCTGCCGGCGGAAGTTCTCGATGTTCCGCGGGATGAGCTCCATGGGGTGGATCCCGACCTTCAGCGCGTAGTTCTCCGAGTGAATCCCGAAGGCGTCGAAGCCGATCGGCTCGAAGACGTTGTTCCCCTTCAGCCGCTGGAATCGTCCATGTATGTCGTTCCCCGTGAACGCGAACACGTTGCCGATGTGCAGCCCCTCCGCAGACGGGTAGGGGAACATCATCAGCTGGTAGAACGGCTTGGGCGCCCGGTCGAGGTCGGGAGAGTTGGTGGAGCGCTCGTTCCAGCGCTCCTGCCACTTCCGTTCTATGGCGGTGGGATCGTAGCTCGCCTCGAACCCGGCGACTGAATCTTGTTTCGGTGCTGTCATGGGGTGGCGTGGCCGCGCGGCAT
>DASSNL010000251.1:0-15969 GCA_035688075.1 Gemmatimonadaceae bacterium
CCTCGGCTATGCGCGCCTTCTGGTACTCCTCGCGGAGCTGGTCGGCCACCTTGCGCGTGGCGTCCACGCGCTGGCGGAGTCGCGCCTCCGAGGCCTGCGTTGCTGGAAGCGCCTGTAGCGCCTCGGCGTTGCGCGTCTTCAGCTCGTCGAGCGCGGCGATGCGTGCGTCGAGCGCGTCCACGTGGCTGCGCACCGCGCCCACCAGCCGCTGCTCCGTGGTGGCAACGAGCTGGTTCATCCGCTGCACGTCGGGATTCGTCTCTGCGCTCCGCCAAATGCCAGTGGTGAGTGAGTCGCGCTTCGCCTCGTACACCACGAGCTGGGCGTAGAGCTGCTGCACCACCGGATTCTCGGCCACGCCCGGCGACGACACCAGCGCGTTGAGCCGCTCGGCGAGCGGCTTCCCATCCGTGTTCTCGAGCTCCGTAAGGAGCGAGCGATACATCGTGCGATCCGCATCCAGCTCACCCCGCCGCATCTCGAGGTCCATGAGCCCCGTCTGCTCAGCGGCGATCTTCTGCTCGGAGCCGTACACCTGCTTGCTACTGGCAAAGCTGCTCAGCGCCTGCTGTGCGGCGGCGAGGATGGAGTCGGTCTCCTCGAGCTGCTCCTGCACGAACTCGCGGCGCCGGCGCGACTGCTGCTGCGTGTTATACGCGTTGGTGCGCTGGAAGGCGGAGACCGCGGTGTTCACCACCTCGCGCGCAATCACCGGGCTAGTGGCGCTGTAGGAGACATCTATGACGTCTGTATTCTTGCGCGCCTGCGCATTGAGCTGCTCCATGAAGCCATCTATGGCTTCGTTGAGCGACGCCACGTACAGCGTCCCGCTCCGGCGCTGCGGGCGCTCGGTGAGCGTGAAGCCCACCCCCTCCACTTTCACGGGTGCGCCGTACGATGCGCGCTGCGGCGTGGCTGAGGAGCCGTGGAGCAGGGTGTATTCTTTCTCGCCGAACTCGAAGGAGATCGTATCGCTCGTCACGGTGGAGTCGAGCGAGACAGCGCTCAGCAGGGTGGGCGTGAAGCCGTCGGTGTAGATGCGGGGACCGAGCGGGTGGCGCTCGATCACGTCGCGCGCGACGCCGCGGCTCAGGAGCACCTGGATCTGTGACAGGACGGGATCGCTCCAGATGCTGCTCCCCATTCCGTTCGCCATCGGGTTGTCGAGCCCCGCCGTCATCGCGCCGCGCACGTCGGCGATGCGGATCACCGCGTTGGCGCGATAGACCGGCTTGGTGCGATAGGCGAGCCACCCGGCGAGCGCCGCGACCACGAAGGTGACGCCGAGCACGAGCTTCAGGTGCCGGCGCAGTACGCCGAGCACGTCGCGCAGATCGATCACATCCTCGGCGTCGCGCTCATCCGCGTGCAGAGCCGCGCCGTTCTGCACGGCCGCCCGCTGCGTGGGGAGGCCGTGTCCGGAGTTGGGTCCCGGAGGGAGGAGATCGGTCATTCTATTTCAGGATCCAGGTAAAACTTGGAAGTACATCTCCACGGAGGGCGCGGAGAGCGCGGGGCTGCGGAGACGCAACACTACCCGCATGCTGCTTGGCGCAGTTGAAGATAACTACTTTCTGCGCGATCAAGCCAACTGGCGCATGCTCCCGGAGCTGGGCGTGGGGAAACGGCGCGGGGCAGATATCCGGTGCACCGATCGTACGACATCGCACACTCGTTCCAGCTCCCCCTCGGTGAGGCTAGAGCCGGAAGGGAGGCAGATCCCGCGGGCGAAAAGGTCTTCCGACACAGAGCCGCCCACCACGGGGAAGCCGCGGAAGACCGGCTGCAGGTGCATCGGCTTCCACACCGGGCGCGCCTCGATGTTGGAGGTCTCGAGCGCTTGGCGGAGCGTGGTGGTAGTGGCGCCGTACTCGCGCGGGTCCACGGTGAGCGTGGTGAGCCAGCGGGTGTGGCGTCCCCACGTGGCTTCCGGCTGGAAATCGAGGCCCGGAATGTCTGCCAGCGCCTCGGTGTAGTACTCGAAGTTACGGCGGCGGGCCTTCACGCGATCCTCGAGGAGGCGGAGCTGGCCGCGGCCGATGGCGGCGAGCACGTTGCTCATCCGGTAGTTGTAACCGATCTCGCTGTGTTCGTAGTGCGGGGCGCGATCGCGCGCCTGGGTGGCCAGCTTGAGGGCGCGAGCGGCGAGGAGCGCGTTCTCGGTCACCAGCATCCCGCCGCCCGAGGTAGTGATGATCTTATTTCCGTTGAAGGAGAAGATCCCCGTCCGCCCGAAAGTCCCCGGGTGGTTCCCCTTGTATGTAGCGCCCAGCGCCTCGGCGGCGTCCTCGATGACCGGGATCTCGTAGCTCTCGCACATCGCCATGATCGGCGCGATGTCGGCGCACTGACCGTAGAGGTGAACGAGAACCACGGCCTTGGGAAGCTTCCCCACGCGGGCGCGGCGAGCCAGCTCGCTGCAGAGGAGCTCCGGGTCCATGTTCCACGATTCGCGCTCGCTGTCGATGAACACCGGGGTGGCGCCCAGGTAGCGGATCGGGTTCACGCTGGCGGCGAAGGTGAGAGTGCTCACCAGCACCTCGTCGCCCGGGCCGACTCCAGTGAGCTGGATCGCGAGGTGGAGCGCGGCCGTCCCCGAGGATAGCGCCACCGCCTGGGGGGAGCCTACCACCTTAGCGAACTCGCTCTGGAAGGCGTCTACATGGGGCCCAAGCGGCGCGATCCAGTTGGAGGCGAAGACCTCGGCGATTAGCTCCTGCTCGAGGGACCCCATATGCGGTGGGGAGAGGTAAATCCGGCTGTTGCTCACTCGACTCTTTAGCCCCTCGGCGCGATCACCGTCCGCGCACCATTCAACGGTTTCGCCGGATTCCCAGCCACGACGCTGTGGTCCGGCACATCACGGATCACCACCGCACCCGCTCCAACAGTCGAATCGCTTCCGATCCTGATGCCCGGCAGCACTGTCGAACCCGCGCCCACCGTGGTGCGCGCACCGACGAGCACACCGCCCGCGAGGACCGAGCCGGGGGCGATGTGGGCACCATCCCCGACTACACAATCGTGTTCGATTATCGCCCCGGAATTGACTATCACACCTTCGCCCACTCTGGAAGCGGCATTGATGACCGCGAGCGGGAAGACCACCGTACCGCGCCCGAGGACTGACGAAGCGCTGACGATGGCGGAAGGATGAACGAGCGTACAAATAGATACACGTGGCGCGTTTCGCAAGGATGTGATCCTGGACACATTCTCGCCTATCCCGAGGGCGAGCGCGGTAGCTCCTTCGATGTCGGACAGGCGTCCTGACTGAGCGAGAAGCGCGAGCAGATCGGCTTCGCTGATGACGACCGAGGCGCCGCCGGGTTCCACTGCCTTTCCCAGCTTGGCGGGGTCGCGATCGGCGTAGCCCACCACTCTGCAGCCTATTGCACGGATGATGTCGGCCACCACCTTTCCGTGACCTCCGCCGCCCCAGATGAGGAGGGAATCAGACGGCATTGCCGCGGAACTTCTCCATGGTAGCGGAGCCCTGCTGGTTGATACCTTCGCGGCGGAACACCTTGAGCACGGTGAGCAGGAGGATGCGCGCATCCAGCGCGAGCGAGAGGCGGTCCACATATTCCACGTCGAGCGCGAAGCGATCGCTCCAGCCGAGCGAGTTGCGGCCATTCACCTGTGCCCAGCCAGTGATACCGGGACGCACCTCGTGGCGGCGGGCCTGGCCGCGCGAGTAGAGCGGGATGTATTCCATCAGCAGAGGGCGCGGGCCCACTAGGCTCATGTCACCACGGAGGACGTTCCAGAGCTCAGGGAGCTCGTCGAGACTCGTGCTGCGGAGGAAGCGACCGAGCGGCGGAAGACGCTCGCCGTCGGGAAGAGGGTTGCCACGCGCGTCGCGCTCGTCGCGCATGGTGCGAAACTTCAGGATAATGAAGGGGCGCGCGTGAAGGCCGGGGCGAGTCTGACGGAAGAGGATGGGCGAGCCGAGCCGCGCGCGGATGAGGAGCGCGAGGATGACGAGAATGGGCGAGAGGATAACGAGCCCCGCCGCAGAGGCAGTGAGGTCGATGGCGCGCTTCCAGAACTTGTAGCTCACTAGAGCGGGGATGACGCGGAGAACGAAGGCCGGTTAGTCTTCCGGGGTATATACGGACGATCCATGAGATCCAACGACGCTCCCACCGCCCCTCCCCACGAGCGCTGGCTACCGGCGCTCCCATTCATGGCGCTGGGGACCATATCCATAGTAGCCGGCGGACTGGTGGCCGCAGTCACGGCCATCTCACCCACGCGGCACACCACATGGGCGGCGGCGTATCTGGTACTCGTGGTGGGTGTGGCTCAATTGGGGATAGGCACGGGCCAGGCACTGCTCGCCCCCAAGATACCATCGTCACGGCTCGTCATGGTGGAGCTTCTCACGTGGGACGTCGGGAATGCGGGAGTGCTGGCGGGCACGCTGATGAATCGGACAGCACTGGTGGATCTGGGCGGAGCGCTGCTCGCCATATCGCTGGTGCTGTTCATACTCGGCACGCGGGGGCACACAGGGCGGAACAGGTGGCCGCTGCATCTCTACCGGCTGCTGATCACCATTGTGCTGGTGAGCATTCCGATAGGACTGATCATCTCGCGGAACGCGCACCGGTAACGGACTGCGAATCTCGTGATGAGCAAAGCACCGGAGCAGGCCGTACCCCCTCAGTCGTGTGAGCTATGCGTGAGCTCCCCGAAAAGCTAGGAGGCGTTGGTACTCCCCGTATGTGGCAGCCCAGATATCCTCCGGGCGAAAGTTGAGCATAACGCGTTCCCGGCCAGCCATCCCATGTTCCAGCCGAAGTTGCGGGTCCTCCAAATACCGTGCGATAGCTTTGGCTAGTGCTGCAGGGTCTCGCGGCGGAACCAAGGTCCCGGTGACACCGTCTTTTACGGCTTCCACGCAGCCAGGAACGCGAGTGGCCACAACCGGGACGGTCATTGCCGCTGCTTCGAGCGGTACGTTTGGGAAACCCTCCCGATATGTTGGTAGCGCTACCACATCCATGATCGAATATAGCGGAGGCGTGTTCCAGTCGGCGCCGCAAAGATGGACCCGCGGATCGGCTTCGAACTGTTGCTTAATAGCTAGCGGGATTGGATCCTGCTCTTCGAATGGGCCAACGAGTAGCAGGTGAAGATCGTCGAACTGTTCGCGGAGCTGTGCCCACGCCGCCGCGAGTTCTACTATTCCCTTGTCGAGGACGATGCGACCCACAAAACCCAAGACACGTACACCGTCTGGGAGGCCACACCGCCTTCGGGTATGCAGCCTAGACGTGCGATCGACTGTTTCTGGATTAAACCGTGTTGTCGCATCGACGCCTTGACCGCTTCCTGAGTGTAGCACTCGAATTTTCTCGGGCGGGCAAATACCTTCACCGATCGCCACCTCGCGAATGGACTCGCTATTACACAACACGGTCTGGGCACAGTCACACGAGACAAACTCAGTCCAGCGAAGCAGGATACGCTTGAGCCCTGAGGCGGTCATCAGCGGAAGCCCGCGCATGTGATATAGCCGCACAGGCGCACCCGCCAACCTCGCCGCCATCATACCGAGTAGCCCACCTTTTGGCGTGTGTGCATGGACTACGTGAGGGCGATACCTACGGATCACGGTGGCGATACCCCAGAGCGCGAGCAAGTCTCGAGTCGGTGCGATCCGACGTTCCATCTTTACAGCGTGGACAATTACGCGATGATGCTTGCCGAAGTCCGATAGCTCTTGGCCGGGCGAAGAAATCGCGTGCACTTGAAACCCACGCGCTGCCATATACTCTACTTGCCCCCTAAGGAACCCTAACGACATCGGTACCGTGGTAATGTGAAGTAGCCGCAAATCCGGCCCTACCACCGGTTGGCTGCTAGTCATCTGGGGTTCCTGCCTCTCTTCCGGCTCTGCAGACCCGCATAACCGCGCCTAGAGCTTTCGGAGACACTCGCTCCACTACCGTACTTGACGCATGACCACAGCACCTGCGCACCATGCACGAAGGGGCCACCTGTGTGGGAGTAGTATAGAGGAGCGTCGCCCAGCTTAATGCGTGAGTCCAAGCAGAGCTGTCTGCGCCACCGACTGCCTGTGACAGCGCGATCCGCAAGTTGTGCAAGGTGCGCAACATTCAACGCGAGAAGTTCTTAGGATTTAATGGGGCAAGCCTACGAGGTTTTGCAGAACCGCCGAGGTGTCCCTGGCACGTTGCGCCCACGAGTGCTCCCGCTCTATCGCCTGCCGTCCTCGTCGCCCCATCTGATCGCGAACTGCGGGGCATGAATTAAGCCGCGCAACGGCCTGAGCAAGTGCCGGTGCGTCACCGGGTGGGACCACAATGCCACAGTTCCATTCGCGCACAAGTTCAGCCTGGCCTGGAAAGTCGGAAACGATTACCGGTACGCCAGAGGCTAGAGTCTCGAACACCTTAATAGGTGATAGACCCGTAGCCGCGCGTCCGCCTAGGTTCGTCTGTGGACTAATCCCCACCAAGCTACCGGCAACGATACCTGGCATTTGCCGGTATGGAACCTTGCCGAGATAGTAGATCCTAGGAAAAGCGGTCGCTGCCTCCTCTGCTCGCGCACGCTCCGCACCATCACCGACGATTACGAGCGCCACATCGGATGGCCAGCCGACATCCCCGGCCGCGGACAGCAACACTTCCAGTCCCTGCCAAGCGGCGAGCGCCCCGAAGAACAGCGCATATGGCCGAGGTAACTCAACATCCGCCGCGACGTCGGGGCGGAACAATTGCGCGTTCGCACCGTTGGGAATGTTGTACACGGAGATACCGTTCACCTGCCCTTCTAACCACCTCTTTAGCTCCGGTGTAACGGTGACAAGCGCGCTGGATAAGCGCAAGCTCCACCTACCAACCGCTCGAAGGACGATAGCCAGCTTTCGAGTCCACGGGTACGCAATGAAAAGATCCTCGTAAGGTCCGTTGACTTCCTGCACTATGGGCACGCCGCGTATGCGGGCCCAGATCAGTGTAGGAAGTACTAGGAGATGCCATCGAACATACAACGCGTCGATGTCGCCGGACCGTTTCCAGAGGCGTACCTGCGCCTTAAGAAATTCCCAAAGACGTCCTCGATTGCCGCTTGGCTCAAAGAGAGCTACGTCCCAACCATTAGCCCGAAGGCCTTGGACAATCTCGTGAACGTGTGCGTGACTGGCTTGACCCTCAGATGTCTTTTGTAGACAAAGGTATGAGATAGAAGGCTTTCGATGGTACACTACCGCACCAAGGTTGAGGCAGGGGCGGTGATGACCCTGCTGTCTCGAAGAAAGGGGAAACCAGGCGCTGCTGGGTTGCATGAGCGGGTCGACAATATCTGGCCAACCGAGAGTAGATGACTTCGAAGGATTAAGAGTCAGCCCGCAAGTAGAGTGACATCAATATGTGATTGTCCTTTTACCATAGCTGTCGCTCGTATCCCAGAAGCATCTCTACTGATAAACAGTGATCGACGTAAGCGAAGTGTAGTGGCAACAGATACTAGCGCCCGTCTGGCCTCGCCACGTCAGAACGACTACGGTCGAGCGGCACTGTTAACCCGCATCGAATGCCACGACCAGCTACCGTCTGCCTCCAAGCGTAGCGCACCACGGCGCTTTCGCTTAGGGAGCAGTTTGATAGTCAGGACTGGAATCAGATAGATGGCCACCACAACGGGCAATACCGCTAAGACACCAACAATCCCAATTAGCGGAATAAACCCAATCGTGAAGATCACATAAGCAACTGCAGGAAGGTTGAGGACGGTGCGAGGGAGCATGAAGAGCCACCTCTGCATGCATGCGATGAAAGCGCCCAATAGCACGTACGTGACCACTATACCGAACGGGCCGAAATCCAAAAACACGTCTCCAAAGTAGGTAGCAGTAGCATACGTCGTAGCATTGCTCCTAGGATTGAATTCTTGATACAGCTGGTTCCCGAGTGGCACGCCTGATTGAACACCAGGAATCGCGTTTAGAAGTTGCTGGAGGTGTACTTCGCCGTGGCGATAATCCCACCGTCCATCACGAACGAGATCCACGATGGCGACAGTATTAGTCCCATTCCCGTACACAATTCTATCGGTTATGCGTTCACCGATCAGGCTAAGAGCATCCTCCTGCCCCATAGCCCAGTGGAGTTTGGGCGACAGTAGACTGAGCACGATCATCAGCCCTACGAAAATGAGGGCAGCGCCTAAAACGGTGCCATACTTTAGCGGCTTGGTGATTGAAACGAGCACAACCAAGAAGACGATCGAAAAGAGGAACGGCGCTCGCGTTCCTTCGCCCGCCACGAAGACGAACGTGAACGAAAACCACACCGCTGATAGTACTGCCCAAAGGCGTCCCCGACTCCTGAGGTACATGGTAAGCGAAATCGCCGTTAGAAACGGCCAGCCTACTCGAAGTACCTGTCGCAGCAATCCTTGCCCTCTATACTCCCCACCGAAGTAATAGTCCTTTGTCAGAAACTGGCGGCTTTGGCCCAATGCAACGGCTGCGTCGGACGAACCGGAGCCACTCAATACGCTCCCAATCGAATTCACTAGCGGTGGCACCCCTCGATACAGTATCAAACTGAGAAATAACAGCACGATACATAGTGCCAAGGAGCCAGCCACGTATGCGCTGGAGCTAGATGCGGCTACTTCCGCTGACCGGAATTCGAGAACGCTACGGGCCCGGTGCCGTAATACGGCGCTCGTGACGAGTACACCGACTAGGAACGACATGAACCCAGCCAGCATCAGCCCGAGCGCGTAGAAGTCCCAACTCCCGTCAACTATCGGAGTTACGAGGCCGGCAGGCCAGTTCACAAATATTTCTAGAACTGCAAACAGCAGGAATGGGGTGATCACAATGCTGCGTCGGTTGTTGATCCTCCATACATACAGGAAGAGACCGAGGCACACTGCAATCCCGGCTAGAGCTCCCACGATTGCGATCATCTCAGTATTCCCCGGCGTGTCACTCTGCACCGTCAGCCGTGTCATTATGTGGAACCACGTTTCTACTCACGAGCATGCATGGTAGTTGTCGATCTCTTTCGCTGAATAAGGTGGTTGGTGCGGAATATCTCCACGATGCACGCGTCCAGGATTCAGGCAGGGCATGCTTGCTAGGATTTGTCCCACACATTTAGTGCAGCACTTCAGATCGTGGTTGTAGTAGCTCGCGTTGGACCTGAAGGTGGTAGCACCCGATGGGTTTGACAGATCGACAGTGGTCGATTCTTCAATCACTCATCCCCGAGCGTCCCTGCCGAGCGGACGGCCGCGGCCGCCAGTGGGAAGACAACTCCGAAATGCTCAACGGCATGCTCTGGATACTGCCACCGGTGCTCAGTGGGCGGGCAAGAGCTGGCGCTACCGACGCAAGTTGACCCTCACACGTACTTCCAGGAACCGGTGGACAAGGGAGTGTTCAAGCAGAGCCTCACGGCTCTGGCCGACGACCTTGAGAAGCGCGGTGGGCTCAACGTCCGCGAGTGCTTCGTCGATGCGAAGGTCCCATCAACGAAAAGATGGGCCGCACTCGGGCCCACGCGCTGGAAGGGCACCAAGATCATGGCGAAGGCCATTGGCGGTGGCAGATAGCGCTGGTCTTCCTCTCGCCGTTTACGCTATGTCTGCTTCGCCGGCAGAGGTCACGCCTGTTGGAGCGGCATTCTCCCGTCGCTTCGGCGATTCCCTCCCCGAGCGGCTGGTGGAGAATGACGACCGCGCCGAACCGAGCGAAGAGGTGCGAGGAGACGCAGGGCGGCCGCCCGTTGCGGCGCTACCACCGCCGCTGGAAGGTCGAGAGGTTGATGGCCTAGCTGCACAGCTTCTGCAGGACGGTCAGTCGGCGGAAAGTGAAAGCTGAGAACTACCTGGGTTTCGTTCAGCCTAGGTCTGTATCAGATCACCTGCACATACGTGCGCGACTCTCCATCGTGGTTCGACTGCTCGTCTACCAGGCGGGTTGTGACAGGCACCGAGTTCCGCCTGAAAACTGTCTTGCACACGGTATAGAGGAGTACGTACGCGATAAACATCGTTATCGCGTAAACGCAAACCGCGGACATAGGGCTACCGTGGGCAATCGCGACCACGAAGATCGCGACGTTCACAAAGACCATCCGCCCGATATCCCAAGCCAGCTGAGTACCTTGGTGCTGCATTAGAATGAGGGTCTGGGAGAGCGGATTCACGACGAACTTCGCCAAGAACATTACGGCCACAACCTGCAAGTACGTGCCCGCCTCGCCCCATGAAGAGCCAAGCACCCACTGCACCAACGTGCCTCCCCCGAGTACCAGGACGACAGTTGGGATAATGCCCGCGGCAAGTAGGCCCCGCGAGAGCTTGCCGAAGAGCCGCTCAGCACCCTGTCTGTCCTCGCGCAACCGTTGGGCGAATTCACCTATATATGCGTCGCCAATCGCCCGACTTACGAACGTAACCGGTACCGCCAGGATCTTTTGTACCAAATAGAAGCTGCCAGCCACGTGGGGTCCGTAGAAGCCGGCGATGATCAGCGCTGGGAGCTGCTGGCCAAGGCTGTTAGCGAGAGACGATGGCGCCGTCAGCAACGGGAACTTGCTGTACTCACGCGCGGCTTCCAGCAAACCCGGCAGCCTCACACGCTTTAGCAAATGACCGTCCTTACGCCAGGCAGCCAGTATCAGAGTACTGCTCCCCCCCGCCCACTTGAGACTGTCGCCGATCACGAGGCCGAACGGGCCGCTGCGCAACAGGCCTAGTCCGATTTGTGTTGCCGCCATCCACACGTTTTGAGTGACTCTAGTCGCCGCGAGTCTGGAATAGCTCTTCCGCCGAATAGCCCAGAAGCTGAATGATTGGTATACCCCGGCAGCACAACCGCTTATTGCCAGAAGCCAAATGAAGGAGCGTATGGATGGAGTATTGGTCCATGCAGAGAGTGAATCTCGCATAAGACCAAAGATCACCCCAACAGCGGCAGATACGAGTAAGCAGACTGCTAAAGAGAGGGCCAATAACTGAGCTGCCATTTGATCACTGTCGGCGACAGCGATGGCAGTTTCGTACCGAAGCGTGATCACTACAACCACGCTCGAGAGTAAGCTCGCGTATACAGCGAGAACTCCGAAATCGGCAGGGCTGTACAGGCGCGATAGGATCGGCACGCTCGCCAGCGCAACGATTTGGCCTGCAACGGTCCCTCCAGCAAGCATGCTAATGCCGCTGGCTAGACTATTAGTCTTCAGGAGACGCCCCACATGAAGCGCCCAGGCCTTCGTCCCCGTTGTCCTGGCTGCGCCTTCTTTGAATACCGACACCGGCGTCCGCTCTCTCGGCGATGGATGTGGCCTAGGCTCGGTCCTTTCTGGACCTACAAGCTCCGGACATGTGCATTGCTCATACTTGCTCTTCGATGCCGTGAATAGTGGATCGAAACGGTGAGCGCCTGAGGCCCGGTGCTAACGTGGTCAAGCCAGGGCGACCAATAGTCGTGCTGGAAGACAGCATAACCGTACGAGGACCATCCAGTTCTCGCGTCGCTGGTGCCTTTGCGCACTCGATGCGCCAACGCACTGACGTGCGAAGATCAAGGACGGGAACCAATTCCGAGGAGCAACTCATCGTGACATCGTATTGTCTCTCGCACGCTGACCACGCGTGTCTCCACGGCGCTCGCGGAGCTTAGCACGGAGTACACGTCGCGTCCGTGTCAGCTACTTGCGAACAGTTGCTGATCAAAGCCCGTGAAGAGCCCGCCTCGCCGCCGCACAAAGCTACCGCACGACTTGCGCCTTATGCGCAACCCGTAAACTATTGTACCATTTTTTGGCGAGCCCTAAGGATGACGAGTCACGCCGCCCAGAGTCAAGGCGCGAATCCTTCCAATTGCGGCACGTCCGCAACTCCAGCCGCCTTCGACGATCTCGCACCTCGGCCCGTCACCACCATCGAGCTGTTCTTCGATCTGGTCTTCGTCTTCACGATCACTCAGCTCAGGGAGTTCCTAGTCCACGACCTCCATCCGCGCGATCAGCCGCGTGGTCCCCTTCAACATGCCCTACTGGTGATCGCGGCGGGCTTCGCACACGGTAATGCCGCAACGTGATTGCTCTGGGGTGCCGCGATGCTGATCCGGTTCCTCACGTCATTTGCCGCGGGAATCAGTCACATCGGAGCCGAACCGGCCCACTTCGTCGAGCGGCACGGACTCCTCATGCTCGTGGCGTTCGGCGAGTGGGTGGTGGCGATAGGGATCGCCGCGGCGGGGCTCCCGATCGGCTCCAGTGTGATCGCGGCCCCGGCCCTGGGGCTCGCGCTGGTTGCCTCTCTCTGGTGAGCCTACTTCTCGGGCAACAGCGAGCGCGCCGAGCACGCCCTGCGAACGGCAACTCCCGAGCGAAGGACGTGGCTCGCGCTGGAGGGATCTTCTACGCCCGCATCCCGATGCTCCTCGGCGTGGTCTTCATCGCCGCGGGCGTGATGAGCGCGACCGCCTACGCTACGGAGCCGCTGGTGGCGATGCTGGTGTTCGTTGGAGTGTTCGGGGTGGAGAAAGTCAGCGAGGTCGCCTCACTTCGCCCGCTTGAACACCGCCACCACATCGCGCGTCTTCCCGTACCCCTGCGCTGTCGTGAACACATTCACCAGCTCCCACCCCGCCGCACCCGCTTCGTCCAGCCGCGCGGTTAGCTCGTCAGGATTCACCTTCCCGCCGAGAAACCCTCCAGCTTTCAACGCGATGCTCATGTACTCCCACTTCATATCCACCTCTCACGTCGGGGTCAGACCTTCTCGAGCTGTACGTCGAACCTGGAATCGAGCCTAACAAGCGCCGCCCGGATGGCCGGAAGCGTGTGCGCCACCCACGCGAGCGCGTCTGCCCGCTCATCCGGCCCCGCGATCACGGGATCGTACATCGAGCCGTGCCGGATCCGCCGGATCTCCTCGGAGTCGGGGACAAGGTCCGCGAGTCCGGGATCCCCGAACGCGGCCGCTCCGTAGAACGCCAGCTCGTGATGGCCCTGCCCTCCTCCGGGGCGGAGACCGTGCGCCGCGAGCAACGCCAACGCGGCGACGTGTCCGGCATCGTATGCCAGCCGAATCGCGCTATCGATACTCAGACCGGGGAGCGAGGCATCCCGGGCGGTCTCGGTCGCCTTCCGCCAGAGCGCTGCCACCTCTGCTTTACTGAAGGTCTGCTCGCGAAGTCGCTTGTCGTCGATGAGGAGCTGAATCTTCTGCGGCCACGCCGGGCCGCTCCCCGCTCCCTTCCTCGAACGTGCGCTCATGCGGCGGCCGCCGGAGCATCCGGCATCGGGATACCCGCCGCCGCCGCAAGTGCGGAGATGGTGTGTGGCGAGCCGGCCACCCAGCGTTTGGGACCGCCGAGCACCGCGCGAGTGAAGCGATGGGCTGGATGGTCGGGATCGCCGAGCCGCTCTCCCAGCGACTGCGGCGTGTAGCGCACCGCATTCACCTGGCGATCGAGCACGAGACCCAGCTGGAAGAGCTGGCAGTTGAGCGCCCGCCGGTCGAGCGAAGGAGCTTCCACTACGAAGAGGTCGATGTCGCTCTCCGCCGTCGCAGCGCCCTCGGCTGTCGACCCGAAGATGAATGCCGAGTCCACGCCCGGAACGGTGCGCAACGCGTCGCGGACGAGCGGGGCGATGTCCGGGCTCTCGCGCAGGAGAAGCTGTACCGCCTGCCAGAGGCGAGACGCGGCAACGGGGCGGTAGCGGACCAGCCTTGCTTCCCGCACCCGCTCGAGCGACCCGAGCGCTGCGAGCCGCTCCAGATCGCGTTGCAGCGAGGCAGACCCCACGCCGAGCTCTCGCTGGAGCTGCCGCCCATGAGCGTCCGCATCCGGGTGAACGGCGAAGTACCGGAGCACCCTCGCCGCGGACGGCGAGATTCCGAGGAGCTCCAGGATATCGCCCGAGGAAGACGCGAGCTGTCTACCGCTCGCCTGGGTACGCTCGGCGTCTGGAGCCTGTTTTCGGCGGTGCGCAGCCATATCCGGCAATGTAGCGAGCCAGTATGGCCCAATCAATGGAGCAATATAACGCTCCAATTATTGGCGCAACGATTGGCGAACGGGTCTGGCTCGAGGTGAGGGTGCAGTAGCCACCCATTTCTCCCGCTATTGCGCTCGCGCCCGGGGACCACCCATCGTAACACTCTCCTACATTCGTTTTCGCGGGTTCGGGCCGGAGTCGACGTTCAATCGCGGCCGAGCACTCCGGTCCCACTCGCGAAGCGATGCAGGAGCGCGCGTGCCACGTCCCCGCTGGTACGTGGCCGCTGGACGTAATCCGCACCCCGTCTACGGGAGCCGGATATGGAAGGCGAGAGCGAAGCGCAGAACCGTCGCGAGTCGGATGCACTTCCCTACGCCACGCGTCCAACGCGCGTGGTTGCCCTTCTGTCGGACGAGAACGATCGTCGCGTGGTAGACGAGATTCTCGGTGAGAATGCGGAGCTGTACTTCTGCGAGCAGAGCACCGAGCTGTTTCGGCTGGCGACCGACGTTCGCGCAAATGTGGTGATCGCCGACTCGGTCGACGTCGACGGCAAGTCGACTGCGCCCGTGCTGCATTCGCTTCGGGCCGCGCTCCCGCTCGTGCAGGTGGTGCTGTACATCGACTTCTCCATACGAGCCGTACGGAGCGCGATCGAGGGGTGGGCGACGGGGGTCGTGTTCCGCCATCAGGAGGACGTCGGCGCAATGCTGCGCACCGCGGTCGCGCGTGCGCCGAACGCGGGATCTCCTGGTGCCATGATCGCGGTCAGCGCCGGGCTGGTACCTCCGGAGGTGCGAAGCTACCTGACGCACTGTGCATGGCGCGCCCCCACCATTCGCACCGCCCGCACCGCTGCCGCCGACGTGGGGATCCCGTATCGAACTCTGGCACGCCGGCTTCGGAGTGCCGGCCTTCCATCGCCGAAGGTGCTGCTCGATTGGTGCCGGCTGTTGCACGCCGCATGGCGAGTGGAGCGGACGCGTGAGAACCGCGACATGGTGGCGAAGAGGTCGGGATTCAGCTCGGGCGATGTGCTGGCAGGGAGACTTCGCCTCTACACGGGCCTCTCATGGACGACGCTGCGCGAGCGTGTCGGCTTCGACAAGCTGCTTACGATGTTCGAGACGATGCTGCGTGCACCGCTCGATGATGGAGGAACCGACTCGCCCGAGACGCGCGCGCAACACTAGGAACCGGCGCCGGATTGCCGATAACGCAGTCATTCTCGCCGATTTCGCATCTCGCCCGGGGCTCGAGAACGCCGTAAACTGGCGAAGTGTAATGCAAGCAGTGGCACGCCGAAGTATCGGTGGATATGTCGGCGTAGCGAACGGTTGCCACGCGGCAACCCGGGCATCGCATGGATGTATGGAGGTGACGTATGCGTGCACGAAGGTTCGACCCACCGTCCACCGCGCTCGGACACTCCGAGCGGTTCAAGCCGGAGCTACTGGTCCTGTCGGTAGTGCACGACACGGAGACCGCACTGCTGGACCTCCGCTCGGAACGCTACTTCACGCTCAACGAAGTGGGCACGCGCATCTGGACGCTCCTCTCCAAGGGGACCGAGCATGCGGTGATCGTGGAGCTCCTGGCCGAGGAGTACGACGCCCCCTTCGACGTGATAGCGGCCGATACGCGAGCCATCCTGGCGGAGCTGGTGAGGGCCCGGCTCGTGAGACCGATCGGTGAAGGCGATCCTCCGACCGCGCGCACGACCGACAGGCTTCGCGCCCCGTGGATGGATGGAGTATGGAGGACGGCCATCACGGAAGGACGACATGGCAGAGGATAGCAGGAAGAGCTACACCCCTCCGGCCATCGAGTACCGCGGGCGGATCACCGACCAAGCGCTTCAGTCGATACACTGTTCACGGGACGCGACCGACTCCGAGCAGCCGGCGGAGGAGCGCGTTCTGCACTGGCGAGCCCGTTCAGCACGAGAGGACGAGTAGCG
>DASSNL010000254.1:0-2212 GCA_035688075.1 Gemmatimonadaceae bacterium
AAACGACGGGGTCAGGTCTTTAAATTCGAGCACGCTCGACCGCGACAAGGTCGCGGTCGAGCTTGCTCGAATTTAAAGACCTGACCCCGTCGTTTTACCTAGTTTCATGCTGCGACTCTGGCGCACACTGAGCCCGCTCCCCGCCGGGAAGTGGCTCTTCAGCCGCCTGCTCGGCTTCACCGTGCCGTACACCGGCAGCGTGCGGCCGCGGGTGGAGGAGCTGCGGCCCGGCCACGCACGCGTGTCCATGCGAGACCGTCGCGCGGTGCGCAATCACCTTCACTCGATCCACGCCATCGCGCTCGCCAACCTCGCCGAGGTCACGAGCGGGCTTGCAATGGTCGTAGGGCTCCCCGGTGGTGCGCGCTCCATAGTGACCGGCTTCTCGATACAGTACCTCAAGAAGGCGCGCGGCCCGCTCATCGCGGAGTGCTCAACGTCGATCGTTGATGCTTCCGTGGAGAGCGAGCATCGGATCGAGTCGGTGATACGCGACTCCGCGGGGGACGTGGTGGCAAGGGCGACGGCTCATTGGCTCGTGGGGCCGCGCGAAGATCGTACCGCCGGGCGCGGAAACAGTGCCTGAGCCGATGGAGCTGTCCACGCCCTTCACCGTACAAGCAGGGGTCGAAGTGCCGCTCATCTGCGGCGCCATGTATCCGTGCAGCAACCCGGAGCTGGTGGCGGCGGTCTCCGAGGCGGGCGGACTCGGCGTAGTTCAGCCGGTGTCGATGGTCTACGTGCACGGCCACGACTTTCGCGAGGGGCTGCGGTTCATCCGCCGGCTCACCGACCGCCCGATTGGGATGAACGCGCTGATCGAGCAGTCCTCGCGCGCTTACCGCGAGCGGATGGAGCGCTGGATCGACATAGCGCTCGAGGAAGGAGTCCGCTTCTTCATCACATCGCTCGGCAATCCGCGCTGGGTGGTGGACCGCGCGAGCAGCGTTGGCGGCATCGTCTACCACGACGCCACCGAGCGCAAGTGGGCCCGAAAGGCGCTCGACGGTGGCGTCCACGGATTGATAGCGGTGAACGACCGCGCCGGTGGTCACGCCGGCCCGAAGAGCGCTGAGACGTTGTTGGAGGAGCTGGGCGACCTGGGTGTACCGCTGATCTGCGCCGGCGGCGTGGGTGACGAAGACGACTTCGTTCGCGCCCTGCAATCCGGCTACGACGGCGTGCAGATGGGAACGCGTTTCATCGCTACGGCCGAGTGCCACGCGACGGACGAGTACAAGTGCGCGATAGTGGACGCCGAGCCGGAAGACATCGTTCTCACCGAGAGGATAACCGGGGTTCCCGTAGCGGTGATCCGAACTCCCTACATCGAGCGCGTGGGGACGAAGGCGGGTCGGCTGGCGAGATGGCTGCTGCGCAACAGACGCACGAAGCACTGGATGCGCGCCTTCTACACGCTTCGCGCCTTCCGCCAACTCAAGCGTGCGTCTCTCGGCGAGTCGACCGACGACTACTGGCAGGCGGGGAAGAGCGTGGCCGGCATCCACTCAGTGGAGCCGGCCGGTGAAATAGTGCGTCGCTTCGCGGAGGCGCTGCGCGAGGCGGGCGGCGCGCGCGAGGGAACGGTGCGCCGCCCCGTGGAGTCCTAGCCGCGGGTGATGACGCCGCAGGCGATCCGCGCTCCGGCGTTGCCTGCTGGATCGGACGTGTAATCGTCGGCGGTTGCGTGGATCATGAGTGCCGCGCCGTCGTCATCGAGGATCCGGTCGTCGCCCTCGGAGAGCGAGGTCATCTCGTTGAGCACCTGGAACTGGATCCTTCCGCTCTCGGGCACGGTGATGTTCGGCATGTCACCAGCGTGCATCCCGGCGGGGTTCTCGATGCCGTGCTGTTTGTTGGTGGGGTTGAAGTGCCCACCGGCCGATGTGAATGGCGGCCTGCACTCTCCCACTGCGTGGATATGGAAGGCATGCTCGCCCGGGGGCAGGTCGTGGAGTTGCGCGGAGATCAGAACGCCGTGAGGCGTCTGCGTGAACGTAGCGGATCCTACCGGCTGACCGGAAGCATCGGACAGATCCGCATGCGCGATGCTGCGCGTGGGCGCGGTCTGGACGACGGCTCCCCTGGTGCAACCGAGCGCCACGGTCGCGGCCAGTAGGGCAGGAAGATGGAGTGCTCGCATGGGGTAATGGGTTGGAGTGGGGTCAGGTCTTGAAACGACGGGGTCAGGTCTTGCATCGTGCATCGGTTG
>DASSNL010000256.1:0-43307 GCA_035688075.1 Gemmatimonadaceae bacterium
CGAGCACTACGAGCCGGTGTTCGTGGGCGAGGCGGAGCGCGAGCTCGAGGAGTTGCTCACGCACTATCCCACCAAGATGGCGGCGCTTCTCCCCGCGCTCTGGATAGTGCAGAACGCCCGCGGCTGGGTCAGCGAGGAGGCGATGACCGAGGTGGCCGAGCGCCTCTCGCTCACGCCTGCATACGTGAAGGGAGTGGTGACTTTCTACACCATGTATCACCAGCACCCGGTGGGTAAGTATTTCATCCAGGTGTGCACCACCTCCCCCTGCGGCGTGTGTGGAGCGGAAGACACGGTGCGCGCACTCCTCGACCAGACTGGTTGCGGCGAGCTCGGCGCCACGTCGCCCGATGGCCGCTTCACGGTCGTGGAAGCCGAATGCCTCGGCGCCTGCGGCTTTGCCACGCCGATCATGATCAACGAAGAGTTCGTCGAGTCCGTCAACAAGGACAACGTCACCGATATCCTGAGCCGGCTTCCATAATGGGCTTTCCGCACAAACCCAATCCGAGGGAGACCCAGATTCTCTCCCGCTACTTCGGCGACGCGGAAGCGCGTACGCTCGAGGGTTGGAAGAAGAGAGGCGGATACCGTGCGCTCGAGAAGGCGCTCGGCTTGACGCCGGAAGAGATAGTCAACGAGGTGAAGGAATCGGGGCTCCGCGGCCGGGGCGGTGCCGGCTTCCCCACGGGGATGAAGTGGTCGTTCATGAAGCACGGCGACGGGAAGCCGCACTACCTCTGCGTGAACGCCGACGAGTCGGAGCCCGGCACCTTCAAGGACCGCGAGATCATGCGCTGGACGCCGCACGCCCTCATCGAGGGAGCGGCGATCGGCGCCTACGCGATCGGGGCCGAGACGGCGTACATCTACATCCGCGGTGAGTTCACCGAGCCGCTGCGAGTAATGGGTGCGGCCGTGAAGGAGGCGTACGCCGCCGGTCTGGTGGGGAAGAACGCGATGGGCACCGGCAAGCGGATCGACGTGCACGTCCACAAGGGCGCCGGCGCGTACATCTGTGGCGAGGAGACCGCGCTCATGAACTCCCTCGAGGGGAAGCGCGGCAATCCACGCATCAAACCGCCCTTTCCGGCGGTGGCGGGCGCCTTCGGAATGCCCACCACGATCAACAATGTCGAGACGCTCGCAGCCGTTCCGCACATTCTCACTCAGGGGCCGGCCTGGTACAAGGCGATGTCGCACTCGAGCCCCAAGAGCACCGGGAGCAAGCTCTTCTCGGTGTGCGGCAACATCGCGAAGCCCGGCAACTACGAGGTCGAGATGGGATTTCCGTTCAAGGACTTCCTCTACGACCTCTGCGGCGGTCCGCCCCCGGGAAGGAAGTTCAAGGCGGTCATCCCCGGCGGCTCCTCGGTGCCGATCCAGACCATGGAGGAGGCCGAGGCGACGATGATGGACTACGAAGGCTTCATCGCTCAGGGCTCCATGCTCGGCTCCGGCGGAGTGATCGTCTTCGACGACTCGCAGTGCATGGTCAAGCAGATCGCTCGTCTCGCGCGCTTCTACGCTCACGAGAGCTGCGCGCAGTGCACGCAGTGCCGCGAGGGAACGGCGTGGACCACTCGCATCCTCGAGCGTATCGAGGCGGGGAAGGGAACGATGGAGGATCTCGACACTCTTCTCTCGCTCTCGAAGAACATGACCGGCACCACGATCTGCGTGCTGAGCGACTCGTGCGCCACGCCGATCGTGTCGGGGATAAACAAGTTCCGCGACGAGTTCGAGGCTCACATCAAAGGCAAGCGGTGCCCCATGGGCGCCACTGCGGCGGCATAAATGGCAGACGGACAGCAGATAACTCTTACGATAGAGGGGCGGCAGGTCTCGGTCGCGCCGGGCACCTCCATCCTCGAGGCAGCCAAGCAGGCCGGCGTCCTCGTACCGCACTACTGCTACCATCCCGGACTCCCCGTGGCGGGCTCCTGCCGCATGTGTCTCGTGGAGGTGGAGAAGGCTCCGAAGCTCGCGCCCGCGTGCGCCACGGCGGCCGCCGAAGGGCAGGTGGTGCACGTCTTCTCCGACCGGGCGCTCGAGCAGCGCAAGAGCGTGCTCGAGTTTCTCCTCATCAACCACCCCCTCGACTGCCCGATCTGCGACAAATCGGGTGAGTGCGAATTGCAGGACTACGCGTACCGCGAGGGGCCCGCCCAGGGGCGACTGCGCGACCCGAAGCGCTTCAACCCGGCCGAGGACTTCGGAGGTGACGTTCTCTACGTCACCAACCGCTGCATCATGTGCACGCGCTGCGTGCGCTTCATGGACGCGGTGGCGAAGGACACCGTGCTCAACGTGAGCGAGCGCGGTGACCGCGCGGTCATCGGCGTGTTCGAGGGGAAGGGCCTCACCCACGAGTGGGCCGGGAACGTGATAGACATCTGCCCGGTGGGCGCGCTCCTCTCGAAGGATTTCCTGAACAAGTCGCGCTCCTGGGAGCTCGATCGTACGCCCTCCATCTGCCCCAATTGCTCGCAGGGTTGCAACATGATCCTCGAGACGCGCGACAATCAGGTGGTGCGGATGCGCCCGCGCTCGAACACGGAGGTGAATCAGTACTACCTCTGTGACACGGGCCGGCTCGACTACCGCTGGATGAACCGCACCGACCGGATCGAGGCGCCGCTGGTGCGGCGCGGCGAGCGGCTCGCGGCGGCCGACTGGGACGAGGCTCTGCGCGCGGCCGCGCTCCACCTCAATGGAAAGCGCGCCTTCGTGCTAGCGAGCCCGATGCTCTCGAACGAATCGCTCTGGATGCTTTCGCGCCTCGCGGAGAAGACGGGAGGGAAGGGTGCCTTCCGTGTTCGTCGTGGGCCCGAGGCACCACTCCCGGGCGTGAAGGACCTCGCGCTCCGCGCCGAGCGAGCCGCTAATGTCGTCGGCGCTGAGTTACTCGGCTTCACCAAGACCGACACCCCGCTCGCCGGGATGGCCGACGGCGACGTGCTCGTGATCGCCGACCACGACCTGGACGAGGTAGACGTACCCGAGCTGGCGCGCGCGAGCGCGATCATCGTAGTCGGTACAGTCTTTCCAGAAGCAGCCCGGCAGGCGATCGTCGCTCTCCCGTCGACTAACATGTCGGAAGAAGAGGGCACATTCACCAACATTCGCGGCCGCGTCCAGCGCTACCAGCAGGCGCGCTCGGGACCGGGGATGTCGCAGCCGGTATGGTGGGCGGTGGGCGACCTGCTCTCCTTCCTCGGCGAAGGTGCCGGACACTACACCGCGGGCGATGCCTTCGATGCGCTCGCCGCGGCGCGACCCGAATTCACTGGAATGAGCTACGAATCGATCGGACTGAAAGGACAGATGCTGTCAGCCAGCGCCGAGCCTGCGAGGACGACCGGTTGATGCCGCTCGCCTCGCTCCTTCTCCTGCAGAAGGTTTACGACTCTCAGACGCCGGTCCACGGCGCACCGTGGTTCTGGTTCACGGTTCTGAAGATGCTCGTCGTCTTCACCGTGATCATGGTTGGCGTCGCGATGCTCACACTCGCCGAGCGCAAGATCTCGGCGTGGATACAGGATCGGCAGGGACCGAACCGCGTGGGCGGAAAGCTGGGCCTCCTCCAGCCCGCAGCCGACGGGCTGAAGAACATCATGAAAGAGGAGACCTACCCGGAGGCGGCTTACAAGACGCTCTTCATCCTCGCGCCGGTGATGTCGTTCATCCCGGCACTCATGACCTTCGCGGTGATCCCCTTCGCCGCACCGCTCCCCACGCCATGGGGGCTCGTGAAGATGGTGGTTGCCGACGCACCGATCGGCTTCCTCTACATTCTCGCGATCTCGTCGCTCGGCGTGTACGGGATCGTGCTAGCCGGCTGGAGCTCGAACAACAAGTACTCGCTCCTCGGCGGTCTCCGATCCAGCGCACAGATGGTGAGCTACGAGGTGGCCATGGGCCTCGCCGCCGTCACCGTTCTTCTCCTCGCTGGAAACGTCTCGATGGACGCGATCGTGGAGAACCAGATCGTGAGCGGCTGGTACATTTTCCCACTGCTCCTCGGCTTCTTCATTTTCCTGGTAGCTGCCTTCGCCGAGACCAACCGGCTCCCCTTCGACCTCCCGGAGGCCGAGTCGGAACTGATCGCCGGCTACCATACGGAATACAGCGCAATGAAGTTCTCGATGTTCTTCATCGCCGAGTACTCCAACATGGTCACGGCGAGCGCGCTCACGGTGACGCTCTTCTTCGGCGGCTGGAGCGTGCCCTTCCTCAATGGCGTGAACATGGCGCCGTGGGCGTGGTGGAAGACGCTGATCACGCTGGTGTTCTTCATGGCGAAGGTGGGCTTCTTCATCTTCGTCTTCATGTGGGTGAGGTGGACGCTTCCGCGCTTCCGCTACGACCAGCTCATGGGACTCGGCTGGAAGGTCATGATCCCGCTGGCGCTCGTCTACATGGTGATCATGGCTGCCGCGCTGCTGGTGCTCAGCTTGCTCGGGATCTCACCGAACGCGGTCTGGCTCGGCTTCATCTCGACGTACTGGGCGATACTCGGCGTCCTCAACATCGTGCTGGCGGCGCTGGTGTTTATGTTCTTGGACCGTGGGCGCATCGTGAGTCCGGCGTCCACCAGGATCGACGCGGCGGAGCTCGCGCGGCTCCGCGCTGCCAGCATCCCGCGCCGCTTCGCCGGCGCCCAGGGAGACTGATAGATGGCAATTCAGGTAAAGGTGCTCGACAGGCCGATCGAACAGTCGAGCTACGTGCGCTCCATGCTCAAGGGGATGGCGCTCACCTTCAAGCACCTCATCGATCCGCACAAGAAGACCCTCCAGTATCCGGAGCAGAAGTGGGACCTCTCGCCGCGCTGGCGCGGCACCCACCGGATGCTCACCGACGAGAACGGGAAGGCGAAATGCGTGGCGTGCGGCCTCTGCCCGCAGATCTGCCCTGCCAACTGCATCAAGCTCGTTCCCGGCGAGGATGAGGAGGGGAACCGCTATCCGCTGATCTACGAGATCGACGAATTCCGCTGCATCTTCTGCGGCTACTGCCAGGAGGTTTGCCCGGAGGAGGCGATCCACGTCGGTCGGCACTACGAGAATTCCGAGTACAGCCGCGCCGGCTTCGTCTACGACCTCGAGAGGCTGGTGGAGCAGACGCATCCCGTATCCACCTTGTGGGACCCCGCCGATCCCAAGGGAGAATGATGCACCACGGTCTCTTCTTCCAGTTCAACTTCTACGTCTTCGGCCTGATCGCGATCGCTTCGGCGATCGCCTTCGTCACGCGCAAGAGTCCCGTTGCCGCCGCGCTCTGGCTGGTCAACACCATGTTCTGCCTCGCCGTGCTCTACGTGATGCTCGACGCGCAATTCGTCGGCGCCGTGCAGGTGCTGCTCTACGCCGGCGCGATCATGGTGGTGTTCCTCTTCGTAGTGATGCTCCTCAACCTCGGCCACGTGCCGGGGAGTGGCGACATCAAGCGCTTGTGGCCGCGGCTCCTGGCCGGTGCCGCGGGGATCCTCCTCCTGGCCGAGCTGAGCGTCCTCGGACGACAGCAGCTCCCCAGAGAGCTGATCGAGCCCACGGTGCAGTCGAACGTGGTCACCACGGTGGCTGGTCCGCTGTTCAACGAGTACCTCCTCCCCTTCGAGGTGACGAGCGTACTCCTACTGGCCGCGATAATCGGAGCGGTCGTCCTAGCCAAGCGAAGGGTCTGAGCCATGGTGGCGGAAGCTCTCTTCTTCTCGGCCGTGCTCTTCACGATAGGCGTGATAGGCGTCCTCACGCGGCGTAACGCGATCATCATCTTCATGAGCGTGGAGCTGATGCTCAACGCCGTGAACCTCTCCTTCGTGGCGCTCTCGCGGCTCTACGGTGTGACGGGGCAGGTGTTCGTGATCTTCGTCATGGCCGTGGCGGCAGCCGAGGCCGCGGTGGGGCTGGCCATCATAATTTCGATCTTCAGGCACCACGAGACGGTCGACCTACAGAACATCAATCTCCTGAAAGGGTGATGCTCCTCCTGCAAGCCGCCTCGCCGGCGCTCTCGCATCCACTCGCAGGGACTGTCGCCGAGTACGTCTGGCTGCTCCCGATTCTGCCGCTGATCGGCTTCGTGATCAACGGCCTGCTCTCGCTCGTGGCCTCGTACCATCCGGGCCCCGCCGATCCGGACATCGGACACGGCGCGCCGCACGCGCCGTCCGGAGCACAAGGCGCGCACGGCTCGCACGGCGCCCACGGAGACAACGAGGACGTGCACGCCGCGCCGCGGCGCCCGGCCTTCGCGTCGATAGTGACGATCGTCGGGCCGCTCGTGCTGGCGCTGGCGTTCGTGCTCGCCGTCGCGATCTTCTTCGCGATGCCGGGCGACATGGCGACGCCCTTCGTGAAGCGCTTCTTCAGCTGGATGCCCGTCGGAACCGACCTGCAGATCGACTGGGCGTTCCAGCTCGACCAGCTCTCGATGGTGATGGTGCTGATAATCACCGGCGTCGGGACGCTGATCCACATCTTCAGCCTCGGCTACATGCGCGACGATCCGGGCTTCGCCCGCTTCTTCGCGTACCTGAACCTTTTCGTGGCGTTCATGCTCGTGCTCGTCCTGGGCGCGAGCTATCCGGTGCTCTTCGTCGGGTGGGAAGGGGTGGGTCTCTGCTCCTACCTGCTCATCGGCTTCTGGTACGAGGACAAGGCCAACGCGGACGCCGGTCTGAAGGCGTTCATCGTCAACAGGATCGGCGACTTCGGCTTCCTGATGGCGATGTTCCTGGTATGGACCAACCTCGGCGCGCTCGATTTCGTCGGCGTGCAGAGTGCCGCCGCGGCCCTCCCGGTGGGTGGCCCGCTGGTCACCACGATCTGCCTCTTCTTCTTCCTCGGCTGCGCTGGGAAGAGCGCGCAGATCCCGCTCTACGTGTGGCTGCCCGACGCCATGGCCGGCCCCACGCCGGTGTCGGCGCTGATCCACGCCGCCACGATGGTCACGGCCGGCGTCTATCTCATCGCGCGGAGCTCCTTCCTCTTCTCGATGGCCCCGGCGGCTTCGCTCACCGTGGCGGTGATCGGTGCGATCACGGCGCTCTTCGCGGCGACGATCGGGCTCAAGCAGTGGGACATCAAGAAGGTTCTCGCGTACTCCACCGTCTCACAGCTCGGCTACATGTTCGTGGGCGTGGGAGTAGGTGCGTACGTGGCCGGCATGTTCCACCTCATGACGCACGCCTTCTTCAAGGCACTCCTCTTCCTGGGCGCGGGCTCGGTGATCTTCGCCATGCACGAGGCGCTGCATCACACGCACAGCGACCAGGACGCGCAGGACATGCGCAACATGGGCGGCTTCAGGAAGTACATGCCCTGGACGTTCGTGATGATGTGGATTGCGACGCTGGCGATTTCCGGCATCCCGATCTTCGCGGGCTTCTTCTCGAAGGACGAGATCCTTGGTGCGGTCTTCGCGCGGGCGCACGACAGCGCTCTGGCCGAGATCACCTGGCTCGGAATCCCGGGGACGTGGGTGCTCTACGGAGTGTACCTCTTCACGCTCGTCGGCGCGCTGCTGACGGCGATCTACATGACTCGCCTCATGCTCTACACCTTCCACGGCCCGAACCGTACGGGTGAGCGCGAGCGCGAGCACCTGCGCGAGGCGCCGTGGACGATGACCGCGCCCGTGGTCGTGCTGGGGGTGCTGAGCGCGATCGGCGGCGTGATCAACCTCCCCGCGTTCCTGCACCTTCCGGAAGGGTGGACCGGCGGGCTGGAGCACTGGCTCGAGCCGGTGGTGGGCGAGTCGGCGCTGCGTGTGACGTTCGGCGCACCCGCCGAGATCTCGCATTCCACCGAGTACATGCTCGTGGGTATCGCGGTGGTGATAGCGGTAGCCGGCGTGCTCTTCGCCATGGCGCGACTCAAGCCGGCAGCGCTGGTTCCGAAGGCGGAATCCCCGCCGGAGCGCGGCTTCAGTCGCGTGCTCGAGAACAAGTACTACGTGGACGAGATCTACGACGACACGGTGGTCGAGCCCACGGTGACCATATCGAAGAATCTGCTCTGGAAGGGGATCGACGCGGGATTGATCGATGGACTCTTCGTGAACGGCAGCGCGTGGCTCGCGCGCGGGTTCGCGGCCATCGGCTCCTGGCTCCAGTCGGGGCAGGTCGGCACTTACGCCTGGGCAATCGTCGTGGGCGTGCTGGCCGTTCTCGGCGCCTTCACCCTCCGCTGATCGATGCAAGACTTTCTGACTTCCATCAATTACAACGGCTGGGTGCTCCCGGCGCTGTTGATCATTCCGCTCGTTGGCGCTCTGGTTATCCTCATCCAGTCGGCGCTCGCGCGCGATGACGGCACGCTCGCCGCCGCGCCGTCGGCACGCTGGGTGGCGCTGATCACCTTCCTCGTGGAGCTCGTGGTCTCGCTCGGGCTCTGGTGGTCGTTCGATCCCGGCTCCTCGGCGTGGCAGGCGAGGGTATCCACCGCGTGGATTCCGCAGTGGGGCGCACGCTTCGACGTGGGCGTGGACGGCATCTCGCTCTTCATGGTTCTGCTCACCACCTTCCTGATGCCGCTCTCGGTGCTCGGGAGCTGGACTTCGGTGAAGACGAAGGTGCGGAGCTACTACGCGTTGATGCTGATCCTCACCACGGGTATGATCGGCGTCTTCCTCGCGCTCGACCTGCTCCTCTTCTACCTCATGTGGGAGATCATGCTCATCCCGATGTACTTCATCATCGGGGTGTGGGGCGGGGAGCGGAGGATCTACGCGAGCATCAAGTTCTTCATCTACACGATGCTCGGATCGCTCCTCATGCTCGTGGGGATCATCTACCTGTGGATGCACTCCGGCGATCCGTTCACCGGACAGCTCTCCTTCAGCTACGACCAGATTCTGCAGCACGCGGCGGTGAGCTCGCGCGCGGCGCTCTGGCTCTTCGGCGCCTTCTTCCTCGCCTTCGCGATCAAGGTGCCGATGTTCCCCTTCCACACCTGGCTCCCCGACGCGCACACCGAGGCGCCGACGGCCGGCTCGGTGATCCTGGCGGGGATCATGCTCAAGATGGGCACCTACGGCTTCCTGCGCTTCGCGCTCCCGCTCTTCCCGGGCGCCGCGCTCACGCCGTGGATCCGCAACCTGATCCTTATACTAGCCGTCGTCGGGATCCTCTACGGCGCGCTCGTAGCCATGGTGCAGCCCGACTTCAAGAAGCTGGTAGCGTACTCGTCGGTCAGCCACCTGGGCTTCGTGATGCTCGGCATCTTCTCCCTCACGCTCCAGAGCGTGCAGGGGGCACTGATGGTGATGATCAACCACGGCATCTCCACCGGCGCGCTCTTCCTCCTGATCGGGATGATCTACGAGCGGCGGCACACCCGAATGATCGACGCGTACGGCGGGATCGCGCGCGTGATGCCGATGTTCGCGGCGCTGCTCACGCTGGTGTCCATGAGCAGCATCGGGCTTCCTGCCACGAATGGATTCGTGGGCGAGTTCCTCGTCCTCCTCGGTTCGTTCAAGACGCAGCCGTGGTTCGTGCTCTTCGGCACGATCGGCGTGATCCTGGCCGCGTGCTACCTGCTCTGGGCGATCAAGCGAATCATCTACCACCGGCTCGACAAGCCGGAGAACGAGCATCTCAGCGACCTCAACCGGCGCGAGCTGCTCATGATGGGCGTGCTCGCGGCGGCGATTCTCTGGATCGGCATCTACCCGGCACCCATTCTGAAGCGCATGGAGCGTTCGGCAGGCAATTTCGTGGAGCAGGTTCAGACCGGTGCGGCCGCGTCGAACGCGCCGCGGCTCGGGATGAGGAGGGCTCGCTGACATGCACTTCGACCTGAGCGTACCCGCGCAGCTCTCCGCCGCGCTGGCACCCGATCTCGTGCTCTCGGTGGGTGCGATGCTCCTGCTGCTCTTCGCCGCCTGGAAGGCCGAGTCCGAGCAGCGCGCGCGCGCGGTGGGCGTGCTCTCTATCTGGCTCTGCGTGATCACCGCCGCGATCATCATCTGGATGGCAGTGAGCGGTGCCAGCGCCGATGGCGGGGTCATCGCGGTGGACAACTTCCGCTGGGCGATAGATCTCGTGATCCTCCTCTCCACCATCATAGCCCTCGCTCTGGCGCTCGACTACGCGCGCACCGAGCAGCTCGTGACGGCGGAGATGTACGTGCTGGTGCTCCTCTCTTCGGCGGGAATGATGCTGCTCGCCGCGGCGCGGGATCTCATCATGGTGTTCCTCGCGATCGAGCTCATGTCGATCGCGGTGTACGTCCTCGCTGGACTCAACCGACGGAGCAGCCGCTCCGCGGAAGCGGCGCTCAAGTACTTCCTCCTCGGCGCCTTCTCCACCGGCTTCCTGCTCTACGGGATCGCGCTCGTGTACGGCGCTACCGGCACCACCAACCTCTCGGCCATAGGTAGCCACGTCACCGAGGCGAGCTTCTCCGGCGCTCCGATGCTCCTCGTGGGGATCGGGCTTCTGGTGGTGGGCTTCGGCTTCAAGGTGGCGTTGGTGCCGTTCCACATGTGGGCGCCCGACGTGTACGAGGGCGCGCCCACGCCGATCACCGCATACATGGCGGTGGCGGTGAAGGCGGCCGCGTTTGCCGCGTTCCTGCGGGTGTGGCACGAGGCCTTCCCCGGTGCGTCCGGTGCCTGGCTCCCGGTACTCTGGTGGCTCGCCGTCATCACCATGGTCGTGGGGAACATCATCGCGCTCGCGCAGCGCAATATGAAGCGGATGCTCGCGTACTCGAGCATCGCGCACGCGGGCTACCTGCTGGTCGCGATCGTGGCCAACAGGTACACGAATGCCGGCGCATCGTCGCTGGTCTTCTACCTCGTGGCGTACACGCTCGCCACGATGGGCGCCTTCGCGGTGGTGATCGCGGTAGACGAGCCGGGTGAGCGGCGACAGAATCTCAACGACTATTCGGGGCTCTGGTGGGAGCGGCCGTGGGCATCGCTCGCGATGGCGATCTTCATGCTCTCGCTCCTCGGCTTCCCGATCGCTGGCGGCATGGGCTTCTTCGCCAAGTGGTACATCCTGCGCGCGGCAATCGGCTCGTCGCACCCGCAGGTTTCGCTCGCTGTGATCCTTGTGATCGCCAGCGTGATATCGGCGGGGTACTACCTGGCAGTCATCATCTACATGTTCATGAGGCCGCGCGCGGCGCAGCCGGTGGAGCGACGCCCGCTCGGGCTCGGGACGTCGCTCGTGATAGGGGTGTCGGCCGCCGCGCTGCTCATCTTCGGGATCTTCCCGGCGGGCTTCGTGGGCCTCACGAGCCGGAGCCAGCCCACGGTGCAGACGGCCGCCCAGGCGTCGCCGCCGATCGCAGCCGCGCATCGACAGTGAAACCAGCGAGGCCGCCCACGCGGCCTCGCTCCGTCTGGAGAGGGAAGAATGGGGATCAGCGGGCAGATATTCCGCCAGTACGACATTCGCGGAATAGTGGGCGAGGACCTCACCACGCGCGTGGCGCACGGCGTGGGACGCGCCTTCGCCGCGTACATGGCACTGAAGGGGGTGAAGGGCGCCGTCGCGGTGGGTCGCGACAACAGGCCCAGCGGCACGGCACTGCGCGATGCGCTGGTGCGCGCGCTCACCGAGTCCGGCGTGGACGTGGTGGATGTCGGCGTGGTGCCGACTCCGCTCCTCTACTGGTCGCTGCACAATCTCCCGGTTGCGGCCGGGATCCAGATCACCGGCTCGCACAACCCGCCCGAGTACAACGGCTTCAAGATGAGCATGGGCAAGGCCTCGCTCCACGGCGACCAGATCCAGGAGCTGTACTCGCTCCTGCAGGCGGGCAACTTCCCCGCGGGGAACGGGGAAGTGCACGAGGTACAGGTCATCGATCGATACGTGGACGACATCGCGAAGCGCGTGGGCACGCTCTCGCGGAAGCTGAAGGTCGTGTGCGACTGCGGCAACGGCGTCGGTGCGCTGGTTGCGCCTCAGCTCCTCGACCGGCTCGGCGTGCAGTGGACGGGACTCTACTGCGAGAGCGACGGCACGTTCCCCAACCATCACCCCGACCCCACAGTCCCCGAGAATCTCGAGGACATCATCGCGAAGGTGCGGGAGACTGGAGCAGACGTCGGCGTCGCCTTCGATGGTGACGCCGACAGGATCGGCGTCATCGATGAGAACGGGAACATCATCTGGGGCGACCGGCTGCTCATCATCTACGCCCGCGATGTTCTGAAGCGCACCGACGGAGGGCAGCCGATCATCTTCGACGTGAAGAGCTCGCAGTCGCTCCCCGATGCCATCGAGAAGGCGGGCGGGAAGCCGCTCATGTGGAAGACGGGCCACTCGCTCATCAAGGAGAAGATGCGCGAGCTGGGCGCCCCGGTGGCTGGCGAGATGTCGGGGCACATGTTCTTCACCGAGGGGTTCTACGGCCACGACGACGCGCTCTACGGTGCCGCGCGCCTGCTGCGAATCATCGCCGACTCGGGGAAGAGCACATCGGAGCTCCTCGCGGATGTTCCCGACTTCGTGTCGACACCGGAGATTCGCGTGGATGTACCGGAGGAGATCAAGTTCCAGCTGGTGGAGGAGGCGGCGAAGCATTTTCGCTCCACGCACGACGTGATAGACGTGGACGGGGTGCGCGTCCTCTTCGGTGACGGCTGGGGGCTGATCCGCGCGTCGAACACGCAGCCCGTGCTGGTGCTGCGCTTCGAGGCGCGGAGTGAAGAGCGGCTGCGCGCCATCCGCGACGAGATGGAGGGCTGGCTCCGCTCCAGGAACGTGCGCGTCTAGCGTGACCGCGCGGCGCTGGGCACTGCTCGCAGTCGTCGTCGTCGCGCTGCTGCTCCTGGCCGGGCGCGTTCTGGCCGGCGTGTACGTGGACTACCGCTGGTACTCCGCGCTCGGCGCCGCGTCGCTCTGGCGTACCAAGGCGCTGCTCTCGGCGATGCTCGATCTCGCCTCTGGCGGCGCGGCCGCGCTCTTCATCTTCGCCAACCTCTACGCCGTCCGCCACAGCGTAGTCTCCATAGTGCTCCCCCGCCGCGTGGGTAACGTGGAGATAGGGCAGGAGATCCCGGGTAGCTACCTCGTGGGCGCGGCAGCCGCGATCGCGCTCATTGCCGGCGCGCTCCTCACCCTTCCGGATCGGAGCTGGATGTCGCTGGCGCTTTCGCGTCACGGCGTCCCCTTCGGCGAGACGGATCCGTACTTCGAGGCCGACCTCGGCTTCTTCGTGTACTGGCTCCCGCTCGAGAACGCGCTGCACATCTGGGCGCTCATCACGCTCCTCGTGGCGGTCGCGCTGGTGGTGTTCCTGTACGCGCTCACGCCGAGCATGCGCTGGCAGCGCGGCTCCCTCTATGTGTCCAACTGGGTGCGCCGCCACCTCGTGGTGCTCGGCTCCATCCTGCTCCTCATCCTGGCGTGGGGCGACCGGCTCGGCGCCTACCGGGTGATGGTGCACGGGAGCGGTCCGTCCGGCGCGTTCACCTTCGCGGACCACCACGCCGCTATCCCGGTGAGCGTGTGGCTCTCCATACTCACCGTGGGCATCGCCTTCGTGGTGCTCATCTTCGGATGGAACGGCCAGCTGCGAGTGGCGTTCGTGGCGCTCACAATCCTCCTCGTTCTCTCGCTGTCGCTGCGACAGCTCGGTCCCGTGGTGGCGCGGCGCGCATCGGGGATCCAGAGCGTCGACGTCAGAGAGGCGCCGTACAGACAGCTCCGCGCCGACTACTCGCGGCGAGCGTACGCGGTGGACCGCATCGTGGATCGCGGCCACGCGACCGCTCCCGAGGAGAGGGTCGGGTACGCCGCCCCCAGCGACGCCGTCGGCGCCGTAGCTGTTTGGGATGCGGCGGCTCTCGAGCGCGCGGTCGGCGAGAGTCAGAGCTCGCCGGGGGTGACGCGTGGTGTTGGATGGGCGCCATCGCTCCCGGCGCTCGAGGGTGTAGTCCTGACCGAGCATCCACGCGCCGACGCCGGCTCGGGGGAGCTCGACGAAGCGAGGAGCAGCTGGCTCGTCACTCGAGTGCTCGCCGCCGCTGCGGATGACCAGGGGCTGCCCATCTCGATCCCGCGCACGCCAGGCGGCACCGACACGTCGCCCGACACGCTCCCCACGGTTCTCATATACGACTCGGTGCCCGGCTACACCGTGGTCACCGATCCGACGGGCCGGGTGGCGGCGCCGCCTCTCTCGAGCGGCTTCTCGCGCCTGGCGCACGCGTGGGGGCTGCAGAACTTCCGCCTCCTCTCCGCCGATCTCGCTCCCACGCGCGTGGTGAGTCGCCGCGGTGTGCGCGAGCGGGTCGAGGCGCTCGCGCCCTTCTTCGTGCAGGGCACTGCCGTTCGACCCGTCGTCGCCGCTGACTCGCTCTATTGGGTAGTGGATCTCTACGCGGCCAGCGACCTCTATCCACTCAGCGAGCACTACCTGCTGGGCAGGCAGGAGTACAGCTATCTCCACTACGCCGCCGTCGCCACGGTCAACGCGCATACGGGAGTCGTCAGCATACTTCCCGAGGGAGTACCTGGCCCGATCGTGACGAGCTGGATGCGACTTTTCCCCTCCATGTTCGCCAGCTCCACGTCGCTTCCCGCACAGCTTCTAGCGGCGATCCCGCCCGCCTCCGACGGCGCGCGAGCGCAGGCCGAGATGTTCGCGCGCTTCGGCGGCCGCGGACAGGCGCAGCCGATGGGGCGCTTGCCGTGGAACGATGGCGCCGACTCCGTACTTCGTCGCGGCGCCGAGCCGATCTACCAGCTCCCTCGCGGAACGCTGGTATGGTCGCAGGCGGTGCTCGACTCCACCGACCGGATCGCGGGCGTGGTAGTGCGCACCGCGGGTCAGTACGGCGTGACCCAGTGGCTGGCGTACGACAGCGGCAGCACGCGCTGGAACTCGCTCCTGGAGCGCCTGCACCAGGTGATCGACAGCTCACTCACCCTTCCCGCGAACACGCGGATGGTACGCGGCCCGGCGCGCGCGATCCCGATCGGCGGCACGATCGCGCTGGTGCAGCCCGCCTACCGCTGGACCAACGATGGGCCGCCGTCGCTCGCGCGCGTGGCGGTCGCTCGGGACAGCGTGACGGTTGCTGGAACGACACTGGCGAGCGCGCTGGGCGTGGCGGTGCAGGAGCCCGCGGGGACGGGCGCTGGCCCGGCCGGTACCGGCGACTTCCGCACGCGCGTGCGACGCTTGTACGAGGCGATGCGCGAGGCGCTGCGCAGGGGCGATTGGGAGGCGTTCGGGCGCGCGTACGATGCTCTGGGCCGGCTCACCGCGCCCGGGGCGACACCATGAGACGCGGATCGCGAGCAACCGTGCAGAGATCATCACGAAGATGAGCGCCGAGGATTCATCGAATACCGACACCGCACCGACGCCGCGACGAACGGCGGTCATCGCTCTCGGTGGAAATGCGCTGTCGCCACCGGGCGAGCGCTCGAGCATCCACGATCAGTTTCGCCACACGCGCGAGAGTCTCGCGCTCCTGGTGGAGCTCGCGCTCGACGGGTGGAACCTCTGCCTCGTGCACGGCAACGGCCCGCAGGTGGGCGACGAGCTGGTACGCAACGAGATGGCGAGCGGCGAGGTGGCGCCGCTCCCACTTGGTGTCCTCGTCGCCGCTACCGCCGGCTGGATCGGCTACATGATTCAGCAGTCGATCCAGAACGCTCTGCGCCAGGCGGGGAGCAGTCGTTCGGCAGCGTCCATCATCACGCAGGTGCGAGTGGCGCGCGATGATCCGGCCCTCACGAAGCCGACGAAGTTCATAGGTCACTCCATCCCCGATGAGCGCGCCGCGCGGCTGGCCGAGGAAGGCGTAGCCGTGAAGAAGGATTCGCACGGTGCGTGGCGAAGAGTGGTGGGGAGCCCGAAACCGCTCGCTATTCCGGAGCTCGAGGCGATACGAACGCTGCTCGATACCGGCACGATAGTGGTCGCGTGCGGCGGAGGTGGAGTGCCGGTGCATCGCGATGCCTTCCTCGGCTGGGAGGGGATCGATGCCGTGGTGGACAAGGACCTGGCGGCCGCCGTGCTCGCGCGCGATCTCGGCGCCTCGCTCCTTCTCATCCTCACCGACATCGATGCGGTGTATCTCGACTACGGAACGCAATCACAGCGGGCGTTACGTACTCTCAGTGCGTCCGACGCCGAGCGCTACGACCGAGAAGGCGCTTTCGGCGAGGGGAGCATGGCGCCGAAGGTCCGCGCGGCGGTGAATTTCGTGCGAGCCACCGGAGGACGCGCTATCATTACAGAGCTGAGTCGCGGCCTGGAAGCGGTCGGAGGCGAAGCAGGGACGACGATCACATTGGAGAACGCGTGAACATTCATGAATACCAGGCGAAGGACATCTTCCGCCGGCACGGGATTCCCGTTCCGCCGGGCGAGGTGGCCTCGACGCCGGAAGAGGCCGAACAGATAGCGAGCCAGTACGGCGGTACCGTAGTGGTGAAGGCGCAGGTGCACGCCGGCGGGCGAGGGAAGGCGGGCGGTGTGAAGCTCGCGAAGACCCCCGCCGAGGCGAAAACGCTGGCGTCACAGATCCTCGGGATGCGGATCAAGGATCTGCCCGTGCAGAGAGTGCTCGTCACACCAGCGGCGGACATCGCGACCGAGGCGTACGTGGGCATAGTGGTGGACCGCGCGTCGAAGCGCGCGGTCTTCATGGTGAGCCCGGCTGGCGGGATCGACATCGAGGAAGTCGCCGCCAAGACACCCGACAAGATCATGCGGCTCGCCGTGGATCCCGCGTTCGGACTGCTCCCCTTCGAGGCGATGCAGCTCGGCTTCTTTCTCTACGACGACGTGAAGAAGGTTCGCGCGGCCGCGCGAATCATGGAGCAGCTCTACGAGGCCTTCGTGGAAGTGGGAGCATCGCTCGCGGAGATCAACCCGCTGGTCACCACGCCTGCTGGTGATGTGCTCGCGCTCGACGCCAAGATCGTCATCGACGACAACGAGCTGGCTCGGCGTCCCGACCTCTCGGCACTGCGCGACGAGTCGGCGGAAGCCCCGAGCGAGGTTGCCGCGCGCCGCGCCGGCCTGACCTTCGTGAAGCTCGATGGCAACGTCGGTTGCGTGGTGAACGGCGCGGGGCTCGCCATGGCCACCATGGATCTCGTCAAGTACTACGGCGGCGAACCGGCCAACTTCCTCGACATTGGAGGATCGTCGAATCCGGAGAAGGTGGTCAACGCGCTCAAGATCATCACCGCCGACCCGAACGTGAAGGCGATCCTCTTCAACATCTTCGGCGGCATCACGCGCACCGATGACGTGGCCAACGGAATCGTCACCGCCACGAAGTCCAATCCTCTCAAGGTACCGATAATCATCCGGCTCACCGGCACCAACGAGGAGATCGCGGTGCAGATCCTGGAGAAGAACGGATTCTCCGCCATGACGGACATGGACACCGCGGTGCAGAAGGCCGTGGAACTGGCGACTGGGGGGAAGGCGGCGTGAGCATATTCATCGACAATGGCACCAAGGTAGTCGTACAGGGAATCACGGGCCGCGACGGCTCCTTTCACGCGAAGCAGATGCTGGAATACGGCACCTGCGTGGTGGCCGGCGTAACGCCGGGGAAGGGTGGCCAGCGCTTCGAGGAGCGCGTTCCGATCTTCAACACCATGGCCAGGGCTGTGGCCGAATCGGGTGCCAATACCTCTGTGATCTACGTGCCGCCGGCGTTCGCGGCCGACGCCATCATGGAGGCCGCGGACGCTGGAGTCGCACTCATCGTCTGCATCACCGAGGGCGTACCGGTTCTCGACATGACGCGCGTCATCCGCTACGTGAAGGAGAAGGGCGCACGCCTCATCGGCCCCAACTGCCCGGGGCTCATCACGCCGGGTAAGAGCAAGGTCGGCATCATACCCGGCCGGATCTGCACGCCGGGGCCGGTGGGAGTCGTGAGCCGCTCCGGGACTCTCACCTACGAAGTGGTATACCAGCTGACGCGCGCGGGGATCGGCCAGACCACCTGCGTGGGGATCGGCGGCGACCCGATCAACGGGACGAACTTCATCGACTGCCTCGCAGCGTTCGAGAAGGATCCGGACACGAAGGCCGTGGCCATGATGGGCGAGATTGGCGGCAGCGACGAGCAGGACGCGGCAGCGTTCATCAAGGAGCACATGACGAAGCCGGTGGTTGGCTTCATCGCTGGACGTACCGCACCGCCGGGACGCCGTATGGGCCACGCAGGCGCCATCATCTCCGGCTCGGCAGGGACCGCAGCGGAGAAGATCCAGGCCTTCAAGGACGCCGGGATGGGAATCGCCGAGCGGCCCGCGGAGTTCGTGGAGCTCATCCGCGAGCGGATGTGAGATTATCGGACATCGTCCTTCCCGAGCGGATTGTCGTACCGCTCGAGCAGCTCTCGCTTACCGATGCGGCCTGGGTTCTCTTGGAACGACTCACCGCCGCTGGTGCGGTAGCGGATCGCGAGAAGCTCAGGACGCGGGTGGAGGAGGGGCGTGGGGAAGACATCGTGGTGCTCGGCGACCGCGCCTTCCTCACGCACTACCGCACTGACGCGGTGGATGACCTCGCGGTGGCCGTGGGTGTGGCGCCGGAGGCGATCTCGCGCGACGTGGGTGAGGCGGAGCAGCAGCAGGCAAGGATAGTCCTTCTGATCATCGCGCCGCCTCGGCACGCGGCGCTCTATCTGCAGACGCTTGGTGCGTTCGCGCGGCTCCTGTCGAACCAGGAAACCGTCGATCGCATCCTGGCGGCCGCGTCTCCCGAGGAGCTGGCCCGGCTCTCCGACTGGCGCGATGCGGAGCTCGCACCGCAGATCACGGTTCGGGAACTCATGACGGAGCGTCCGCGCACCACGCGCGCGACCACGCCGCTACGCGATGCGGCGCGCGAGATGGCGCGCTCGCGGATCGGTGCGCTCCCCGTGGTAGATGCCGAGGGCAACCTCGTGGGAATGCTGAGCGAGCGCGAGCTGATGCGCGACATGCTCAGCAACAAGTCGATATTCGGCGGCGCTACGGCGCGGCACTCGAGCGTAGTGGACCATGGCAAGCGCACAGTGCGCGATGTCATGACGCGGCAGGTGCTCTGCGTCTCGCCCGATCAGCCGCTCGCCGAAGTCGCATCTCTGATGGCCAACAAGGACGTCGAGCGTGTTCCGGTCGTGCGCGAGGGACGGCTGGTGGGGTTCCTCTCGCGCGCGGACATCGTTCGCAAACTATTGGGATAGTGAACATGGCTGGAAATCGTACGCTGACCATCATCAAGCCCGATGCCTTCGGCGCCGGCAAGGCGGGGAAGATCATCGCTCTCCTGGAGGAGCGCGGGTTTCGCATTCGTGCTTCGCGTGTGATGCGACTGACCCAGGCGCAGGCCGAGGCGTTCTATGCGGTCCACCGCGAGCGCCCCTTCTTCGCGTCGCTCACGAAGTTCATGACGTCGGGCCCGTGCATGCCCATCCTGCTCGAGCGCGCGGATGCAGTGTCCTTCCTCCGCGAAACGATCGGCGCCACCGATCCAGCCGAAGCGGCGCCTGGAACGGTGCGCGCGCTCTACGCCGAGTCGAAGGAGCGGAATGCCATTCACGCCTCGGACTCCGACGAGAACGCGAAGGTGGAGGGAGCCTTCTTCTTCGCCGAGGCGGACGTGGTGGGGTAGGGGAGGAAGCAGATAGCAGAAAGCAGAAAGCAGAAAGCAGAAAGCAGAAAGCAGGAACGGCAGGGAAACAGGAAACAGGAAACAGGGACTGCCTCGGGGGTTAGGCCCTACCGGCGGGAGCCGGTACCTGTTCCCTGTTTCCTGTTTCCTTTCCCCTCTTTCCCCTCACCCCCTCGGCTGTTCCTGCTCTCTGCTTTCTGCTCTCTGCTTTCTGCTTTCTCTCCCCTGGATCCTCGCTCTCGCGGGGATGACCGCTCCTCGAGCGGCGTAAGAGAAGTGTGACGGCAGGGCGGCGGGAAAAGTCATTTCATCAGCGACTCGAGGTGTCCGTCGCCCCCGGATCGCTCGATCGCGAGCTACCGGGGAGGGCGCGCCCGTCAGGGCGACGCATCACCATCCGCTCGCACCGATCTGAAATGACTTTCCCACACCTCTTCGAGCCGGCGAAGCTCGCCCGGCGGTCGGCGGTGATCGTAGCCGGCCTCTTTCTGGTTGCTGTCGGTTGCCACGATGACGACGGCACGGGCCCGGAGCCGCGCGGTACGGTGGCCGGAGCAATCACCAGCAGTCTCGGTGGCTCCATCGCCGGCGTGAAGGTGACCGTCACGCCCACCAGCGGCAGCGCTCCCGCACAGGTCACCACGGGGAGCGACGGAAAGTTCTCGATCGCTGGCGTTCCCGTGAGCGACGGGAAGGGGACGCTAGCTCTCGCGGAGCTCCCCTCGAATTGCACCGATCCCGGTGGCATCGCCTACACTGGTCTCGCGAGCGGCGGGACGGTAAGCATGGACATCGAGCTCGACTGCCACGTGATGGTGGGGACGGTCAGCGGCACCGTTACCAGCAGCCTGGGAGGACCGCTTTCCAACGTGCAGGTGTCCGTCGATCCCGACGGCGACGCGCCAGCCGTGAGCGTCGCCACGGATGCCGACGGGAAGTACTCCGTCGGTGATGTCCCCGTCGGAGCGGGAAGCGTTTCCGTGTCGGGCATCCCCGACAACTGCTCGGTGCCCACGGCCGCGACTTACGAAGGACTCGAGGATGGTGGAGCCGAGACTTTGGACATCACCGTTCCGTGTGACGCCACCACCGGCGGGCTCACCGTGACGGTGACTGGCCTCGTCGGTTTCGACGGCAACATCCATGTCACGGGACCGAATGGCTTCAATACAACGCTCACCAATACCTCGACGCTCACCGGCCTCGAGCCCGGGAGCTACTCGGTGTCCGGCACCTCCGTGGTGGTCGACGACCCCGTGGTCATCAGCCGCTACGTAGCAGCGACCGCCGGGAGCCCCGCCACCGTAGTCGCCGGAGAGACCGTGTCCGTGGCGGTGACCTACGCTATCCGCACCGGCAGCGGTGGGCTCTGGTTCACGAACACGGGGAACAGTGCGATCAGCCGCTTCGCCGCGGGCCAGTTGCACGCGAGCGGCAGCCCGAAGGACACCACTTCCATCATCGGACCGGGTGTAGCGTACTTCGCGGCGTTCGACACGACTGGCGATCTCTGGGTATCCACTTCGTCGTCGAACGCACTGTCGGCGTACACGCGCGAGCAGCTCGTTGCGGGCGGCACCCCCACCGCCACGCGCACGATCAGCGGCGTGGAGCTCTCCGCTCCCAATGGGATCGCGTTCGACGCGAATGGCACGATGTGGGTGGCCAGCGCGGGCAACAACAGCATCCTGGCCTACAGTGCCGCAGCGGTGGAGGACGGTGGCACTCCCGCACCGATGGTCACCATAACGAGCACCGACCTCTCCACCCCGACAGCGCTCGCTTTCGATGCGGCCGGCAACCTGTGGGTCGCCAACAGCGTGTCCGGCACGGTGGTCGAATTCTCCACTGCGCAGCTCGGGAGCGGCGGGAACCTCACGCCCGCCGTGATTCTCTCGGCCACCGGAGGATCCATCGCCTCCCCGACCGCGCTAGCCTTCGACGCGGACGGGAATCTGTGGGTGGCTAACAATCCTGCCGCGGGCGTCGACAACATCATCGTCTCCTTCAGCCCCGCTCAACTCGCGTCCAGTGGTTCTCCGACCCCGAGCGTCACGATCAGCGCGAGCGGCAATCCTCAGCCCTCCGGGCTCGCGTTCGACGAAAGCGGCAGCCTCTGGGTCTCGCTGAACGCCAGCAACTCGATCGTGAAATACTCAGCCGATCAGCTCGCCTCGAGCGGTACCCCCACCCCCGCCCTAACGATCTCTCCCGCCGCCGGCGGCACCCTCTCCTCTCCCGCCGCGCTCGTCTTCGACCCCCATGCGGAGGGACTACCTATTCGGTGAGGGTGGGGGAGAGGGAGACAGCAGAAAGCAGAAAGCAGAGAAGCAGTGAGAACCCTGAGGGTTCAGGAGGCAGGGTTCAGGGTTCAGTGACTACCTCGGGGGTGAGATCCCGACCGCCGGGCAGTTCCTGAACCCTGAACCCTGCCTCCTGAACCCTGTAGTTCTGAACCCTCGCAGTTCACTGCTTTCTGCTGTCTGCTGTCTACTCTCTCCCCCACCCCCCCCCTTGCTCCCCCCTCCATCCCCATGTACATTCAGAGGTTATGCTGTCCTACGATATTCGGGAGCTGGAGCGGCACGCGGTTCAGGTCGGTGGCGAGCTGACGGCCGATGACCCGATTTGGGGGGACGACGACACGAGACCGGCTGCGCCCATCCGCGTTACGGGCCGCCTCTCGAATGCAGGGAGCGGACGGTTTTATTGGAGTGGCCGGATCGAGGGGATCGCCGAGCTGGAATGCCGGCGCTGCCTCACGGATCTGTCGATCGACGTCGCCGAAGACGCCAACGCGATCTTCGTCGAGGCCGGCGATGACGTGAGCAGCGACCCCGACATCTACACCCTTCCGCCGAACGCCGAAAAAATCGATCTGCGGCCCGCGGTTCGCGACCAGTGGCTGCTCAGCGTGCCTACCTTTGCGCTCTGCAAGGACGAGTGCAAGGGACTCTGCCCGAAGTGCGGCGCCGATCTCAACGAGGGACCGTGCGACTGCGCTGCTGCAACCGAAACTGACAGTCGCTGGGATGCGCTGCGAGCGGCGCGACCATCATCCGATTAAAGATCTCTTTCACAACTTCCTACTGACCTCCAATGGCCGTTCCGAAGCGCCGCACATCCAAGCGGAAGAAGCGCGCCCGCAATACTCACAAGAAGGCTCCGGCGATCGCGCTCCAAGAGTGCCCGCGCTGCCGTAGCATGAAGCGCCCGCATCGCGTCTGCGAGGAGTGCGGGTATTACGCCGGTGAGCAGCGGGTCGTAGCCAGGGAAGCCTGAATTGGCGCGCATCGCGCTGGACGCCCTGGGGGGCGACCTGGCCCCCCAGGCACCGATCGCGGGAGCCCTCATGGCGCTGGCCGAGATCGATCCCCAACACATCATCCAGCTCGTGGGTAGGAGCGAAACGATCGAGGCAGAGCTCGACCGTCAGCTCGCAGCACATTCAGCACCCAGCGATTTGCGCGACCGGCTGGTGATCGTGGAGGCACCGCAGGTGATCGAGATGTCCGATCGTCCCAGCGCGGCAGTCCGCGGAAAGCCCAACAGCTCCATGGTCGTCGGCCTCAAGCTGCACGCCAGCGGTGAGGCCGACGGCTTCATCTCGGCGGGCAATACCGGAGCGCAGATGGCGGCTTCCGTCGTTCTCCTCAAATTGCACGACGGTCTCACGCGCCCCGCCATCGCGACCACGTTTCCCACCGCGCGCGAGCCGGTGGTGGTGCTCGACGCCGGCGCCAACGTGGATTGCGATGCGCACGAGCTCGTCCAGTTCGCGCGACTCGGCTCGGTCTACGCCGAAGACATCCTCGGGCGGACGGATCCGGTGATCGGTCTCCTCAGCATCGGCGAGGAGCCCGAGAAGGGAAACGCGGCGGTGAAGGAGGCGCACAAGCTGCTGGCCGCCGCGGACCTCAACTTCATCGGCAACGTGGAAGGACGAGACATCCTCACCGGCGGCGGACGCCACGGGCAGGTGGACGTCTTCGTCTGCGACGGCTTCGTGGGCAACGTGCTCCTCAAGTTCTACGAATCGGTGCCCGAGATGATCTTCGGGATGATGCGGCGTAACGGCGTGACGCAGGAGCTCCTCGACCAGACGTTCAAGGGCTTTGATTATTCGGACTACGGAGGCGCGCCGCTCCTCGGAGTCAAGGGTGTGAGCATCATCTCGCACGGCAGCTCCTCTCCGCGCGCCATAAAGAACGCGATAGGTGTCGCGCTCCGCGCGATCGACAGGCACATGGTGGATCACATCGGGCGCCGTCTGACAAACTGCACGGTGGGTGGAGAATGAAGAAACCTGTAGCGCAACTCGGTGGAGTGGCGCACTCGGTGCCCGAGCGGGTGGTGACCAACCACGAGTTCGCAGCGATGGGCCTCGACACATCGCACGAGTGGATAATGCCGCGGACCGGCATCTGTGCCCGCCGTATCGCATCCAACGGTGAGAGCACGTGCAGCATGGCCGCCGAGGCGTCTCGCATCGCGCTCGAGCGCTCGTCGCTCACCGCGAACGACGTGGACGTCATCATTCTCAGCACCGCCACACCCGACCGGCTTCTTCCCGCCACCGCGGTGGATGTGCAGGCCGCTCTCGGAGCGACGAAGGCAGCCGCGTTCGACCTCGGCGCCGCGTGCTCCGGCTGGCTCTACGGGCTCACCGTGGGCGAAGGGCTGATCGCTTCGGGAAGCGCCGCGAACGTCCTCGTGGTGGGTTCCGAGAAGATGAGCTCCATCGTCGACTGGACCGACCGCTCCACCTGCGTCCTGTTCGGCGACGGCGCGGGAGCGACGGTGCTCAGCCGCTCGACCAACGGTGCGGGGATACTCTCCAGCTACCTGGGAAGCGACGGCACGCTCGCGGAGCTGCTTTACCGGCCGAGTGGCGGCGCAGCGGTGCCCATGTCGCCCGAGGTGCTCGCGGATCGCTCCTGGCTAGTCAAGATGGCCGGGCGCGAGGTCTTCAAGCACGCCGTGACTACGATGTCCGACGCCGTGGACCAGGCACTCGAGCGCGCGGAGCTGGGGGCGAACGACATCGACCTCCTCGTTCCGCACCAGGCCAACATTCGGATAATCGAAGCGACCGCGAAGCACGCGGGGATCCGAATGGACAAGGTCTTCGTCAACATCGACCGCTACGGGAACACGTCATCGGCGTCCATCCCCATCTCGCTCGACGAAGCGATAGAGCAGGGACGCATCACCGAGGGCACCACGGTCCTGATGGTGGCCTTTGGCGCCGGTTTCACCTGGGCTTCGATGATCGTTCGCTTCTGAGTCGATCCGCACGGACATGAACGTCATCCTGCTTTTCCCCGGCCAGGGGTCGCAGCGGCCGGGCATGGGGAAGGACCTCGCCCAAGCGTATCCGGCCGCGCGGGCCGTCTTCGACGAGGCCGATCGCGACCTCGGCTTCTCCCTCTCGTCGCTCTGCTTCGACGGCCCGGAGAGCGAGCTCACTTCCACCCAGAACGCGCAGCCGGCGCTCCTCGCGCACGGCGCCGCGGCGTGGGCAGTGGTGCGCGAGCGCGTCGCTCCGAAGGTGAGCGCTGCTGCCGGGCACTCGCTCGGCGAGTTCTCCGCCTATCACGCGGCGGGCACCTTCTCGCTGAGTGACGCGCTCCAGGTGGTGCGCACGCGCGGTGAGCTCATGTACCAATCGGGTGTGGAGCGCCCCGGGGCGATGGCTGCGATCCTCGGTCTCGACGAAAAGCTCGTGGAGAAGGCGTGTCGCGAAGCCAGCGAGTCGAGTGGAGTGGTGGTTCCCGCCAACTACAACACGCCCGAGCAGCTCGTCATCTCGGGAGAGGTGGCTGGGGTGGAGCAGGCGATGACCCTCGCGCGCGAGGCGGGGGCCAGGCGCGCCATCCGGCTCAAGGTGAGCGGCGCCTTCCACTCGCCGCTGATGGACGTGGCCCGCGGCGGTCTGGCGCGCGTGCTGGAGAAGACGGACGCCAGGGATCCGGCGTTCCCCGTGTATTCCAATGTGAGCGCGGAGCCGGTGCGAGATGCCGCCACGGCGTGCGACTTGCTCGTGAGCCAGCTCACGTCGCCGGTCTGCTGGACGGCGCTGGTGCGCCGTATGGCGAGCGACATCTCACAACCGATCTTCCTCGAGCTCGGACCGGGCTCGGTGCTCGCGAATCTGGTGCAGCGCATCGCACCGGGTGCAGAAGTCATGGGGTGCGGGACCGTCGAGGAAGTGGAACGAGTACTTCAACGCTTCGAGTGATGCGGATCGATCTCACGGGAAGGGTAGCGCTGGTGACGGGCGGCACGCGCGGGATCGGGCGCGAGATCGCGGCCACGCTCTCCGGTTGCGGCGCGCGCGTTGCGGTGGTTGGAAGAGACGCGGCACGCACCGAAGAGGCGGCGCGCGAGCTATCCGCCGCGTCGGGAGGCGCGGCCGGCCAGGGCGGCGAGGTGCGCGGCTACGCGGCCGACATCGCCGACACATCCACGATCACCGGCGTGGTGGGCAGAGTGCAGGAGGAGATGGGCTCACTCGACATCCTGGTGAACAACGCCGGTGTGACGCGCGACAACATCCTCCTTCGCCTCAAGGATGATGACTGGGACGCGGTGCTCGACACCAATCTCCGCGGCGCCTTCGCGGCCATCCGCTCCGCCTCGCGCGCCATGATGAAGCGTCGCTGGGGGAGGATCATCAACATCGCCAGTGTCGTGGGCCTCGTGGGGAACGTGGGGCAGGCCAACTACGCGGCCAGCAAGGCGGGGCTCATCGGGCTCACCAAGTCGGTCGCCAAGGAGCTGGCGTCGAGGAACATCCTGGCCAACGCGATCGCGCCGGGGTTCATCGAGACCGATATGACCGACGCGATGACCGAGGACGCGCGCACCCAGCTCTTCTCGCAGATTCCGCTCGGACGCCTCGGCACCCCGGCGGACGTCGCGTCGCTCGTGGCCTTTCTCGCCTCGGAGCAAGCCGCCTACATCACCGGCCAGGTATTTGTGGTGGACGGCGGGATGGTGATGTAGATTTGGGGCCATCGGCCGCTCCGGCGCGGCCTTGCAGCCCGATTCGAACGGTGCGGTCCGAGGGCGGACCCGCACAGCAACATCTGCCAGCACAATCCAACCAACGAGAGGACCCCATCCATGGCTGATCTCGACGAGAAGGTCAAGGAAATAATCGCCAAGGAGCTCGGCGTCGAGCGCGACAAACTCACGAACGAAGCCAGCTTCATGGAGGATCTGGGAGCGGACAGCCTGGACACGGTAGAGCTCGTGATGGAGTTCGAGAAGGAGTTCAACATCGACATCCCCGACGAAGATGCGGAGAAGCTGCGCACCGTGGGTGATGCGCTCGACTATCTCAAGGCGAAGGTCAAGGAGTGAGCAACCGAAGGGTCGTCGTCACTGGCCTCGGGGCGATAACGCCAGTCGGCAACGATGTGGCGACGACCTGGCGCGCCCTCCTGGAAGGGAAGTCGGGCGCTGGACCGATCACGAAGTTCGACGCGTCGAACTTCGCAGTGCGATTCGCGTGCGAGGTGAAGGGCTTCGACCCTTACCTCTACATGGATCGCAAGGAGGCGAAGCGCGCCGACGCTTTCACTCAGTACGCGGTGGCCGCGGCGGTGCAGGCAATGCGCGACGCCGGCCTCGCGGAGGGAAGCGGCTACGATCCCGACCGCACCGGTGTGATCATCGGCAGCGGCATCGGCGGGCTGCAGACTTTCGAGGAGCAGCACGACACCTATCGCGAACGCGGCCCGAGCAAGATCTCCCCGTTCTTCATTCCGATGTTCATCTCAGACATCGCGGCGGGGATAGTCTCGATGCAGTTCCAGGCGAAGGGCCCGAACTACGCCACCGTATCGGCCTGCGCCACCAGTGCGCACGCGATCGGAGATGCCTTCCGCACCATCCAGTACGGCGATGCGGACATCATGATCACGGGCGGCGCCGAAGCCACGGTGACGGAAATGGCTATCGGCGGCTTCGCCAACATGCGCGCGCTATCCGAGCGCAACGACGAGCCGGTCACGGCGTCGCGTCCGTTCGACGCGACTCGTGATGGCTTCGTGATGGGCGAAGGCTCGGCGGTCGTGATCCTCGAGGAGCTCGAGCACGCGCGCACACGCGGCGCGCACATATACGCCGAAGTAGTGGGCTACGGCGCGACCGGCGATGCATATCACCTCACCGCTCCCGCCCCCGGAGGCGAAGGCGCGAGACGCGCCATGCTCCGCGCGATGAACGACGCCGGGCTCTCACCCGAGATGGTGCAGTACGTGAACGCGCACGGCACCTCCACGCCGGCCAACGATCTCAACGAGACGCGGGCCATCAAGGATGCTTTCGGCGAAGCGGTGGGACAGCTCAACGTGAGCTCCACCAAGTCGAGCACCGGTCACATGCTCGGTGCCGCTGGAGCGGTGGAGTTCGTGATCACGGCGCTCGCCGTGCAGGACGGGAAGATCCCTCCCACGATCAACTATCGCACGCCGGACCCCGAGTGCGATCTGAACTACACGCCCAACGTCGCCGTCGAGCGCGAAGTGACCGCGGCGATCTCCAACAGCTTCGGCTTCGGCGGCCACAACGTGGCGCTCGCCCTCAAGCGCTACTCGGAGTGATGGGGTGGCGTGAGCCCCTCCGAGCCTGCCCCGCCTGAGGCGTACCGCGTCGGCCTGGGCTACGATTCGCACCGCTTCGTTCCGGGTGGCCCGCTGCGCCTCGGTGGTGTGGACGTTCCGCACGACCGATCGCTGGCTGGTCACTCCGACGGCGACGCCGTGGCACACGCGATTACCGACGCGGTGCTCGGCGCCGCCGGCGCGGGCGACATCGGTTCGATGTTCCCCGACAACGACCCGGCCAACAAGGGGCGAGACTCCCTCGAGATGCTCCGCCTCGCCGTGGCCGAGATTCGCGCGCGCGGCTGGCGCGTGGGCAACGTGGATGTCACGGTCATCACCGAGGCGCCTCGGATCGGACCGCACCGCGATTCAATGCGCAGCGCCCTCGCGCGAGCACTCGGCGCGGACGCGGCCGCGATCAGCATCAAGGGGAAGAGCAACGAGGGGATGGGGAGCATCGGGAGCGGCGAAGGACTGGCGTGCCTCGCCGTGGTGACGCTCGCCCGCGCGGCGAGCGTCTGACCGCGCGCTCATGTCGGGAGTCCTCGAGTGGCTCTCCGCGCTCCCGGCCCCGGCGCTCTATCTGGCGCTGGTGATCACCGCCGCGCTCGAGAACTTCTTTCCACCACTCCCCGCCGATACGATCGTCGCCTTCGGTGCCTTCCTCGCCGCCCGCGGCGAGGCGACCGCGGTCGGTGCCTTTCTCGCTACGTGGACGGGGAACGTGGCCGGTGCGATGCTCGTCTACGCACTTGGCCGCCGGTATGGCGCGGACGCGGTGCAGCGTAAGATCTTCGGCTATGGCCAGGCTGGCCAGCGCGCGGAAAATCGGCTGGAGAAGCTCTACGTGCGCTACGGAATGCTGGCGCTCTTCCTGAGTCGCTTCCTCCCCGGAGTCCGCGCACTGGTGCCGCCCTTCGCGGGTGCCATGAAGATGCCCGTGGCGCCTGTGCTCGCGGCAATCGCCGTGGCGTCCGGCATCTGGTACGGCACCGTGACGGTGGCGGCGTATCACGTGGGTTCCGACTGGGATCTCCTGCGCGCACGCCTCATGGAGGTGTCGCGCACCACCACGCTGGTTGCTGGCACCATTCTCACGCTGGCAGTAGTGGGCTGGTTCGCGTACCGGGTGGCGCGCAAGCGATGACGACGGAGGATGTGGCTCGCGACTTCCTTCTGGAGCGCTTCCACGACTTCCTGGCGCTCGAGCAGGGATCGGCTCGCTCCACGAGCGAGGCGTACGGGCGCGACCTGGCTCGCTTCGCCGTGTACACCCGCGCGAAGGGCATCGGCGCGCCAACTGGTGTCACGCCGCAGCATCTCAGGCGCTACGTGTACCACCTCAAGGATCTGGGGCTCGCTCCTTCCTCCATCCGGCGCAACATCTCCTCTCTGCGCACCTACTATCGCTTCCTGATGGGCGACGGGCTCGTGGTGCAGGATCCTACCGAGCGGCTCGACACGCCGTCACGCTGGCGCACGCTTCCCGAAGTTCTGACAGTGCCCGAAGTGGAGCGACTCCTCGCCGCGCCGACGCTGGACGACCCGCTCTACTTTCGCGACCGCGCGCTTCTCGAGCTCGGCTACGGCGCGGGACTGCGCGTGTCGGAGTGGATCACGATCGGCACGCGCGACGCGCTGCTCGACGACGCGCTGGTGCGCGTCTTCGGCAAGGGGAGCAAGGAGCGACTGGTGCCGATCGGCCGCAGCGCGATCGCCGCGCTTGCCATCTATCTCCGCGAGCTGCGCCCCCGCCTCGAGAAGGGCGCGGGCAAGGGAGCTCTCTTCCTGAACGCCCGTGGCGACCCTCTCACTCGCATGGGTGCCTGGAAGATCCTGCGCAAGTACGTCGAGCGCTCCGACATCCAGAAGCACGTCACCCCTCACACCCTGCGCCACACCTTCGCAACCCATCTGCTCGAAGGCGGCGCCGACCTCCGCGCGGTCCAGGAAATGCTTGGCCACGTCGACATATCCACCACTCAGATCTACACTCACGTCGATCGGGAGTACCTGAGAGAGGTGCACAGGCAGTATCATCCGAGGGGGTAGATGGGAGAAAGCAGAGAGCAGAAAGCAGAAAGCAGTGACCAGCTCCCGGAGGTAGGCCCTCACCCCCGAGGCAGTTCACTGCTTTCTGCTTTCTGCTGTCTGCTTTCTTCCCCCGCTTTTTGCTTTCTGCTTTCTGCTCTCTGCTTTCACCTTATCTTTCCTCAACCCTCTCCCACCCCCCATGATTCTCATCATCGACAACTACGACTCCTTCACCTACAACCTCGTGCAGTATCTCGGTGAGCTGGGGACAGAGCCGGTGGTGAGGAGGAACGACGAGGTGACGGTGGAGGAGATAGGGGAGCTGCGGCCACGGGCACTGGTGCTGTCGCCGGGGCCCTGCACGCCGCGCGAGGCGGGGGTGACGGTTCCGGTGGTGAAGCGGTGGGGGGCGGAGATTCCGATACTCGGAGTATGTCTCGGGCATCAGGCGATAGGGGAGGCGTATGGCGGGAAGGTCGTGCGGGCGGGGAGAGTGATGCACGGGAAGACATCGCGCATCGAGCACGATGGTGCCGGACTGTTCGAGGGGTTACCGTCGCCGCTCGAGGTGATGCGCTACCACTCGCTCATCGTCGAGTCCAGCTCGCTCCCGCGCGAGCTGCGGGTGCTTGCCACATCGCGCGACGATCACTCCGAGATTCAGGCGATGCGGCACGAGCGCTACCCGGTTTGGGGAGTGCAATTTCATCCGGAGTCGATCCTGACGCAGGAGGGGAAGGGGATTCTACGCAACTTCCTCTCGCTCGCCGGATGCTGAGCGGCACCGGCCCGCGCGCGCGGAACGTAGCGTCGTTGCCGGCCGCGGGCGCAGAAAGAATATTGCGGACCTCCGCTGGCTCGCTCCGCTCGATCGTCTGCTCACTGCTCCTGCTCGGCGCGTTCGCTGCGCCGTGCGCTCTCGCTGCGCAGAACCAGAGCCGCGTGTACGTGCGCCACGCAGGACCGGGCGAGCCCGGCGAGATACTGCGCGCGGCGCTCGAGCGACCGTACGTCATCGTACACGAGCGGTGGAACACGCGCCTCTTCCGCGACTCCGTCTACGATCGCACGGTCGTGGTGCTCGGCTCGGACGCCAGCGTGGCCAGCACCATCCACGGGGATCTGATCGTGGTGGGTGGCGACATCTACCTGCGTCCCGGCGCCCGCATAGACGGACGCGCCATCGCGTACGGCGGCGGCGTGTACGACTCCGAGCAGGCGGTGGTGGATGGAGGGCGCATCTCGTACTGGGACACGCGCTACGACATCACTGCCACCGCCGACGGTGCCGCGCTGGACTATCGTCCGCCGTCTCTCCTGGATCAGACGCAGTTCGCGTCGCTTCCTCTGCTCTACGGGCTCCGCATCCCCAATTACACGCGGGTGGATGGCCTCTCACTCCCGTGGGGGCCGCGCTTCATGCTCAGCTGGGGACACGGGAGCTCGCTGCAGGTGGATCCCACGGTCACGTACCGCTCGGACATCGGCGCGTTCGATCCCGCGCTCTCCGCCACAGCCACTTTCTACCCCGGTTGGAGCGCGCGCGTCTACGCCGGGCGCGGCACCTTCACCAACGACGACTGGATCGAGTCCGACCTGATCAACTCGATCAAGGTGCTGGTGAACGGCCGTGACCACCGTAACTACTGGCGCGCCGACCGCTTCGAGGGGCGCGTGGCCCGCACGTTCACCGGTAGCACGGGCGAGCTCACCGTGTGGGGTGGGGCGCGCACGGAGCGCGACTGGTCGATCGCGGCGGGAGGGCCGTGGAGTCTTCGAGGACGCACTGCGGGCGATGGGATGATCCGACCCAATCCGGCCATCGAGCGCGGCCGGCTCTCCAGCGGGCTGGCCGGCATCGGCGGATCGCTCTCCCGCCGTGAGCTGGCGTTCGCCGCCGCGGTGCAGGTGGAGCGGCCCTTCGACGCACCGAACGATGAGAGCTTCACGCAGGCCACGATCGACGCCGGCATCCGCTTCGCCACGTTCGCCTCGCAGAGCTTCGAGCTGCACTCGCACGCCGTGCTCACGGCCGGCGACACGGCGCCGCCGCAGCGGTTCGCGTACCTTGGCGGGAGCGGTACGCTTCCCACCTTCTCGGTTCTCGAGTTCGGCGGCGAGCAGCTCCTGTTCGTGGAGAGCGCCTACAATATTCCGATCACCGCGCTGCAGGTGCCCATCTTCGGTGCCCCGGTGCTCTCGCTGCGGCACGCGATCGGTGCGGCTGGGGTGGGGAAGCTCCCCAAGTTCGAGCAGAACCTCATCGGGCGCGTGGCGGTCGGTATCGCCTACGCCGAGTACGCGATCGATCCCGCGACCCGAAACGACGCGTTCTCGGTAGGGCTCTCGTCGGTGATGTTCCGGTAGTGGGTAGGCTGCATCTCTGCCTGGATGCTTGGTCTGCGAGGGAGGGGGCAGCCCGCGGTTCACGCGGAGGTTGCGGAGGGAACTGCGAGAGGGCCGCGGAGAGAACCCTGCGTGACAAGTACTCCGATCCTCTTCCGAGATCTCGATGGGGATAGCTCAGCGTGAATGGGGGAACTGCTCCCCCGCGTCGAGTCCTGCCCACCCGGGCAGAACCCGAGGCGAGGGAGCAGTCCCCCCAAAACTCACCCGACTCTCACTTGCAGTCAGGTCAGAACGGAGATCGGAGGCCAGATCGTAGAGGAGCCCCTCCGCGTCCTCTCGCCTTACCCCTCCGCGACCTCCGCGTGAACCGCGGGCTGCCCCCTCCCTCGCAGACCAAGCATACGCGCCGAGATCGACTTCCCGCGCGCCCGAGGCTCTGATTTGATTTCATCGGCGCGGCGCGCTATATTCAATGGCGTGAATCTTGCAATACTGAACTCGTTCCGCGCCGCACCGTGACCACGCTCGCGGTGATTCCAGCCCGGCTCGGAGCCACCCGGCTCCCGCGCAAACCGCTGCGCCTCCTCGCCGGTGTTCCCCTGGTCGTCCGCGTCTGGGAACGCGTCGCAGCGCTCGGCGTCGCCGAGCGCTGTGTCATTGCTACCGACCACGCTGAAATCGCCGACGCCGCGCGCGCAGCCGGTGCGGAATTCGCCCTCACCGACGCGCGACACCCGTCGGGCACCGACCGCGTCGCCGAGGTGGTCGCGCGCCCCGAGTTCCGCTGCTTCGATTCCATCCTCAACGTCCAGGGCGATGAGCCCTTCGTCAGCGCCGAAGCGCTGCGAGGGGCCGTGGGCCTCATCGAGAACGGCCGCTTCCCGCTCGCGACCGCCGCCGTCCCCGCGAGCCCCGACATCCTCCGCACGAGCGACGTCGTGAAGGTGGTACGTGCCGACGATGGGCGCGCGTTGTATTTTTCGCGGGCGCCGATCCCGTTCCTGCGCGATGAAGCGGATTCCGGCCTCCTCCCGGAGCTCGTGCTTCAGCACCTCGGTGTCTACGCCTATACGCGCGATGCTCTGGCGAAGTGGGTGGCGCTTCCGCCCCACCCGCTGGAGCAGGTAGAGCGCCTCGAACAGCTGCGGCCGATGGCGGCCGGAATCCCAATGGGAGTGGCGCTGCTCTCCGAAACGGTGGAGAACGTCCGCGGTATAGACACCGAGGACGACCTCGAGCAGGCGAACGAACGCTGGTCTAACCTTACTGCGGGATGGTCCTGATGCCGACGAGTGGAATGGCGAGCGCGATCCAGAAGACCACGAAATACATCTTCATCACCGGCGGAGTGGTATCGTCGTTGGGGAAGGGGATAGCCGCAGCCTCGCTCGGACGGCTGCTCGTGGAGCACGGGCTGCGCGTCAACATGATGAAGTTCGATCCGTACATCAACGTCGATCCGGGAACGATGTCGCCATTCCAGCACGGCGAGGTTTTCGTCACCGACGACGGCGCGGAAACGGATCTCGACCTCGGTCATTACGAGCGCTTCATCGATCGCGCGCTCTCGCAGTCCAACAACGTCACCACGGGCCGCATCTACCTGAACGTCATCAGCAAGGAGCGGCGCGGCGAGTACCTCGGCTCCACGGTCCAGGTGATCCCGCATATCACCGACGAGATCAAGTCGTCCATCAAGCGGATCGCGCCCGAGAACGACGTGGTCATCGTGGAGATCGGCGGCACGGTGGGCGACATCGAGTCTCTGCCGTTCCTCGAGGCGATTCGTCAATTCCGCCACGAGGTGGGACGCGAGAACGCCATGTTCATCCACCTCACCCTCGTCCCGTTCATCACGGCGGCGGGCGAGGTGAAGACCAAGCCCACGCAGCACTCCGTTCGGGAGCTGATGGAGATCGGAATCCAGCCGGACGTTCTCATCTGCCGCACCGAGCGGCCGCTCTCGGAAGACGTCAAGCGGAAGATCGCTCTCTTCTGTAACGTGGATTTCGGCTCGGTCATCGAGAGCCGCGATGTGCCCACGATCTACCAGATACCGCTCTCCTTCCACGAGCAGGGGCTCGACGAGCGCGTATCCGAGCGTCTGCAGATCGACGGCCGCGAGCCGGATCTCTCCACATGGGCCGAGATGGTATCGCGGATCACGGGCCCACGTGAGCGCGTGCGCATAGCCGTGGTGGGGAAGTACACGGAACTGGTGGACAGCTACAAGAGCGTGCACGAGGCGCTGATCCACGGTGGCATCGCGAACGATGTTGGAGTGGACATCAAGTGGACCTCGAGCGATCTCTTCACCTCGCCCGAGCGCGCGGCCGAGCTTCTGCGCGACGTGGACGGACTCCTCGTCCCGGGCGGCTTCGGCGTGCGCGGAGTGGAGGGAATGGTCGAAGCCATCCACTACGCTCGCGAGAAGGGGCTGCCGTTCTTCGGGATCTGCCTCGGGATGCAGGTGGCCGCCGTGGAGTTCGCGCGCTACAAGTGCGGGCTCGACGACAGCCACTCCAGCGAGTTCGCTCCCGAGTGCGCCAATCCGGTGATCTCGCTCATGGAGTCGCAGCAGCATGTGACCGACATGGGCGGCACGATGCGCCTTGGCGCGTACCCCTGCCGCATCAAGCCAGGCTCCCTCGTGGCCGAGGCGTACGGGGTGCTCGAGATAAGCGAGCGGCATCGGCATCGCTACGAGTTCTCCAACCCGTACCGTGAGACGTTCGAGAAGAACGGCGTTCGCTTCAGCGGGCTCTCGCCCGATGGAGCGCTGGTGGAGATCATGGAGATCCCCGACCACCCCTGGTTCGTGGGATGCCAGTTCCACCCGGAGCTCAAGTCTCGCCCGACGCGGCCACACCCTCTCTTCGCGGGCTTCGTCGGCGCTGCGCAGCGTGCGAAGAGCGTGCGCATGGAGCCCGAGCGGAGCCCGGCGGCCGTCACCTCGGCGAGTTCCACGTGACCGACGCGTTCTGCGCCGAGAAGCTGTTTCTCATCGCCGGCCCCTGCGTGGTGGAGGACGACGATCTGAACTTTCGCGTGGCGGATGCGCTCGCGCGGCTCGCGGAGCGCGTGCCCGGCGGGATCATCTACAAGTCCAGCTTCGACAAGGCCAACCGCTCGAACGTGAACGCGCATCGCGGCCCCGGCATGGACGAGGGGTTGGCCGCGCTCGAGCGCGTTCGCGCACGGTCGGGGCTCCCCGTGCTCACCGACGTGCACCTCCCCGATCAGTGCTCGGCCGCTGCGAGCGTGGTGGACTTCCTCCAGATCCCCGCCTTCCTCTGCAGACAGACCGATCTCCTGCTCGCCGCCGGCGCCACGGGTAAGCCGGTGAACATCAAGAAGGGGCAGTGGATGGAGCCCGAGGCGATGCGCGGCGCCGTGGCCAAGGTGCGCGAGGCTTCGCCGTCGGGAGTTGCCGCAAAGGCCGACGGCCGCGTGGCGGTGACCGAGCGCGGAACCTTCTTCGGATATGGCGACCTCACGGTGGACATGCGCTCCTTCGCGCGCATGCGTGCCGCCTGCGAGACCGCCGTGATCTTCGACGGCACGCACAGCGTGCAGCGTCCGGGACGCGGCGAGGGCGGCGCTAGCGGGGGCGCGCGGGAGTACATCCCGGCGCTCACGCTCGCCGCCATCGCCGCCGGTGCCGATGGTCTCTTCCTGGAGACGCACCCCGATCCGGACCACGCGCCGAGCGATGGACCGAACATGATCCCGCTCGACGCGCTCCCCGCGCTCGTGGAGCGCGCCGTGGAGGTATGGAGCGTATGTCGCGGCTCATAGACCCGAAGCTCGCGCGGAGCATCCGCCTCGTGGGTCTCGACGTCGATGGCGTGCTCACCGACGGCGGGATCTACCTGGGCGACGTGGGCGGCACCTCCATGGAATTCAAGCGCTACGAGATCCAGGATGGCATCGCCGTGCACTTCCTCCGCGAGGCGGGGATCCTGGTGGCGATCGTCACCGGGCGTGTTTCGGAGAGCGTGCGGATCCGCGCGGCGGAGCTCGAGGTGGATGACCTCGCACAGGACGCGCAGGCGCGGAAGCTCCCCGCCTTCCGGAGAATCCTCGAGCGGCACGACATCCTCCCCGAGGAGACGGCGTTCGTGGGCGACGACTTCCCCGACATGGCGATCCTGCGCACCGTGGGTCTCCCCGTAGCGGTGGGGAACGCAGTGCCGGAGATTCGCAAGATCTGCAAGCTGCAACTCGAGCGGCACGGCGGCCGCGGCGCGGTCCGCGAGTTCACGGAGCTCCTGCTCAAGGCGCGCGGCGAGTGGAACGAAGTGGTGGAGCGCTACGTCGCGACGCGCTCGGGCGCGCCGCTGGAGGTGCTCCGGTGAGCGGGGCCGCTGCCCTCGTTGAGCGCGGCCGCCGCGTGATCCGGATCGAGCGCGACGCGCTGGAGCAGTTGGAGTGCCGGCTCGACGAGTCGTTCGCGCGCGCGGTCGAGATGATCGCCACGGCGGGCGGTCGCGTGATAGTAGCCGGGGTGGGGAAGTCAGGGCTGGTGGGGCGGAAGATCGCAGCCACGCTCACCTCCACCGGCACCCCGGCCACTTTCCTTCACCCGGTGGAAAGCATCCACGGCGACCTGGGGATAGTGGGTCCGTCGGACGTGGCGATTCTCCTCTCCAAGAGCGGGGAGACCACCGAGTTGTTTCCTCTGCTGGAGCAGTTGCGTCGTCTTGGTGTACAGATCGTAGCGATCACGGGGGCGCGCGACTCGACGCTGGCGAGGCACGCCGATGCGGTGCTGGACACCTTCGTGGGCGAAGAGGCGTGCCCCTACGATCTCGCTCCGACGAGCAGTACCACGGCGGCACTCGCGATGGGCGATGCGCTCGCGGTGACGCTGATAGAGCGGAAGGGGTTCAGACGAGATGATTTCGTTCGCCTGCACCCCGGCGGTTCGCTCGGGAAGAAGCTTCTCACGCGCGTGCGCGACGTGATGGTGACGGAGGCGCTTCCCACGCTCGACCCCGGCGCGACGATGCGCGATGCGGTGGTGCTCCTGGCCGAACGACGTGGAACGGTCGCGATACTCGATGACGAGCGTCGCGTGCTGGGCGTGGTGACGGCCGGCGACCTGACCCGACTGATGGAGAGGGTCGACGATGTCTTCACGGTCAAGGTAGATACTGTGATGAATCGCACCCCGAAGCTCGCGCACGTGGATGAGCTGGGGAGCGCGGTGGTATACCGGATGGAACACTTCAAGGTGATGGCTATGCCGGTGCTCGACGACGATCAGCGAATGGTGGGAATCATCCATCTGCACGACCTCATGCGCGCGGGTGCGGCATGAAGGCGTGGTGGGTCGTGTTCGCGGCCGTCGCGGCGCTCGCCTGCAACAGCGGCACCGAGCCGCGCGTGACTGCCGCGAACCCGCTGGCCGATTCCGCCGACCAGGTGATGTTCGGCGTGAGCACCATGATCACCGATCGCGGCGTGCTGCGCGCACAGCTCCAGGCCGACACCGGGTATTTCTTCGATGGCAACTCGCGCATCGAAGTCCGGCACGAGAAGACGCTTTTCTACACGAACACCGGTCAGCCTAACGCGACGCTCACGTCGGTCGAAGGCACGTACAACATGCGCCGCGGCCAGATGGAAGCGCGGAAGAACGTGGTGGTGGTCACCACCGACGGGAAGCGGCTGGAGACGGAGCAGCTCCGCTACGAGCAGGCCACCGATCAGATAAGCAGCGACAGCGCGTTCGTGCTCACGGAGCCCACGCGCACGCTTCGCGGTATCGGCTTCACGTCAGACCCAGACCTCACGAATCTGCACGTGAAGAAGGTGCTGACGGGCGGTGGTACGTTCACTCTGCCGGGCAGCGAGCAGCCATGAAGCGAAGCTTGTTCCCCGTGATGGCGCTCGCGCTCTCGGCACCGCTGTTCGCGCCGCTGGCGGCACAGCAGCCCGCGGCGCCCACGGGGCGGTGCGACCTCAACTTCTCGGCGCGCGAGGCTTCCAGTCCGCCCAGGGTAACTTCGGTGAAGCAGCCGAGCGGGCAGTTCAACAGCTGGATCGGCGGCGGGGTGGTCGCGCACTGTCCCGCGCAAAACATGACGATCTCCGCTGACAGCGGCGAGTACTACGGCGACCGCAAGCTGCTCCATCTCATCGGCAACGTCCACTACGTGGAGCCGCGCCTCACCCTCGACTCCCAGCTGGCCAACTATTTCATGGCCGAGGAGCGGCTCGAGGCGCAGGGGAACGTGCACGCTGTCCTACCGAGCGGTACCACCATGGACGGCCCCCGCATGGAGTACTTCAGGGTAGCCCCGGGGATCCGCAACGTGAGCAGCATGATTGCGCCGGGGCGGCCAACGATCAAAGTGGTGCAGACGGACTCCACCGGCAAACCGTCCGAGCCGGTGACCATCATCGCCAATACCGTGACCATGCGCGGCGACAGTACGGTGTTCGCGTCGGGAAAGGTGGAGATCACGCGTCCCGACGTGCTGGCGAAGGGCGACTCCGCCTCGCTCGACAGCCAGAGCGAGTTCGCGCGGCTGATGAAGGGACCGAGCATCACCGCGCGTGGAGACAGACCGTTCGTTCTCACCGGCACGGTCATCGATCTATTCGGCAAGGCGCGGAGGGTGGAGCGGGTCCTCTCGAAGGGGAAGGCCAAGAGCGTCAGCAACGACGCCACGCTCACAGCCGATACGCTCGACTTCCGGATGGGCGACGGGCGGCTCCAGCGTGTGTACGGCTGGGGCGAATCGCGCTCGCGCGCGTTCAATCCCAACTACGACATCGTGGCCGACTCGCTCGACGTGCGCATGCCCGAGCAGCGGCTTCGCGAGGTGCACGCGGTGGGCGATGCGTTCGCGCAGAGCGTCCCCGATACTACGCGGATGCACACTACCGAGCACGACTGGCTCCGCGGTGACACCGTCTTCGCCTATTTCGACAGCAGCGCGAAGGTGGTGAACGACACCGCGTCGCAGCCGGCCATCGAAACGCTGGTCTCGGTGGGACACGCCCGCTCGTTCTACCAGATCGCGCCGCGTGACACCGCCGCCATCGGGCCAGCCATCAACTACGTCCGCGGCGAGCGGATCAACGTCGCCTTCGCCAACCGTACGGTGGACAGCGTCACGATCATCGGGCAGGCTGCCGGGGTGTACGCCGACCCCACGACGCCGAAGGCAGACTCCATTGCGCGCGCGCAGCAGCAGCAACAGGGCACGCGTCCCGCTGCGCCGCAGTCGCCGCCGCCCGGGCGCCCGACCCCGCCGGACACCTCGGCATCGAAGCCGCATAGTGGCGAGAGGAGCAGGCATGAGTGAGATCGAACAGCTACCGCCCGAGGTAGAGCGCTTCATCGAGGGGAAGGCACGCGGCGACCGGTCCATCGCGCTCGCCCTCCACGCGCTCGTCTGCACCGCGCGCGACAGCGGCGATGCGGTCTTCAACGAGGTCGCCATCCGCTACCGCGACGACTACCTGAAGGTCGTAGCCGAGGAGGGCGGCGACGCGGATCGCGAGGCCGGACGCCTGGGCCTCGACGAGGTGCGCGATCATCTCGCCAAGGTCGTGCTCCCGCGTCTCGTGGAGGACGGCCTCATCATCCTCCCGCCAGGCGGCCTCGATTCACCCGAGTCCACCATCCACATAGCGGAGCGCTACTGGCAGGCGCTCGTGCCGTTTCGCGCGATGATGCAGCGAACCGCCGTCTCCAACGTCCTCCGGCATACCGGCGAACACGCCGCGATCCGCCGGCAGACGGGCGAGTTCCGCTCGCAGACGGGCGTCTTCCGCGCCATCGCCGAAAGCGCTCCGCCGCCCCACGGAAGCGTGCTCGAGGCGGTGGGCCTCATGAAGACCTACCGCCGGCGGAAGGTCGTGAACGATGTGGCCCTCCGCTTGCAACAGGGGGAGATCGTCGGACTGCTGGGCCCGAACGGCGCCGGCAAGACGACCACGTTCTACATGATCGTTGGCCTGATCCAGCCGCAGGAAGGACGGATCATCCTCGACCACGAGGACATCACCGAGATGCCCATGTACAAGCGGGCACGGCTCGGCATCGGTTATCTCTCGCAGGAACCATCGATATTCCGGAAACTCACGGTCGAAGAAAACATCCTGGCGATACTCGAGACCATGAAGCTCTCCTCGGAGGAGCGGCACAGACGACTCGAGGCGCTCCTGGATGAGCTCAGCATCAAACATCTCAGGCAGAACAAGGCGTACTCGCTCTCCGGCGGAGAGCGGCGCCGCCTCGAGATCACGCGCGCGCTCGTCACGGAGCCGAAGTTCATGATGCTCGACGAGCCTTTCGCGGGCGTGGACCCGATCGCGGTTCACGACATCCAGTCCATCGTCGCCGGGCTCAGGCACCGGGGGATCGGAGTGCTCATCAGCGACCACAACGTCGAACAGACCCTGGACATCGTGGATCGCGCCTACATCATGTTCGATGGTCAGGTGAAGGTCTCGGGCACGGTGCAGGAGCTCGTCTTCGACGACACGGTAGCCAGGATATACCTTGGTCCGACGCTCGCTGCCCGGCTGCGCGCGCGCTTCGCGGGCGCAGCTCGCGGCAGCAGTGCACGAGATGGCGCCCTGGAGCCCGTCGGTGGAGGGGCGGAGAAGAAATGAAAGCTGGAATCTCTCAGAGCACTCAGCTAAAGCAGGAGATCAAGATCAATCCTCGCCTCTATCAGGCGATGGATCTTCTGTACATGCCCCTGCTGGATCTGCAGCAACACCTCAAGCAGGAGCTGCTCAACAACCCCTTCCTCGAGATGGTCGAACCGGAGGAGGAGGACGAGGAGGAGACCACCACCGAGGCGGAAGCGGCAGAGGCGGCGGAGAAGGACGCGAACGACGAGATCGACTGGGAGGAGATCCTCCTCAACGGCTTCGATGCGGGCGGCCGCCCCGAGGAGCACGAGGAGAAGGAGTTCTTCGAGCCGGTCACCGTCGACACGCGCGATCTCAGCGACCATCTGCGCGATCAGGTGGCGCTCCTCGATCTCTCGCCGCGGCAGATGATCCTGGCCGATGAATTCATCGGCAACATCGGCGAGGACGGCTACCTCTCCTGTTCACTCGAGGACATCCGCGTCGGGATCAACGACATGATCCAGAAGCACGCGGAAGAAACGGGTCGCGACCAGGAAGACCTCCCGTTCTACGGCGAGGAGGAGGTGGACGAGATGCTCCGCACCATCCAGAGTCTCGACCCGCCGGGCGTCGCAGCGCGCGACCTGCGCGAGTGCCTCCTCCTCCAGCTTCGCGAGGCGGGACTCGAGCAATCGGTCCCCTACCGTCTGGTGCGCGATTGCTTCGATGAGCTGATCAACCACCGCTGGAGCGAGATCTCCAAGCGCTTCGGGATCAGCCCCGCCGACGTACAGAAGGCCGCCGACGAGATAGCGAAGCTCGACCCGAAGCCTGGTCTCATCTTCAGCAGCGCTGGCGACAATTACATCATCCCCGATCTCGTCGTCGAGAAGATCGACGGTCAGTACCACATCTTCCTCAACGACACGAATCTCCCCAGGCTCAAGCTGAGCCGTGCCTACCAGGAGATCGCGCGCGACAAGAAGAAGTTCGACGGGGAGAACAAGGAGTTCATCTCCAACAAGCTCAACTCGGCCAACTGGATGATCCAGGCGATCGAGCAGCGCCGGCAGACGATGCTGAAGGTGATGAACTTCATCGTCGACCGACAGCGCGACTTCTTCGAGAAGGGCGTGCAGTTCCTCAAGCCGCTCACGCTCCGCGAGGTGGCCGAGGTGATCAACATGCACGAGTCCACGGTGAGCCGCGTTACCAACGAGAAGTACGTGCAGACGCCGCGCGGCGTGCTCCCGCTCAAGTTCTTCTTCTCATCGGGGCTCTCCACCACCGGCGGTGAGGACGTGTCGGCGCGCGGGATCAAGGCGCAGATCCAGAAGCTCGTGTCGGACGAAGACCCGCGGCATCCGCTCACCGACCAGGCGATCGTGAACATCCTCAAGGAGGGTGGCGTTCAGATCGCGCGCCGTACCGTCGCCAAGTACCGCGACCAGCTCGGCGTCCTCTCCGCGCGGATGCGGAAGCGGGTGTGAGCGTGTCCGCGCTGCACGGCTCCGCGACGGCCGCGAGCGGCCCCACGACCGGCGAGGGAGACGACGTGCCTGGTGGCAATCCGCGAGACGCGGCAGCGGTTGCACGCCTCGAGGCCGGCGCGCTCGCGCGGCCAGAGAGCGATCGAGATGAAGTGGACGTCAGCGTCCTCGTCCCCGCAAAGGACGAGGCGGAGAACCTTCCGCTGTTCATGGAGCAGGCACGCGAAGCCTTCGCGGGTTCTCCGCTCCGCTACGAAGTGGTGGTGGTGGATGACGGCTCGGACGATGACACGTGGACCGTCCTGCAGGACCTCAGGGAACGCCACCCATTTCTCAGACTCGCGCGGCACCGCAAGCGCCGCGGGATCGCGGACGCGTTGCGCACGGGGTATCTCGCGTCGCGCGGGCGGGTGCTCGTCTTCTATCCCGCGGATCTTCAGTACAGGCCGGAGGACATCCCGCGACTCGTAGCACCCATCATCGCGGGCGAGTCCGACATGGTCACGGGGCACAAGCAGGGAGTCTACGAGAAAGCCTTCGTGTCGCGTATCTACAACCGGCTCAGTCGTACGCTCTTCGACGTCCCGGTACGCGACCTGAACTCG
>DASSNL010000260.1:0-2956 GCA_035688075.1 Gemmatimonadaceae bacterium
TGAGCACGTGCTCAGCCCGCTCGAAATTAAAGACCTGACCCCGTCGTTCATTCGTGCTTCGAGTCGTCCGCCTTCTTCGCGGCGGCGTGCGCGACCGCGAAGGCGCGACTCTCGTCGTGACCGTATTCCTCGTAGGCGTGATTGTACGCTTCGAGAAATACCTTCTTCTGGTGCTGGTCGTACTGGTCTACCTGCGATTTGGGCAGGTCGGAAATGTCCTTGTAGGGCATCGGTCCTCCTTGTCATACCGGCATCTATCGGCCAGAATCAGCCGGGGTGAGAGCATTACAATCCGCGTGCCGGCCCGGGACCCGAGTACGTCGTGGCAGCGACGTGAGCCATGGAGGAGTTCGTGATGCCACTGCCGCAGGAAATGCTGGAGGAGCTTGGCCGAAAGCGGCGGGAGGAATCCGTTCTTGCCAACCGCGACAAGGTCCGCGATCTAGCGTTCAGCGCGCTACTCTGCTGGTTCTGGGCGGGCGCCGGACTCGCCTGCATCGCGTGGAGTCTCCACACGACGGTGCTCTGGCTTGGCAAGACCGCGTTCTGGGGAGGGATCGCAATCGGCAACGCGGGTATCCTCTTCACCCTTCTCGGCGCGTACCGGAGGGGGGAGCGCCGCGGCGACTGGTGAACGGGATGCGGCAGCCAGGACTTGTCGCACGTCGTCGCTGCTGCTTATGCTGCGAGATGTATCACCGCGCGGGTCCATGCACCGTCCAGGAATCGCCTGGCAGCCCGCGCGACCCACGGCAGTGACTCACAGTGACGAAGAGGAGAATCGCTAGATGGTGACGCGGCGCGAATGGCTGCGAGTGGCGCTCGGAGGGGCTGCCGCCACGATGGCCAGCGGAATGTTGACGATCCCGGCGTTCGCGGCGGCGCCCATCGCGATCACGGTCTACAAGACTCCCACCTGCGGCTGCTGCAAGAAGTGGGTGGAGCACCTCGAGTCGCACGGCTTCAAAGTCACCGCCAACGACATGGATGACCTCAGCGAGGTGAAGGCCACCTTCGGAGTCCCGGCAGATCTGCAGGGGTGCCACACCGCGACCGTGGGCAAGTACGTGGTCGAAGGCCACGTCCCCGCCGACGTGATCCAGAAGATGCTGAAGGAGAAGCCGGCGATCATTGGGCTCGCGGTCCCCGGGATGCCGATGGGCTCTCCGGGCATGGAAGGTATGGGCAAGGAAGCGTACGACGTGATCGCCTTCGATCGGCAGGGGAAGAGAAGCGTATACGCCAAGAGGTGAGCGCGTGCCGGAGAAGGGCCGGCGTACGAAGAGAATGCGGCGGTTGATCGTCGAAGATCGCCTCGCAATGGATCTCACTTCACTCTCGAACGAGCGGACCCTCCTCAATTACATCCGGACCGCGCTCGCCTTCCTGGCGTCGGGCGTCGCGCTGATCCATTTCTTCGAGAAGCCCGGCATGATCATCATCGGCTGGGTTCTTCTTCCGCTGGGGGTCGCCTGTGCCATCTTCGGCATCCTGCGCTTCAACCACGTGCGCAAGATCCTGCAGCACCAGTGGCACCTGAGATCCATGGAAGACGACGAGCTCGAAGACAATGAATAGAAAGCCGGTGATAGTGGCGTGGAGCGGCGGGAAAGACTGCACGATGGCGCTCCGCGAGATCGAGCTCGGCGGAGAGTACGTGCCCGTGGCGCTGCTCACCACCGTGACGAGCGGCTACGATCGGATCAGCATGCACGGCGTGCGTCGCTCGCTCCTCGAGGCGCAGGCGGCCTCGCTCGGCGTTCCTCTCCACGAGGTGTCGATCTCACCGAGCGCCGACAACCAGGAGTACGAGTCGAAGATGGATGCCGCGCTCGCGGCGCTGCGTGCCGCCACGCCGGCCATCGCCGGCGTGGTCTTCGGCGACCTCTTTCTCGAGGACATCCGCGCCTACCGCGAGAGCATGCTCGCGCGCGTGGCACTGCCCGCGATCTTCCCCCTCTGGAAGCGCGACACGCGCGAGCTCGCGGCGCAGTTCACCGGGCTCGGCTTCCGTGCGGCGGTGGTGTGCGTGGACTCCACCGCGCTCGAGAGATCTTTCGCGGGCCGCGAGTACGACGCATCGTTCGTCGCTGACCTGCCCAGGGGAGTGGACCCGTGCGGGGAGAACGGCGAGTTCCACACCTTCGTGTACGACGGGCCGCTCTTCGCCGATCCCGTGGCGCACGTGCACGGCGATGTGGTGCTCCGCGACGAGCGATTCTTCTTCGCGGACCTTCTCGATCCGGCCACTCCGCGACGCGGAGTGGCGAGCGGCGCGGAAGCTGCGGGTCGCGAAGGAGCGTGATCGCGCGGCCGGTTCCCCGGCGGCAGTGAGTGGTCGCGCGCTTCCAGGCGGGACGCGGAACGCAGGAGGAAGTTGCACAACCAGCACTCAGTCACGACGCACGAACCGGAGCAAGACATGACCTTCCAGCTCACATCGTCGGCGTTCAAGGCCGGCGGCCCGATCCCGGCGCGCTTCACCTGCGATGCGGAGGACGTCTCGCCACCGCTCGCCTGGTCGGGAGCACCCGATGGGACCCGGAGTTTCGCACTCATAGTGGATGATCCCGACGCGCCCGACCCGAAGGCGCCGAAGATGGTGTACGTCCACTGGGTGATGTGCGACATCCCGCCGTCGACCACCTCGCTCCCCGAGCACGCGGGCTCGACCAACATCCCGCAGGGTGCGAGGGAGGGGCGCAACGACTGGAAGAACATCGGCTACGGCGGCCCCTGCCCGCCCATCGGCCGGCACCGCTACTTCTTCAAGCTCTACGCGCTCGACACCACGCTCCCCGACCTGAAGGAGCCCACCAAGGCGCAGCTCGAAAGCGCGATGAAGGGGCACATCATCGGCCAGGCGGAGCTCATGGGTACGTACGAGCACCCTAAGTAAACGACGGGGTCAGGTCTTTAATTTCGAGCAGGCTCAACCATGGTGAAGCCATGGTTG
>DASSNL010000262.1:0-6074 GCA_035688075.1 Gemmatimonadaceae bacterium
GACGGGGTCAGGTCTTTAAATTCGAGCGGGCTGGGCATTCGCCCAGCCCGCTCGAATTTAAAGACCTGACCCCGTCGGCCCCGGAGGTCGTCACTGCTTTCTGCTTTCTGCTTTCTGCTTTCTCGTCCCCGGTTCCAGCACCGTCACACTCTCCGCCACCGACTCCACACGCGGGCGGGTGTAGGCGACGGGGAAGTACTTGTCGCGGGCCCAGAGCTGGAAGAGATCGGAGTAGTGAGGGCTGTCGGGATCGCCGGACTGGCCGGGGGTGTTGGAGCCGACCGATGTGTCCCAGTTGCCGGTGTTGGCAATGATACGGAAGGAGGCGCCGGACGTCTGGTTGTCGCCGCCGCCGGTAGCACCAACGGTGTAGCTGTCGCCGCCGCGGGGAAGGGGGCCGACATCGAGCCGGCGCCGAACATCATCGCTCACCGCGGTTGTGAGTGGGTGGTGGATGAGGGCGTGCTTGTACTTCGGCTGGCCGTACTGCCACTTCGACATGTCGGGGCCGAGCTTTTTCTCGAGATCGTCCACGGCCTGGGCGAGAGTAGCGAGTAGAAGCGCATCTCGATCGGCCACGGGGTGATCGCCGAACTCGCCCGAGGGTGCGAGCAACCAGTCGATGATGCGCTTCAGCTGCACACCGCGCACGATGCGCTGTGCCGACGCGGGGACGAACGTGGCCGTCACGCTGTCATCGAGCCGGCGTTGCCACGCCTCGTAGATGCCGGCCGCGACGGAGCTCTTGTCGAGAACGTGGTCCCACTCCACGAGCATCTGCCGCGCGCGCTCTACCTTCGGATCGGTGGCGGTGAGCCCGCCCAGGAGAGGGACGAGCGTGCGCGCGGGGATGGAGAGGTAGTCCGTCTGCAGCTGCTCCATGTCCATCATGGTGAGCTTGCGGCCCGAAGCGAGCACCTCGCTGATGCGCGCCCAGCGGAAGGGATCGGACCAGCTCCAGCCCACGGCATCACGGTGCGGGTAGCCGGGCGGAATGAGGTCGTTGTTCGCGGTGGCGAAGTAGCCGGCGGGTGGGTCGTAGATGTGCGGCTTCTCCTTGATGGGGAGGTAGCCGTCCCACTCGTAACGGCCGTCGCCCGGCACCGGCACGAGGCCGCTCCAATTGCGCCGGATGGGTGCGATCCCCACGGCCTGCCAGCCGATGTGGCCCGCGGTGTCGGCCCACACCATGTTCTCGCCGGGGATGTTGCTGTAGCTGCACGCGTCGCGGAACTCCTCCCAGTTGCGCGCCTGGTCGATGCGCAGACTCGCGAGGTAGGGCGCCGAGCCGGGCTCCATCCACGCGGCGCGCACGGCGTACGCGACGTGGTGCGTGGTATCCTCGTAAACCACCGGTCCGTGTCGCGTGTACTTCAGCTTCACGATCGCGGGCGCCTGGCCCTTCACGGGAATCGTGTCGGTGATGACTCGCATCGACTCCCAGCCGCCGCGATAGCGATAGCGCAGCGAATTCGCCGGGTCGGTATCGTAGACGTACAGGTCTTCACCGTCGGTGCCGAATATCGTGAGCCCCCAGGCGCCGTGCTCGTTGTGGCCGATGGAAACGCCGGGGATCTCCGGTTCGCCGCCACCGATCACGTTCCAGCCCGGCGCCACGAGGTGGACCCAATAGCGCAGCGATGGTGCGGCCTGCGCACGGTGCGGGTCGTTGGCCATGATCGCGTGCCCGCTCTGGGTGAGCCGGCCGCTCACGACCCAGTTGTTGCTCCCGATGTCGCGTCGCTCGCGCCAGCGCTGGTCAGCGACCATCGAGTCGTCGAGCTGCGCAACGCGCGCGAGCGCGGCCGAGTCGCCGCGGTATGCCATGGCTACGTCCTGCGGGAGGAAGCGGACGCCGCGACGGAAGGCGTTGTACACGCCGAGGATGTCCTCGGAGAGGAGCGAGCCATCTATGGCCGTGTCGAGTGCGATGATGGGATCTCCCGGGTGGAACCAGGAGAGCTTTTTCACTTCGGGCGCACCGAGCTGCGCCACCGCGCGTCCTGTCGACAGTTCCTCGCCGATGTTGCCGAGCAATCCCTGGTGACGGGAGATCACCACGGCCGGTGTCCACTTGCCCGGCTCGATGCCGAGGAGTCGGAGCTCGAGCGGTAGGAGAGTGGAATCGCGCTCGACGCGATCGATGTAGGCGTTGATGCCGTCCACGAACGCGTTGATGATCGCGGCGCCGTGCGGATGGTAGGAGGCGAGCTCGCGCTCCATGCTCCCACGGTACATGAAGAGCCGCGTGCCGATGTCGCGCTCGAGCTCGCGAGGTCCGAGTAGCTCGGCGACGGTCCCGGTGGCCTGACGCCGCCAGAGCTCTAGCTGGAAGAGACGGTCGTGCGCCGCGTTGTAGCCCTGCGCGAAGAACAGGTCGTGCTCGTTTGCGGCGTAGATGTGCGCGATCCCCCAGCGGTCGCGGATTATCTCCACCGGCTGTCGCAATCCTGGCGCGCGGAGCGTATCGGATGCGGGGAGCTGCGCGCGCGCAGGTGAGGGACTGCCGAACACCAGCGTTGCGGCGACGGCGGAGAGGATCGTGGCGCGAGCGATGGGGTTCTTCATCGGCTGTCCCGGTAGTGGGTATGCGAGCGCTGATGTCGAATGGCAACGGCCGCTGCCGTGCTATCATACCGTCCGATCATTTCTTGACAAGTGCGATCACCGTGCCGTAAGTATGGCCCGCTCGGCACGTCGCCATCGCGACGACAAGACGCCCGAATGCCTCCCGCCGGGCATCACTCGCGCACCGGAAGCCAGCATGGAAAAGGTCTCCACCAGCTCGACACCGACATACGAGCGGGAAGTGGACGCGAGCGACCGCCGCGCTGCCGTCACGGCGAGCTTCCTCGGTTGGACGCTCGATGCGTTCGACTTCTTCCTCGTGGTCTTTGCGCTCACGTCCATCGGCGCGGAGTTCGGGAAGTCCGACGCGGCGATCGCGCTCTCGCTCACGCTCACCCTCGCCTTCCGTCCGGTGGGCGCGTTCATCTTCGGTCTGATGGCGGACCGGTACGGACGAAGACTTCCGCTGATCATCGACCTCATCTTCTTCTCGGTGGTCGAGGTTCTCACCGGCCTCGCGCCGAACTACGCGACTTTCCTCGTTCTCCGTGCGCTCTACGGGATCGGCATGGGTGGCGAGTGGGGTGTAGGTGCGTCACTCGCGATGGAGAAGGCGCCATCCGGGAAGCGCGGCATCCTATCGGGACTGCTGCAGGAGGGATACGCCGTAGGTTACCTGCTGGCAGCGGTCTGCTACTTCTTCGTCTTCCCGCGCTGGGGATGGCGCCCGATGTTCTTCATCGGCGGCCTCCCCGCGCTGCTCGCGATCTACGTGCGGCTGAAGGTGAAGGAGTCCGAGGTGTGGGAGCGAACGAAGCACGGGAGCTGGGGCGAGCTCGGGAAGGGAATCGTCTCGCACTGGAAGCTCTTCCTGTACCTCACGCTCCTCATGGCGATGATGAACTTCGTGTCGCACGGCACGCAGGATCTCTACCCCACGTTCCTGCAGCGCGACTGGGGCTTCACGCCCCACCAGCGCGCCGCGCTCACGGCGTTCTCGATGGTGGGCGCGATAGTGGGCGGCGTCTTCTTCGGGCTCTACTCCGACCGAATCGGGCGGAGGAAAGCGATCGTTATCGCGCTCCTCCTCGCGATCGTGGTGATCCCGTTGTGGGCGTTCGCGCCGTCGTTAGCTCTCCTCGTTGCCGGCGCCTTCGCGATGCAGTTCATGGTGCAGGGCGCATGGGGAGTGATACCGGCGCACATCACCGAATTGTCACCCGATTCCGTGCGCGGCTTCCTCCCTGGCTTCGCGTACCAGTGCGGTGTACTCATCGCGAGCGCAGCCGCTTACCTGGAGGCACTCGTCGCCGCGCACACCAGCTATGCCACGGCGATGGCCATCACTGCTCTCATCGTCTGCCTCGGCGGCGCGCTGGTTTCCGCTCTCGGGCCCGAGAAGCGGGGGATCGTTTTCGGGGAGAGGGGAGGGTAGGGGTAGATCTGTGCGGCTTGGGTGGGTGAATTCCGGGTTCCGAGCTCATCGCGCGTAACTGCGGACGCGGAGGTCACGGAGGGGTGAGGCGAGGGCGCGGAGAACGTCCTGCGGCTGCGCTTATCGCGATGCCCTTCAGAGATCCATACATAGGGATAGCTCAGTGTGATTTGGGGGAACTGCATCCTCGCCTCCGGTTCTGCCCGGGTGGGCAGGACTCGAGAGAGCAGGAGGAGTTCCCCCAAAACTCACCCGACTCTCACTCGGAGTGATTTACGAACGCTGAGCGGAGGCCCGCCCGAAGAGCAGCTCTCCGCGCCCTCGCCTCACCCCTCCGTGACCTCCGCGTCCGCAGTTCCGCGCGATGAACCATCCACCGAGATGATCCAGACCAGCCGCTAACCAACCTCCCCTGCCACCAGCCGCAGCTCCCTGCTTTCGGCTTTCTGCTGTCTGCTCTCTCTCCCCTCGCCGCGTTCCTCGTCGGGGGCGTCGAGCCGGAAGACGGACACGATCTCGAGGAGGCGCTGGGAGGCGGTGGCGAGGGCGGCGGAGGCAGCGGCGATTTCCTCGGCGCTGGCGCTCTGCTGCTGGGTGGCGGCGGCGACCTGCTGCATTGCGGCGGCGAAGGACTCGGTGCCGCGCGAGATGTTGTCCAGGCGAGTGGTGGACTCGGATATGAGGTGACGCGATTCGGAGGCTGCCTGATCCACGGCGGCCGACCAGCGCTGTGCATCCTGAACGGCAGCCTCGATCTGCGCGAAGAAATCCATGACGTCCTGCGTCGCGCGCTGCACGTTCTGGACTGTGACGGCGGTGCGCTGACTGTACTCGCGCGACTCGTCCACGCGCGCGAGGATCTCGTGGACGATGGACGCCGTGCGCTCGGCTGACTCGGTGGATATCGAGGCGAGCTTCCTGATCTCGCTCGCGACTACCGTGAACCCGTCGCCGCTCTCACCTGCGCGCGCTGCTTCCATGGCCGCATTGAGCGCCAAGAGCTTCGACTGCCTCGCGATCTTGCGCACGAAGGTGACGAAGGAGCGGATCTCTTCCGACGCGGCGGCGAGCATCTCGGCCGATGCGGCCGAGGCACTCGCCTCGGCGGCGAGCGCGGTGAGCGCGGCCGAGCTCTCGTCGAGTCGTTCACGGTTGCTGCGCGCGAGCTCGGCCAGCAGCTCGTTGCGCTCCACGCCATTGCGCGCTCCATTGCTCAGGCGCTCGGAGATCAGCATAAGCGTGGCGGCGTCGGCCGCCGTGTTCGCGATCGACTGCGCCATCTCGGCGGCGTGTTGACTCAGCTCGCTCGACGTATGGGCCATCTCGCTCGCGGTGCCGGAGAGCTGCTCGGTACCGGTGGTGATCTCCGCCGACATCGACGCCGTGCCGCGCGCCGACTCGCGGAGGATGTGCACCAGTCGACGGAGCTCGGCGATCATCTGCGCGGTGGCGCGGCTGAGACGTCCCAGCTCGTCGTCCTCTTGGATCTCCACGACGTCCACCGCGAGGTCACCCGAGGTGACGCGCTCTGCGGCCGCCGCAAGCGCTGCGGCGGGCTCGGTCACGCGGCGCGCCACGTAGCGGCTGAGGAAGAGGAGCGCGAGCTCCACCAGTCCCAGCATGACCGCGGCGCCAAGGAGGATGGTCTGGCGTGCGGCGCGGAGCTGCTCGACGTCCCTCCCGCCGAGCACGGACTGAACCCACACCATTCCCGACCACGCCAGCACCACCACGATCACCAGCGCCACGCCGCCGCCGCCGGCGACGATGCGCCGCTGCACCGAACGCACCGTGGTGCCGAGCGCCATCGTGTCGGCATCGGGCACGAGCGCGTGCTTGTGTGGGTTATCGAGGGGGCTAGATTTCGATTGCATCAGGACTTCCGGGCCGTATGGTCCACTTTCGCTTCACCGGAGCCGCGCCGCCAGCAATGCCGCGCGGCCACGCCACCCCATGACAGCACCGAAACAAGATTCAGTCGCCGGGTTCGAGGCGAGCTACGATCCCACCGCCATAGAACGGAAGTGGCAGGAGCGCTGGAACGAGCGCTCCACCAACTCTCCCGACCTCG
>DASSNL010000266.1:0-4171 GCA_035688075.1 Gemmatimonadaceae bacterium
TGAGCACCTCGACGACGAAGAGCAAAGCCAAGAGCAACAAACGGCAACATCCTTCGTGCCATCCCCCACTCACCTCAGCCCGGCGCTGTCCATCCGCGCCGGAACCGCTCTAAAGACCTGACCCCGTCGTTTAGCTCTCGAGAACGGCCTGCGCCTCGATGTGGATCTTCACCTCGTTCCCGACCAGCACACCGCCCGTCTCGAGCGCGGCGTTCCAGGTGAGACCGAAGTCGCGTCGGTCGATCTTCGTGTCGGCGCTGAAGCTCACGCGCTCGCCACCCCACGGGTCGCGGCCGCGTCCCTCGAAGGTGGCGTCGAGCACCACTTCACGGGTCGTGCCGCGGATGGTCAGATCGCCCATCACGCGGAAGCTCTCTCCCTGCTCGAACGAGGCGCCCTCTACGCTGGTGCTGCGGAAGGTCACCTTCGGGAAGCTCTCCACATCCAGGAAGTCGGCGGACCGGAGGTGCTGGTCGCGCTGCTCGACCCGAGTGTCGATGCTGGAAGCGTCCAGCTCCACGGTGACCGACGAGTCGTTCGGGTTGTTCTCATCTATTTCGATGGACCCTTCGAGACTCGCGAAACGTCCCCTCACGTTGGTGATCATCATGTGCTTGGCGGTGAACTCCACCAGCGTGTGAGCGGGATCGATCTTCCAGGTCGTCGTGCTCTCGGTCCGAGCGTTGGTGCCGGTCATTTCAGCCCTCCATGTAGTAGTTGACGGTTGAGAATTACAGTACTGAGATATTGAAGCAACAAGAAACTCAGGAAGTTCCATCGGAGATCGGAAGGTCGGCCGCCGAGGTGCCCAGCTTCCGCAGCAGCGTGATTGCCTGCAGCTGCTCGGTCTTCGAGAGGCCGCTCACCGCACGCGCGATACTCCTGGCGTGCTCCGGGAAGATTCGGGCCACGAGCTTCTCTCCCGCGGGAGTGAGCGCCGCGTAACGCGCCCTTCGGTCGTGGGCGCACTCCCGGCGCTCGACGAGCCCCTTCCCCGCGAGGCGATCCACCAGATAGGTGACGCCCCCGCTCGAGACGAGAATCTTCCGCTGCACCTCGCCCAGAAGGAGCGGCCCGCGGTGGTAGAGCACCTCGAGGATCGCGAACTCGGCGAGGGTCAGCCCGTGACGCGCGACGTCGGCTTCGGCGTGGCGCGCGACGGCCAGTTGGGAGCGTGCGAGGACCACCCAGAGCTTGAGCGCCGTGTCTTCCGCGCTCGCGGCGCGCGCTCTCCCGGCGGGCCGCCCTTCAGCGGGGCGCGCGCCGGACGGCGCTTTCACGGCGGCCGCGGAGGAAGTTCTTCCGCGTGACCTTCCCTTTCTCGCCGTCCTGGATTCCTCGCTCACTCTGGCCTCCCGTTTTCTCTTAGTACTAAGATAATCTTTCGGAGCATCCCGTGCAAGGGTGGAGATCAACTATGCAATATGCGGAAAGAATCGGCATGGCGCGAGAGTGCCCGGCCGGGCTGGCGTACTCGACCTTGACGGCTGGCCGGCGCGCGTTTCGATTGCGCGGACACTCCCACACACCACTCCGGAGCAACCATGATGCTCGTGCGCCACTTCCCACGAGCCGCGGTCAGCGCGGTCGTCGCCCTCTTCATGTTCGTCGCCACGCCGATCGCCGCGCAGCGATCGGGAGGCGACGAGTCCGAGCGCGCCGCGGCGCAGGCGACCACCGACCGCGCCGAGCTGGTGGCGCGCGAGGAGGCGGAAGCGCGCTACATCCAGCCGCCCGCGCCGATCGCGGACTTCTTCAGGCGCGACGCCAACTTCGCCATCCTCGACGCTCCCTCGCCCGATGGTCGACACTTCCTGGTGCCGCTCGCCACGCAGCTCTCCACGCTCGAGCTGATGTCGCGCCCCACCTATCGGCTCGCGGAGCTCGAGATCCGGCCGGCTACCGACCGTCTCTGGCATCTCGACACGTACGGCATCTATGGGCTTCGGATCTTCGACCTCGCGGCGCAGCGCTACCGAGAAGTGAAGCTGCCGCCGAAGTCATTCCTGAGCGACATGGTCTGGTCGAGCGACGGGAAGCGCGTCGCGTTTCTCGCGCACCTTCCAGGCGGGACGCAGGTGTGGACCGCCGATGCCGCCAGCGGAAATGCGAAGCGCTTCAGCGATGCGCGCATCCTCGCCACGCTCGGCACCGAGGCGCAGGTGAACATCTCGCCCGAAGTGGACATGCGCCCCTCGCGCATGCTCCAGTGGACCAGCGAGGGAACCATCCTTACCCTGATGGTGCCCGTGAAGCGCGGCGCGGAGCCGGAGCGCGACCGCATCCCCGATGGCCCTCTCGTACGGCTCACCCGTCCGGAGAAGACGACCACCCGTACATTCTCCAACCTGCTGCGCGATTCGCACGACGCGGATCTCTTCGACTACTACACGCGCTCGCAGCTCGTCGAGCTCGCACCCGGCAAGGCACCGCGCGCGATCGGCGAGCCGCGGATGTACGAATCGATCTCGCTGAGCCCCGACGGACGCTACATCCTCGCCACGTACATCGAGCGCCCCTTCTCGTTCATCACGAGCTATCGCGGCTTCCCGCGCCGCACGGTGGTGCTCGACCGCAGCGGCAAGCTGCTGGCGACCATCGAGTCGCGGGAGCTACGCGAGGGCGGCGGCCGGCCCGACTCCGACCGCGACAGATCGCCGCGCGAGATCGCCTGGCGTCCGGACTCGGCCGGACTCTCGTACCTGCAGCGCGACAGTGCTGGCACCGATCTCATCATGCTCCTCTCCGCACCCTTCGACACCGGGCGCGCGAAGGTGGTGGCGACGAGCAGGGACCCCATCCGAGGAGTCGCCTACACGCGCGACGGCTCCCGTGCCTTCGCCTCTGTCTCGAGCAGGAGCCGTCGCGCGATAGCGCAGTGGGCTCTCGGCGATTCGCCCGCGGAGCGGCGGCTGCTCAGCGGTTTCCATCATACCGACAGCATCCTCACGGATCCCGGCCAGATCTGGAGGCAGCGTACCGGGAACGGGATCGAGTACGTGCTCACATCGTCGGCGGGCGATGCGGTCTACCTCCGCGGTGACGGGCTCGCCGCCGACTTCCGCCCGCAGCCCTTCGTCGATCGCGTGTCGCTCGCCGACACCGCACACACACGGATCTTCCAGGGCCCGAAGAGCAGCTGGGATCGTCCGCTGGTGGCGCTCGACCCGGACCTGAAGCAGATGATCGTGAGCCGCGAGAGCGTTACGCTCTTCCCCGACAGCTACCTCTGGACGCGCGGTTCGGAGCTCGTCAACCTCACGCACAACAAGAACCCGTTCCCCGAGCTGGCGTCCGCGAAACACGTCGACTTCTCCTTCACCAGGCAGGACGGCCTCGAGGTGCAGGGGCGCGTCACGCTGCCACCGGGTTACAGGGAGGGCGAGAAGGTTCCGGCCATCTTCTGGACGTACCCGCGCGAGTTCACCACCCCCGACGACTACACTCGCTCGGCGATCGAGAACCGCAACCACAACGCGTTCACCCATCTCACCTGGCTCAGATGGTCGGAGCTCTGGCTCACGCAGGGGTACGCGATCGTCTATCCCGACATCCCGATAGTGGGTGAGAACTACAATGACACCTACATCTCCAACATGGTGGACGCCATGTACGGGGCGATGCGCGCGGTCGACAAGCTCGGCGTGATCGACATGGACCGCATCGGCCATGGAGGGCACAGCTACGGAGCGTTCGCAACGGCGAACCTTCTCGCGCATACGCCCTTCTTCAAGGCGGGGATCGCTGGCGACGGCGCGTACAACCGCTCGCTCACACCCACCGGCTTCCAGGCCGAGCGCCGCGACATCTGGTCGGCGCCCGCCACGTACATCGAGATGTCGCCCTTCTTCTCTGCCGATCAGATCGACGCGCCGCTGCTCATGTACCACGGCGCCGCCGACAACAACACCGGTACCTGGCCGATCCAGAGCGAGCGGCTCATCCATGCGCTCACCAGTCTCGGGAAGACCGCCGCGCTATACGAGTACCCCTTCGAGTCGCACACGCCGCGAGCGATCGAGAACAACCTCGACATGTGGGCGCGGTGGATCGGGTGGTTCGATCGGTACGTGAAGGGGACGGGAAGCGGGAAGGAAACGACGGCAGGCGCGGGGCGGTAGGGGTAGCGGCGGGGTCAGGTCTGGAATCGTGAATCGGTACGAGCGCTTTG
>DASSNL010000008.1:0-4683 GCA_035688075.1 Gemmatimonadaceae bacterium
CGTCGTTCCCCCTCTTGCGTGACTTTACTTTGTATTGTAAAGTCCTCTGTATAACCAAACCCCAGTACCTATGCCTCTCCCGAACTCAGACCCGACGACCGGCCCGGATTCCGCCGCCGCGCCGAACACACCTGCCGCCGAACAGCCGGAGCTGCCGGCAGCCATCCTCTCCCCGCGCGCGCTCCTCGCACGAGATGCGCTGCTCGCCGCGGCGTTGCTCGGCATCACCGCCGATCCGCTCCTCCGGAATGGACCGTGGGGGATCGGACTCCTCATCTGGATGCTGCAGTTCGCCGCCACCGTCGTCGCTCTCGTGCGGCGGGACGGGCGACCTCTCTCGCGCGAGGGGAGCATCTGGCTCGGCGTCGCCGTCTTCTTCGCGGCCGGCCTGTCGTGGCGCGATGCGGGGCTGCTCCACTTTTTCGACGTGCTGGCGATGCTCTCCGCGCTCGTGCTCCTCGCCATGAGCATCGATGCCATCCCGGTGCCCGGCCTCGCCGCCGCGCGCGTGCGCGATCTGATTCGTGCCGCGTTCGGAACGGGCATCTCCGTCGCCACCGGCGTCGTCCCGCTGCTGCTGCACGATGCGGAGCTCCACACGACTCCACGCAAGTCCGGCGAGGGGAGCGTCAGACGGATCGGCAGAGCGGTGTTGATCGCCGCGCCCGTGTTCGTCGTATTCGCGCTGCTGCTCACCAGCGCCGATCCGATCTTCGGATCGCTGGTCACGCTTCCTGACTTTCGCATCGACGTCGCGCTGTCGCACGTCATCCTGGCCGGCTTCTTCGCATGGGTAGCGGCCGGGTGGCTGCGGCGCTCGCTGCTGGCGCAACCCGCGAGTGCCGACGCCCCGGCTACGCCTCTCCCTCTCACACTCGGCTCCACGGATGTGATGCTCGCGCTCGGCGCGCTGAACGCGTTGTTCGCCGCGTTCGTCCTCGTGCAGATCGGTTGGCTGTTCGGTGGCGAGGCGCTCGTGCTGAAGACCACTGGGCTGAGCTACGCGGCGTACGCGAGGCGCGGCTTCTTCGAGTTGATGTGGGTGGCTGGCCTGCTGTTGCCGGTGCTCCTGGGTGCGCACGCGCTCATCCCGGATTCGGATTCTCGCACACTCCGCCTCTACCGGCGGCTCGCGCTCCCGCTAGTGGTGCTGCTCGGCGCCATTCTCTTGTCTGCGGGTGCGCGCATGAAGCTGTACGTCCATTACTACGGCATCTCCACCGACAGACTCTACGCCTCGGCGGTCATGATCTGGCTGGCGGTCGTGTTCGCGTGGCTCGTATTCACCGTGCTGCGCTCGCGTCCTCGCACCTTCGCGACGGGGCTGGTGGCGAGCGGGTTCACCGTGCTCTTCGCGCTCAATGTTCTCAATCCAGATGCGCTCGTGGCCCGGTCGAACCTGGCGCGCGACACCGCGGCGCCCGCAAAGACGGCGGGGACGGATCTGAAATACGTCGCATGGTTGGGCGGGGACGCAGTCCCGATGCTGGTGTCCGCGTTGACTGCATCGGGTGGCGCCGGCAGCACGACGGCGTCATCGGACGACCGCTGTGCCGCCGCAGCCACTCTTCTCCATCGCTGGTCGGAGGAGGGACGCGCGGGGAGATACGAGAGTTGGACGCAGTGGAACCTTGCGCGAGCGCGTGCGATGCGAGCGGTCGAAGCCCACGAGGCGGAGCTGCAGAAGCTCGCATGCAGCAAGTCTACCACCGAGGTCATCTCGGTGCCGGCATCTCCCTGACGCTGCCGGTGGCACAGGAGTGTGATTTCATCGTGTGAGACCATCGCGGATCTCCGCTCGCACTCCCACGACACCATTCACAATCGTGTTGTGGGAGGGATTCTTCTCCGGCTTCGTCTCCGGCGTCAGGCTGCGGAGCATCCGGTACTACGCGATCGGGGTGATGCACGGGCTGGATACACGGCGCTTCGCGACGGCCGACAACCTGGGATTCGACGCGGCGATCGCGCTCTGCACGATAGTGTTCGCGGGCTTCATGCTGCTGTCGGTACGGCGGTTGAGAAGGATGGACGTGCCCTGAGGCACTCGGGGCCGCCGCGGGGCCGGAGGGGGTGGCGCGCGCGGGCCCCGCTGGCACGTTCGACTGGCTGACGGGGCCAGGCCGGGATTGACTCAACGTCGGGCACTTCCGTAGCGTATCCGAGTATCTTCTCGGAAGTGCTTTCGCGTACGCTCAATCGCACGGTAGCCCCATAGACCAGTGACCTCTTCCCATCGCCCCGTATCCGTTGCCGCTCTCGCGGCGCTGGTGCTGACGCTCGCCTGGGCGCCCTCCGTCGAGGCGCAGCACTCGATGGCAGGGATGAGCGGTCATCCCCAGATCACGATCCCCGACGACGCCATCTATACTGTGGCGGACGTCGAGTTCATGCAGGGGATGATCGCTCACCACGCGCAGGCCATTTACATGTCGCGCATGGCCAAAGCGCACCACGCCAGCCCTCGCCTCCTCAGGCTCGCGCAGAAGATCGATCAGTCGCAGGTGGCGGAGATCGCCATCATGCAGGAGTGGCTTCGCCGCAACGGTCAGTTCGTCCCCGATACCTCGTCCTGGCACAAGGTGCGGATGGCGGGGATGCTGACCGACGAGCAGTTGAAGGAGCTCGATGCCGCGAAGGGCGCCGACTTCGACCGCGCCTACCTCACCATGATGATCCAGCACCACGAGGGCGCGCTGCAGATGGTCGATGACCTCCAGGCCGCTCCCCTCGCGGCTCAGGACGTCGACGTGAGCGTCTTCGCCAACGACGTAGTCACCGTGCAGACCGCCGAGATCGGCGTGATGCAACGAATGCTTTCCCAGATGTCGGACAAGTAAGCACACTCGCCACCACCTGGAGCTCATCAAGATGCACCTCTCCCGCAGGGCGTTCGCGCTCGCCGCGTCTCTCATCTTCGTTCCGTCGCTCCTCGCGGCGCAGACGTATCCCGGCAAGAACGATCCGCGAAACGGGCTGAAGCCCGGCCGCTTCGACGCCGGTGTCGCCGCCAGCAACATGCGCCTCGTCTCGTTCTCGCAGAAGCCGGCCGCGTTCGACACCGCGCGTGGGCTGACGTTCATCAACTCCGACCTCGCGTTCAGCGGCAAGTACGTCTACCAGGGGAACTTCGCCGGCTTCACCGTGTGGGATGTGAGCAACCCTGCGAAGCCGAAGGTCGCCTCGGTGGTCTCGTGCATCACGTCGCAGGGCGACCCGTCCGTCTACGGGAACCTGCTCTTCATCTCCGCGGAAGGAAACGCGAACCGCAACGACTGCGCGAAGGGCGGAGTGAAGGACCCGAAAGACCACATGACGGGCGTTCGCATCTTCGATATCTCCAATCCCGCCGAGCCGCGCCTCATAAAGAACGTGCAGACGTGCAAGGGGTCGCACACGCACACGATCATTCCCGACCCCAACGACAAGGGCGTCATCTACATCTACGTATCGGGGAATCGGGATGCACGTCCGGACACGGAGCTGGCGGGGTGCAAGAACGGGACTGATCCCGCCGATCCCACCAACTCGCTCTACCGCCTCGACGTGATCAGGGTGCCGCTCGCGCATCCGGAGCAGGCCGCGGTAGTGACGGGCGCGCGCATCTTCACCGGCCTCGATCCCGCGCCGCGTGCGGAGGGCCGGCCGGCGCGCCGCAACCGCGACGGCACCCCCAGGATCCCGACGGGTCCGCGGAACTGCCACGACGTCACGGCGTACCCCGCCGAGAACCTCCTCGCCGGAGCGTGCGCGAGCTACGGATTGCTGGTAGACGTCTCGAACCCGATGAAGCCGGTTCGCCTCGACGCCGTGTCCGACACGAACTTCTCGCTCTGGCACACGGCCGTCTTCAGCAACGACGGCAAGAAGGTCGTGTTCACGGATGAATGGGGCGGCGGCACGGGGCCGATGTGCCAGGCCACGTCCATGATGGAGATGGGCGGCAACAAGATCCTCACCATCGACTCGAAGGGGAAGTACACGCAGCACTCGTACTTCAAGATCCCCACGGCGCAGTCGGCGCAGGAGAACTGCGTGTCGCACAACGGCGGACTGATTCCCGTGCCGGGTCGCGACATCATGGTGCAGGGGTGGTATCAGGGCGGGGTGAGCGTGATGGAGTTCACCGACCCCGATCATCCGAAGGAGCTGGCGTTCTTCGACCGTGGGCCGATCGATCCGCCGGCGGCCGCCGACGGGGATGTTACCGAGTCGGTGGACGGTCACCGCACCCGTGGCACGATCGGCGGGTCGTGGGGCGCGTACTGGTGGAACGGTCTGATCTACTCCTCGGAGCTCGACCGCGGCTTCGACATCCTCGAGCTATTGCCGAGTGACGAGCTTTCGAAGAACGAGATCGAGGCGGCGAAGCTCGTGCGGTTCGAGCAGTACAACCCGCAGAGCCAGCCGAAGGTGGTGTGGCCGGCCGCGTTCCCGGTGGTGCGCTCGTACCTCGACCAGCTGGTGCGCGGCAACGGCCTCGCGACTGAGCGGACAACTGCCATCGCGAGCGCGCTCGACGCCGCAGAGAAGGCGAGCGGCAAGGCGCGGCGCGATGCGCTGAACAAGCTGGCCGCGCAGGTGGACAAGGATGTGAAGGGCGCGAAGGATCCGGCGCGAGTGAAAGCCATGTCGGCCGCGATCAAGGACCTCGCGAAGGCGACGAAGTAACGAGCTGGCCGC
>DASSNL010000139.1:0-23380 GCA_035688075.1 Gemmatimonadaceae bacterium
GTGCATCGGCTGCCCAAAGGCAGCCGATGCACGATGCAAGACCTGACCCCGTCGCTAAAGACCTGACCCCGCCGTGGACTTCGCGCCGCGCTCCAGCACGGGCAGCAGCACTTCCCAGACATTGTCTGCCACGACCTGCGCACCCTCGCGGTTGGGATGGATCCCGTCGCCCTGGTTCAGCGAATCCACACCGGCCACGCCCTCGAGGAGGAAAGGGATGAGGGCGGCGTGATTGGCGCGTGCAAGCTCGGGGAAGACCTCCCGAAATTCGGAGGTGTAGCGCGCGCCGAGGTTGGGCGGTGCTTCCATCCCGGCAATCACTATCCGAGCATCCGGATGCTTGGCGCGAACGGTGTCGATGATCCCCTGGATGTTCGCGCGCATGGCATCCACGCCGAGCCCGCGAAGCCCGTCGTTGGCACCCGTCTCTATGACCACCACGTTCGCTGGCGATCGCATGAGCCAGCCGATGGATTTCAGCGCACCCGCCGACGTCTCCCCGCTCACACCTGCGTTGACGACCCGGTAGTTTAGTCCGAGTGAATCGATCTTCTCCTGAATCAGAGCGGGGTACGCTTCATCGGGATCGGTGAGACCGAGGCCGGCCGTCAGACTCGTACCGACGAACACGATCGTCGGCCGTTCGTCGCCCGACCGATTGGTGGATGGCTCGCTCCCGGAGGATCGCTCCGCCGCGGCGGAGGGTACACTTCCCTGCCCCCGGGAATCGGCCGCTCCACCGTCGCTCTTCCCGCAGCCGGCAACGACCCACGCCAACGCGAAACAACTCAACATCCAGCGCATGCTAGTCGCCCGTAATCTGACCAAATCGTACCCCAGCGGTGGTGGCATCCTCACGGTTCTGCGCGATGTCTCGTTCGTGGTCCCCGAGGGGGCGTTCGTCGCGATTGTCGGGCCGTCGGGGAGCGGAAAGACGACGCTGCTCGGTCTCCTCGCCGGACTCGACATCCCCACGAGCGGCAGCGTGTCGCTCGACGGCGCCGACCTGGGCTCCCTCACGGAAGATGCCAGGGCGCGACTGCGAGGAGAGAAAGTTGGATTCGTGTTCCAGAGCTTTCAACTCATTCCCACGCTCAGCGCGCTCGAGAACGTTCAGGTGCCGCTCGAGCTGCGTGGCGAAGCTCATGCGGGCACGAGAGCGCGAGAGCTTCTCCAGCGCGTGGGGCTCGCGGCCCGCGCGCATCACTACCCCACTCAGCTCTCCGGCGGCGAGCAGCAACGCGTGGCCATCGCGCGCGCCTTCGCCAACTCGCCGCGCGTGCTCTTCGCCGACGAGCCCACCGGCAACCTCGACTCGTCCACCGGCGAGCCGATCATCGCGCTCATCGAAGAGCTCAACCGGGAGGCGGGAACTACCGTGGTACTCGTGACCCACGACCCCGGCCTGGCCGCACGCGCGTCGCGCGTGATCCGACTGGGCGACGGCGTGGTGGTTCACGACAGCGAGCTCGCCGCATGAATCGCTGGCGCAATCTCGCATCGTTGGCGTGGCGCGACGCTCGACCCGCGCGCCGCCGGCTCCTCCTCTTCACGTCGTCCATCTCCATCGGCGTCGCCGCGCTCGTGGCGATCGACTCGTACTCCGCCAACGTGGTGCGCTCGGTGGCGCAGCAATCGCGCGCCATCCTCGGCGCCGACCTCGCGATCTCGTCGCGGCAACCGCTCACTGCGCCGATCATCCAGCTGGTCGACTCGCTGCGTACCGCCGGTGCCGATGTGGACTACGCCACGAACTTCTCATCGATGGCGGTGGTGCCGCGCCTCGAAGGAACGAGGCTGGTACAGGTGAACGCCGTGGGTCCGAAGCTCCCCTTCTACGGCGCCATGAAGACCGACCCCGCCGGTCGCTGGCAGGCACTGCAAACCGGGCACAACGCGCTGGTGGATGCGACTCTCCTCGCGGGTCTCGGCGCGCGCGTCGGCGACACGCTGGTGCTCGGCAAGGCACGCTTCGAGATCGCCGGCACGTTGGTGGACGTGCCGGGCGACGTGGGGATAGAGTCCGCGCTCGGACCGCGCGTGTACATCGCGCAGCGGTACGTGGACGAGACCGGGCTCCTGGGCTTCGGCAGCCGCGCCGAGTACGAGGCGCAGCTCGCGCTCCCGCCGGGCATCGATGCAGATAGTTGGGAGTCTGCCCATCTCGGCACTCTGCGCGCCGAGCACGTGCGCGCGCGCACCGTGCGCGACACCGAGCGCTCGCTCACGCGCGGCGTCGATCAGCTGCACAGCTTCCTGGGTGTGGTGGGGCTGGTGGCACTCTTGCTCGGGGGGATCGGCGTAGCGGCCGCGATTCGCGCGTACGTCGCCGAGAAGTCCGACCCGATCGCGGTGCTCCGCTGTCTCGGCGCCACGTCGGGACAGGTGCTGGTGGTCTACCTGCTGCAGGCGGCCGCGCTGGGACTTGCCGGCGCCGCGCTTGGCGCCGCGCTCGGCGTGGCGGCGCAGTTCGCGCTCCCTCTGGTGCTCGGAGACTTCATGCCGGTGGATGTGCATCCATCCCTCGAGCCGCGCGCCGTGGTCGCGGGTCTCGCGGTGGGAGTGTGGGTGGCCACGATCTTCGCGCTCATCCCGCTTCTGGGTGTGCGGCACGTCACGCCGCTGCAGGCGTTGCGCAGGGAAGACTCTTCGTTGCCGGTGCGACGCGCCACGCGCGACCCCGCGCGCTGGGTCGCTGCGGCTGCGCTCATCGCGAGCGTGGTGGCGATCGCCATCTGGCGTGCCGATGACCTGCAGCGTGGAGCCGCGATGAGCGCCTCGATAGGTGCGGTGATAGTCGCGCTCTGGCTCGCCGCTTTCGCGATCGCGTGGCTCGCGCGGCGCGTCCTCCGCTCGCACTGGCCCTTCACCCTCCGCCAGGGAGTGGCCAACCTCTACCGGCCATCCAATCAGACCCGCGCCGTGATGCTGGCGCTCGGCTTCGGCGCGTTCCTCATCGGAACGCTCTACCTGGTGCAGCGCAGTCTTCTTTCGCACCTCTCCTTTTCCGACGGCGCGGTCCAGGCGAACATCGCCTTCTTCGACGTGCAGCGCGATCAGGTGAACGCTCTCGACTCGCTCATCCGCAAGGCGGGAGACCCCGTCCTGCAACGAGTGCCGATCGTTCCGATGCGCATTGCGTCCATCGGCGGTCGCTCCGTCGCCGAGCTGTCGCGCGAGCGCTCCTCGTGGGCGTTGCGCCGCGAGTATCGCTCGAGCTACCGCGACTCGCTCATCGGCTCCGAGCGCGTCACCGCTGGAAGCTGGCAACGCACGACGAACAGGTCGGTCGGTCTCCCCGCCGTCTCCTTCGAGCAGGACGTCGCTCAGGAGCTCGGTCTCACGCTCGGCGACACGGTGACGTGGGACGTGCAGGGCGTCCGCATCCCCACCGTAGTTGGCAGCTTCCGTGAGGTGAACTGGGCGCGCTTCGAGCCGAACTTCTTCGTCCTCTTCCCTCCCTCCACGCTCGTCGACGCCCCGCAGACTTTCGTTCTGCTCACGCGCGTGGATGGCGCTGGACGTGCATCGCGCAGCGCCGCACTGCAACGCGAAGCCGTGGACGCCTACCCCAACGTCTCCAGCATCGACCTCTCGGTAATCCAGCAAACCGTCTCCGACATTCTTGGAAAGATCTCGGTGGCAGTCCGCTTCATGGCGCTCTTCAGCATCGCCACCGGCGCCCTCGTCCTGCTGAGCGCCGTCGCCGCAAGTCGCCGCCAACGCCTCCGCGAAGCCGTTCTCCTCAAGACCCTCGGCGCCACACGCGCCCAGGTCCGCAGCATCATGCTCGCCGAGTACGCGGTACTCGGCCTCCTCGGCAGCGCCGTCGGTCTCCTCCTCTCCGTCGCCGGCGCCTGGGCCCTGGTCCACTTCGTTTTCGACATCCCCTTCGCCCCCCTCGCCCCCCCGCTCATCCTCCTCGCCGCACTGATGACCCTCCTCACCCTCTCCATCGGCCTCTGGAGCAGCCGCGATGTCTTCTCCGCCACTCCGATGGCGGCGCTGCGCTGATTCCGGTGGCTTGCCGAGGGTGTCGCTACGGACGGTTCATCGCGCGGAACTGCGGACGCGGAGGTCGCGGAGGGAACTGAGAGAGCGCGGAGAACGGCTTGCGGCCAGAGCCATCCCGACCCGCTTCCGAGATCAGGACAGGAATAGCTCATGGTGAATGGGGGAACTGCTCCCGCGTCTCCGAGCTCTGCCCGCTCGGGCAGGACTCGAGGTGCGGGAGCAGTTCCCCCAAAACTCGCTTCACTCTCACTCGCAGTGATTCACGAACGGTAAGCGAAGGCCTGCCCGTAGAGTATTTCTCCGCGTCCTCTCCGTCCCCTCCGCGACCTCCGCGTCCGCAGTTCCGCGCGATGAACCAAGCCCCCGAGATGAGCTGGACCAGGCGCCCCCTACTTCACTCTCACGATGGCAGTCCTCACCGGACTATTCACCGGCAACGGCGCACCACTCGTGAGAGTGATCTCGATCGGCTGGCGGTCGGCGGTGGTGCTGCTGAGATCGAAGAGGGCGACGCCGCCTCCATGCAACTGGATCACGCCCCTCACGAAGTCGCCGAAAGAGGCGGTGTCCGGCACCAGCGGATAGGTCAGCGGGAACGCCGGGTCGCCAGTCGAGGCGAGAATGAGCTCGTCGTGCATCCCAGCGAAGATTTCCCCCTGCTTCCAGCTCGGGAAGGTGAGGAGCGGGTTCTCCGGCGCGAAGTTGCTCTCCCCCGCTACCGCGCTCGCGAGCGACCAGTTCGCAACGAGCTCCGGAAAGGTGGCGTTGATGCGGGTCAGGATGTTCGCCACGCCGAAGCTCGTCGTGCTCTGCGTCATCGCGTGCAGGATACCCGACTCGGACGGTGCGTACTGATCTATCGTCCAGCGCACGAACGACCAGGCACCTCCGTAGTACGCGTTCCCGGAGGAGCCGATGGGACTCTCCGAGCGACCGTTGTCGAGATAGTCGTACAGGAAGGAAAAGTGGTGCAGCATCACCTGCGGGTGGTCGCCGGAGCAGCCGTTCCGCGCCGTGAGTGGTGGCTCGCACCCCACGCTCGCGAGGAAGGATGTGGGATTCTTCCACGGCGAATGGGAGAAGGTCCGCTGGTAAATCTCCGAGGCGATCTGCGCGGTCGACTCCTCGAGCCAACCCTCCTCGAGCGACGTTGCGCCGTTCTCGAACTTCGCCGCGTACGACGAGAGGTGCTTGCTCTCGTGCGCGAGCACACCGCGCACGAACGCCTGCCAACGGTCGATCGACTCCATGGTTGCGTCATCGGGGACGTACGCGTAAAAGATCGCGGCCTCGTTCCCCACGGTGTTCTGGTCGGGCCCGGGCTCCGGGTCGTACGGATAGAAGTCGCAGCCGCTCACGAAGCCCGCCACACCGCCGAAGTGCTGGTTCAGCACCGGCGAGAAGAGCATGAGCACCTTCCCCGTCGCACCCAGCTCCTGGTCGAACGCGAGCGGATCCCCGAAGTTCTCGACCAGCATCGGATAGATCGTATTGTCGAACTCGGCGCCGATGCTCTGATAGAACTCGTCTATCTGTCCCTTCACCGGCGAGTCCACGTCCTCGAAGAGGATGCTCTTCTCGCCGACGTACACCGTACGCGCCTGGATGTCGAAGCCCTTCACGCAGATGGTGTCACCCACGTCCTGGTCTATGTCGCGGATGTGAAAGGGGAGAAGGTCACCCACCTTCGGCGAGATCGCTCGCGATACCGGGGCGCGCTGCAGCCTCGCTCCGCTCCTCTCCTCCCGGGCGCGCACGCGCGCGAAGGCGGCTCTCGGGTTCCCTCGGCGCTGCACCAGCCGCCGGTCGGCCTCGAGCACTTCGCGGTGCAACCGATCCGCGTTCCGCTGCGCGTGCTCGCTCGTTCCGAGCAGCCAGCTGCGGAGGTTCCCCGCCCCGCCTGCGCTCGCGCGCGAGCGCGCTACGAGATCCGCCTGAACCGCCGCCGGCGTGCCGCCCGTGATCGTCACCGACGCCGCGGACGACGCGGTCGGCGTCGCGTTGAACACGCCTAGTATGTAGCGGCTGTTCGCCTGCGGCTCGATCTCCAGACAGCCCGCCGCGGCCGCGGAGGTCAGGAAGCTCACGGATTGACCCGGCTGCAGGTCCACGACCGAGGCAGTCTGTCGCGAGTTGCTGGCGGTGGCGCAGGTGATGGGCGCCGGGCCGGAGTTGCCGTCGCTGCAGGCGGCGATGAGCGGGACGAGCCAGAGAAGCTGCTGCGTGCGCATGGGATCCCGATCCGTTAGTTGGGCGGCCCTACGGCGCGCACCCAGAGTGGCGCCACGGTGCCGTCCCGAGAGGGTTGAACCTTACGCCCAGAACGCGATTTGTCGAGCTTCGACCAACGCTATACCCGCGACCGCTTCTTCCGGTTCGGCCCGCGCGCCGGACTAACTTTCACCGTCGCGCACCGCACTTCCACTCGATCAGATGATCTCGGTTTTCGCAGCCCACAACCTTCTCTCCCGCCTCTCGCACGTGTGGGGCTACGTCAGCCTCGGCGCTACCAGCATCGTAGCCGAGGAGGCGGCGCCCGTGCTCGCCGGCTTCGCCGCGCACCAGGGCCACCTCCATGCACTGCGCGCTCTCGTCGCATGCGCCATGGGAAGCTGGGTGGCCGACGTCGCGCTGTACTGTGTCGGCCTCACTCGCGCCGCCACTACCATCAGTCGCTGGCGCTGGCTGGCGGGGCCGACCGAGCGCCTCCTCGCAGCCGTGCGCCGGCATCCCTGGCGCGCAGCCATGGGGACGCGCTTCGCCTACGGCGCGCGCCTCGTGCTTCCGATCACCTGCGGCGCGGCGCGAGTGCGGCCCGGTACCTACCTGCTCGGCAGCTGCGCGAGCGCGTTGGTGTGGAGCGCTCTCTTCACCGGTATGGGCTGGGTCTTCGGCCAGACCGCAGTGGAGCTGATCGGCCACATCCACCGGCACGAGGACCTCGTCGCCATCGTGCTCGTGGTGGCGGTGAGCATCGGCGTCTGGATCATCACGAAGCGCAACGAGAAGCGCGTACCCGAAGAGATCGGCGGAGCCTAGAGCAGCGTTCCCCGCAGGATCACCAGCGCCACGCTGAAGTATATGATCAGCCCGGTCACGTCCACCAGCGTGGCCACGAACGGCGCCGAGGCGCTGGCGGGATCGAAGCCGAGCCGCCGCAGGATGAAGGGGAGCATCGAGCCGGCGAGCGATCCGAAGGCGACCACACCCACCAGGGCGGCGGCCACGGTGAACGCTATGAGAAAGTAGTGCTGTCCGTAGTCCTGCAAGCCGAGCACTTGCCACACCGCGATCCTGGCAAAGCCGATCACGCCGAGGATGGCGCCGAGTATCAACCCCGAGGGAATCTCTCGCAGGGCCACGCGCCACCAATCCCTCAGCCGCACCTCGCGCAACGCCATCGCACGAATGATGAGCGACGTGGCTTGCGAGCCCGAGTTCCCGCCGGAGCTGATGATGAGCGGCATGAAGAGCACGAGCACAACTGCGCGGCTGATCTCGTGCTCGAAGTAGCCCATGGCGAAGGCCGTGAGCATCTCGCCCAGGAACAGCGCCGAGAGCCAGCCCGCCCGCTTGCGAACCATGGAGAACATGCTCGCATCCATGTACGGCTCCTCGAGCGCTTCCAGACCGCCCAGCTTCTGCAGGTCCTCGGTCTGCTCTTCGACGATCGCGTCTATGACGTCGTCTACCGTGACGATGCCGAGCATTCTTCCGGTCGCATCGATCACCGGCACCGCGAGCAGGTTGTACTTGGAGATGACGCGCGCCACGTCTTCGCGATCCGTATCGGGCGTCACGCCCACGGGCGGCTGTGGATCGCCCACCTCGCTGACGGGGAGATTCCTTCGCGCCAGCACAAGCTCGCGCAGCGAGACCACGTGAAGAAGCCGCTGTGTGGAGGTGTCTATCACGTAGATGGCGTATACCGTCTCCTTCGCTCCGCCCACCTGCGCGATGTAGTCGAGCGTGCGTTGCACCGTCCAATCGGGTGGGACCGCCACGTACTCCGTGGTCATGATGCCGCCCGCCACGGTCACGGGGTAACGCAGGAGGAGCGAGAGCTCATCGCGCGTGTCGGAGTCGAGCGAGCGTAGCAGCCGCGCGCGCTCGCGCTCCGGGAGCTCGCGGAAGAGCTCCGCCTGCTGGTCGGCCGACATCGCTTCGATGATCGGACCGGCCGTGTGGGGGTCCATGTGCTCGAAGATCTCCGAGCGATCCACCAGCTCCGGCTCGTCGAAGATGCGAACGGCGAGATCGAAAGGGAGCGCCGCGAGCACGCGTGCGGCTGCCTCGGGGCGCAATGCGTTCAGCGCCTCCGCGACGTCGGCCCCGTGCATGGAGGAGAGCGTTTCCGCCAGCTCCGCCGGGTCGCCGGCCAGCAGATAGAGGAGCTCCGGAGGTGCCGTCATGCCATCTACCCTCCACTCTCGATCGTCGGCCCTATCTGGGCCGCACGCCCGCTCCACGCCGCCCAGCACCAGATCACCCCGCCCACGAGCACCGCCGCGGGAATCAGCATCACGGCGAGCTGCAGACTGCGAGCGTCCGAGATCGCGCCGATCAGCGGAGGAGACGGAACATCGCCAAGGATGTGAATGGTGAAGATGCAGAGCGCCATCGCCGATGCGCGCATCCCCGCTGGCACCTCGCTCACCACGGCGGAGTTCACCGGCCCCGTGCACGCGAACACTAGCAACTCGGCGATCACGAGCGCTGTCCAGTAGCCCGCCGGATCCGCGAGCGTGAGCGCCAGCCACGCGGCCGGAGCAGCGGCGAGCGTGGCGACACCCGACACCCAGAGATACGCGCGCGGGGTGCGCCGCAGCAGGTAGTCGCCTACCCACCCGCCGATGAACGTTCCCACGAAGCCGGTGATGACGAGGATCGCACCGAGCCGCACCGTGGCTACGTCGCGCGGAAGTCCACGGACGCGCTCGAGGAAGGTGGGCATCCATATCGCGATTCCGCCGAGCGCGAAGGTGTACGCCGCGTAGCCGAGGATGGTGAGTCGGTAGAGTCGGTTCCTCGCCAGCTCCACGTAGCGGCCGATCCCGGAGACCTTCCCGCTGGAATCGGTCGCGCCGGTGTCACGCGTGCTCTCTCGCGCCGCACCTTCGCGCGACCGCCTGCGCGGCTCGTAGAGGCTCAGCGCGAGGAACGCCAGCAGCAGCCCCGGTAGCCCGGCTACGTAGAACGCGTGCCGCCAACCGTAGTGCTTATCCACCAGCCCGCCCACCACGTAGCCGAGCGCCGAGCCCACCGGCGTAGCAGCGAAGAAAATGGCGAACACGCGCCCGCGCAGTCGCTCGGGGAAGTAGTCGGCGAGCAGGGCGGGCGCGATCGTCCCGTACGCGGCCTCGCCTATGCCCACCGCTGCGCGCGAGGCGAGCAGCGAGCCGTAACTCGACGCCAGCCCGCCCGCGGCCGTCGCGATACTCCACAGTCCCACCCCGAGCGCGAGGATGCGCGGCCGCGAGCCACGATCCGCGAACGCTCCGATGAACGGAGCAGCGATCATGTAGACGATGATGAACCCGCTCGCGAGGAAGCCGAACTGCTCGTCGGTAGGGCGAATTTCCGAGTGCTTGAGGCTCTCGCCGATCGCCGGTACTACATACCTGTCCAGGTAGTTGAACAGATTGATCAGCGTGAGCAGCGCGAGCCCCGTCCACGCCGCGCGCGTTGGAGTGACGACGGTGCCGTCCGCGGAAGAGGTGGGGCTCTCGAGCAGCGCTTGGGCCACGTGAATACTCCGGGGACGGGGTGAGCGACGACGTGGATGCGACTTTGCTTCCCTCGTAGTCGGCGAAAAGCTAGTGTGGACGACCTTGACGCGCGAGGCGCCCAATGCCGAGCTTACCTCCTTCCCACCACTGTAGATCCTTCCGGAGTTGCCCGTGAGAGCAGACTACGATGCCATCATCATCGGGGCCGGTCACAACGGCCTCGTGACCGCCGCGTACCTTGCGCGATCCGGTAAACGCGTACTGGTGCTCGAGCGCCGCGAGATGGTCGGCGGAGCGTGCGTGACGGAAGAGGTTTTTCCGGGCTTCAAGGTATCCACCGGCGCCTACGTAAACAGCCTCCTCCGACCCGAGATCATCCGCGACCTGGAGCTGCACCGGCACGGTTTCGAGCTGCTCCCCCGCAATCCGTCGTCGTTCACGCCTTTTCCGGACGGACGCCACCTGATGCTCGGGCCCGACCTCGCCTTCAATCAGAAGGAGATCGGCAAGTTTTCCACGCGCGACGCCGAGGCCTTTCCGCGCTACGAAGCGATGCTCGAGCGGGTGGCGGACTTCATAGAGCCCACGCTGATGCAGACGCCGCCCGATCCCTGGTCGAAGCGGCCGCGCGACCTGCTGCAGCTCGCGAAGCTGGGGCTCGGCTTCCGGAAGCTCGGCCCCGAGCTGGGGGCGCGCGCCATCGAGATCCTCACCGGCGACGCGCGCTCGGTGCTCGAGCGCTGGTTCGAGTCGGAACAGCTGCGCGCTCCGCTGGCCACCGACGCCATAATCGGCGCGGCCGCGTCGCCCTCCACGCCGGGCACGGCGTACGTCCTCTTCCACCACGTGATGGGAGAGTGCAACGGCGCGCGCGGCGTTTGGGGCTATGTGCGCGGCGGGATGGGCGGGATCTCCGACTCCATCGCCGCCGCGGCGCGCGAGCGTGGTGTCGAGATCCGCACCAGTGCGCCGGTATCGCGCATCCTGACGCGCGGCAGTACCGCCTATGGCGTAGCGCTCGCCGACGGCACCGAGTTCCACGCCCGGCAGATCGCGTCGAACGCCGACGCGCACCACACCTTCCTGCGTCTGGTGGACGCGGACGCGCTCCCCGAGCAGTTCCTCTCGGATGTGCGCGCGATCGACTACTCCAGCGCCACGCTCAAGATCAACGTCGCGCTCAGCGAGCTGCCGCGCTTCACCGCCATGAACGGTGCCTCACGCAACGGCGAGCCCGGCCCCGAGCACCGCGGAACGATCCACATCGCGCCCACCATCGACTACATGGAGCGCGCCTTCGACGACTCCAAGTACGGCATTCCCTCGCGCTCGCCGATTCTCGAGTGCACCATCCCGTCGGCCGTCGATCCTACCGTGGCACCGCACGGGAAGCACCTGATGTCGATGTTCATCCAGTACGCGCCGGCGCGGCTCCGCGAGGGGAGCTGGGACGAGGTAAAGGAGTCGTTCGCCGACCGGTGCTTCGAGGTGCTCGATGAATACGCGCCCAACTTCAGCCGCTCGGTGATCGACCGGCAGGTACTCTCGCCGGTGGACCTGGAGAAGCGCTTCGGTCTCTACGGTGGCAACATCTTCCAGGGAGCGATGAACCTCGATCAGCTCTTCTTCATGCGGCCTCTCCCAGGCTACGCCGACTATCGCACCCCCGTCCGCGGCCTGTACCTCTGTGGCGCCGCGACTCACCCCGGTGGAGGAGTTATGGGCGCCTGCGGCTACAACGCCGCGCGCGAGATGCTGAGGGACGCTTGAACGTCCTCGAGCTCAGCATCCTGATCTTCACCGGAGCGCTCGCCGCCGGGCTGCTCGGCGCGCTCACCGGGCTCGGAGGCGGGATCGTCATCGTCCCGCTGCTCACGCTCGTCTTCAAGGTCGACATCCGCTACGCGATCGGGGCGTCGCTCGTTTCCGTGATCGCCACCTCGTCCGGAGCGGCTGCCGCGTACGTGAAGGAGGGCTTCACCAACGTACGTGTGGGGATGCTCCTCGAGGTGGCGACAACCGTTGGCGCGCTCACCGGCGCCTTCGTCGCAGGTCTCGTCTCGCCGCGAGTGATCGCCATAATCTTCGGCCTCGTCCTGCTCCAGTCGGCGTGGCAGACCACACGCCAGCGCGTGGAGCACGGCACAGGTGGCCCGCCGGATCGCATCGCGCGGTGGCTGCGCCTCGACTCATCGTACCCCACCGCCGAAGGGCCGCAGCGCTATCAGGTGCAGCACGTCCCGCTCGGCTTCGGGATCATGTACCTGGCCGGCATCCTCTCCGGGCTCCTCGGGATCGGATCGGGGGTGGTGAAGGTGCTCGCGATGGACCGCGCCATGCGACTTCCGTTCAAGGTCTCTACCACCACGAGCAACTTCATGATCGGAGTGACCGCGGCGGCGAGCGCCGGCGTCTACCTGCACCGCGGCTACATCGACCCGGGCCTCGCCTTCCCCGTGATGCTCGGTGTCCTCTGCGGCGCGCTCGGCGGCGCCAGGGCGCTCCCCAACTTCAAGACGCCACGCCTGCGCCTAATCTTCGCGATCGTAGTGGTAGTGATGGCCTTCGAGATGCTCTACAACGGTATTACGGGGAGCATCTGAGCCGATGACCACCACCTCCGGACACGCACCCGCCGAAGAGCGCGTCGAGCAGATGGTCGGCAACCTGCTCCGCATCGGCGTGCTCGTAGCCGCCGCCGTCGCCCTCCTGGGCGGGATCGCCTTCATGATCCACCACGGCTCGCTGGTCCCCGACCACTCCGTCTTCCGCGGTCAACCCGCGATGCTCAGTTCCCTCACCGGCGTGATTGCAGGCGCCTCTGCCCTGCAGCCGGCCGCCATCGTCCAACTCGGCATCGTCCTCCTGATCGCCACCCCTGTCGCCCGCGTCCTCCTCACCCTCATCGCCTTCGCCCTCCAGCGCGACTGGATGTACGTCCTCATCTCCGCCATCGTGCTGGCGCTGCTGGCGTATAGCCTTATTGTAGGGTAGAGGGGAAGAGAGGCAGAAGACAGACAGCAGAGAGCAGAAAGCAGAAAGCAGTGAACTGCCTCGGAGGTGAGGAAAGAGGAAAAGGAAACAGGAAACAGGTACCGGCTCCCGCGGGTAGGGCCCTCACCGCCGAGGTAGTTCCTGTTCCCTGTTTCCTGTTTCCTGCTTCCTTGCCGTTCCTGCTTTCTGCTCTCTGCTTTCTCTTTCTCCGCCCCTCTCTCCCCTCCCCAACCCACCCTCGAACCCAACGGCAGAGCTTTTGCGGAAGAGCTTGAATGAAGCGCCAGGGGGCGCTGGGCGGAGTAGGGGGCTGGTGGAGGCCACTCGGATCACGCATTGGAGGAGACCATGCGCAAAACGATCATCGCCGCCGTTGCAGCGACGATGCTACTTGGTTGTGGGAAAGACAGTACGGGACCCGACATCGTAAATCCCAATCCGGATCCGCAACACTATACGATCACGGTGGACGGCGCGGTGTTCACCCCCGATACGACGCGTGCTCTGATCGGCGACGTGATCTACTGGGAAGTGGCCGAGGGCGACCCGGGCCAGCACCAGATCACCTTCACCTCGGTTCCCACGGGAGTGCCGACTCCCAGCCCCACGAAGACTCTCACGGCTGGGCAGCGCGACTCCACGATCTTCCTCAAGCAGGGGAACTACATGTACGAGGATCTCATCGACCAGGGCGGCTCGAAGGGGAGCGGCGTGGTCATCGTGAGCCCACTTCCGTGATCGCGCGAGAACCGATCGGCTGACGTCGATCGGGTAGATAACAGAGCTGCACCACTCCGAGACGGGCGGAGCTACGTGCTCCGCCCGTCTTCATCTGTCCAGGTAGCTCTGGTAGGCACCGCGCAGCCAGGAGAGGCCTGCGCGGACCTCGGGAGGTCCGGCCCTTCCCGCGCGTTGCGTGACGCGCCCGCCGATGGCGTCGTACACGAGTCGCCCGCGCTGATCCACGAACCCGAAGCCGTCCAGGTAGGAGAAATACGCGAACGACGCGCCGTCGGCGCCGGATGCGAAGAGGTCGCGCCCCCAGCGGAAGTCATCGCTGGCAAAGTGGAGCTGGTCGAGGAGCGTGGGCGCGATATCCGTCTGTGAACCGATGCGATGAACCACGGTGTCCCTCACCGCCAGCGCGCCGCCCAGCCAGAGCATGGGGATGTGGTAGCGGGCGGAGGCCTGTTCGCCGTCGCCCGGGTGCACGCGCGGCAGCGGATGCCCGTGGTCGCCCACTATCACCACGAGCGTGCTGTCCCACCACGGCTCGCGCTGCGCCGCGCGGATGAAGTCACCCACGCTGCGATCGGTGTACGCGTGCGCGCTCAGGAACTTGCGCTCGATGTCGCTCCCCGGAAACCGCGGCGCGGTCGGGATCTCGAACGGCTCGTGGCTGCTCAGCGTGAAGATCGTGGTGAAGAATGGGCGCGGAAGCCCGGGCACATCGGAGAGGAGGCGACCCAGCACAACGTGGTCGTGCGCCCCCCACTTGGAGTTGCGGTCGCTCTTCGCAAAGGCGGCCTCGCCGATGATCCGGTCGAAGTGAGAGTTGATCAGGTAGGCCTTTATGTTCGCAAAGGCCAGCTCCCCGCCGTAGTAGAACGACGTGGTGTACCCGGCGTCGTCGAAGCCGCCGCTGAGCGAAGGGAGCGTGGCAGCCTTGTTCGGCGTGTTCATGATCTGGACGTGCGGCAGCGTGGGGAAGCCGCTGAGGATCGCCACCAGCCCCTGCGCGCTCCTGTCGCCCGATGCGTAGAGGCTGTCGAAGAGGATCCCTTGGTGCGAGAGCGAATCGAGCGACGGCGTCACGCCGCTCACTCCTCCCAGGCGCCCGACCACCTTTGCAGTGAGGCTCTCCCAGATCAGGAGGATCACGTTGGGCCTCGAGATTCTGAGCAGCGACGCCGGCCGACCGCTCCCGATCGCCACGAGACTGTCCACCACGCTCCGTGCCTCGCTCGCGGACACCCCGGTGTACGGATTCGACTCCGGCGCCTTTCGGCTGTAGGTGAGCGAGCGGACGAAGTTCCACTCCACGTTCAGCGCCGCCTGGTTCGCGAACTCGTTGCTCGAGAAGTAGACGCTGCTCTGATTGAGCGGAGTCCACTGCAGCCCGCCCCGGATCGGGATCACGAGCAGCGCGGTAGCGAGCAGCATCACCGCGCAATCGGCAATTCCGCGCGTGAACGCTCGACCCCCGCGCGTCGCGGCCGCATCGTTTCCAGCAGCGGGACGCACCGCGAACCGGAAGAGCAGCGCCGCGACGAGGGTGAACGACAACAAAATCAGGGCGAGCGGCAGAATCGGCGCGGACTCGGTCGAGATGAGCATCTCGTGCGGCGTGCGGACGAACTGGAGCGGCGTCGCATCGAGCCGGAACCCCCACGCCTCGAAGATGCCGAGATCACCAACCGTGAGCAGAGAGACCACCGCGATTGCCACCCACGAATAGACTGCTATGAGACGGCGTACGGAATCCAGCGGGCTCCACGCACTCACGGTGAGTAGCAGCGCCGGAATCGCGGTCAGGTAGCCCGCTGCGGAGAGGTCCATGCGCAGCCCGTGCAGCATGGCGCCCAGCGCGAGCGACGCCCCGAGCGCCGCCGTTCGCGAGTGATAGTAGAGCATGAAGAGCAGCCGGGCCGCGGCGAAGAGTACGACCCAGAACAGATAATATCGGACAAGGAAGGACAGTCGGGCTCGCATAGATCTTTTCACCGGGACGGAACAGTAGACCTGTCGCCGGCGTATATGGGCAGGTATTCTCGTGACGGCATGGGGAATGGGAAGAATGTCCCCTGCACGTGGTCGGTGCCAGTGCGCGAGCCGGGTGGTGTCGATCGATGTCCAGCAGGACGCGGCGCGCGGAGGGTGGAGGGAAAGAGTTGACGCGCTTGGTATGTTGCTTGCGCGGGCTCAGGAGGACGTGGCGTGAGGTACTTCCGTGAATCGAGGATGACATCCGTGGTGAGATCGCGCTGTGGCTCCGCAGCGAGCCTGGCTATCGCGGTCGTGACGGCCGTTGTCGCCGTCACGCTTACCGCAGATAGCGCGGCGGCCCAATACTTCGGCCGCAACAAGGTCAATTACGAAGCGTTCGATTTTCGCGCCATGCACACGGCGCACTTTGACCTGTACTTCTACCCCGCGGAGTCGCTCGCCGTGAATGATGCGGGGCGCATGGCCGAGCGCTGGTACGTGCGCCACTCGGCGGCACTGAACGATGAGTTCGAGCGCCGCCAGCTGATCTTCTACGCCGACCCACCCGACTTCCAGCAGACCAACGTCTCCGGTGGATTCATAGATCAGAGCACCGAAGGCTTCACCGAGCCGCTGCGCGATCGCGTCGTGGTGCGCTTCAACGGCGTGGCTGCGGATGATGACCACCTGGTGGGCCACGAGATGGTCCACGTCTTCCAGTTCGACATCGCCAACAAGCTCGGCGCCGGAGGGATGGCGGGCTTCCAGCGCCTGCCGCTCTGGATCTCGGAAGGAATGGCCGAGTATCTCTCGATCGGCCGTGAAGACGCGAATACCGCCATGTGGATGCGCGATGCGGCGGTGCGCAACGATCTCCCGACGCTGCAGCAGCTGGGACGCGACCCGCGCTACTTCCCTTACAGGTACGGCCAGGCATTCTGGGCGTACATAGGCGGGCGCTGGGGTGATGCCGTCATTCCCATCCTCTTCCGAGCTGCCGTCAAGAGCGGAATGGACGCGGCGCTCCAGGGTGTCCTCGGCATCAGCGCCGACTCGCTCTCGGCCCAATGGCTCGAGGCGTTGCGCGCGCAGTACCTCCCCCTGAAGCCCGGACGCACTCTCCCCGATTCCACCGGCACCGGCTTCCTCGAGAAGGTGGACGAGCCGGGGGCGATGGACGTGGCCCCGTCGGTGAGCCCCGACGGGAAGTACGTTGCCTTCTTCACATCGCGCGCGCTGCTCAATATCGAGCTGTACGTGGCCGACGTGGAAACCGGCAAGATCGTCAAGAAGCTCACCACGCCCAACTCGAACGCTCACTTCGACGCGCTGAGCTTCATCAACTCCTCCGGTGCGTGGTCGCCCGATGGAAAGAAGTTCGCCTTCTCCGTTTACGCCGACGGCGACAACGAGATCGCAGTGTACGACGTCGAGTCGGGGAATACCGAACGGCAGCTGCACTTCGACGGTGTCGGAGCGATCAACGACCTGTCGTGGGGGAAGAACAACAAGCTCGTTTTCTCCGGTATGCACGGAGGGCTGAGCGACGTCTACACGTACGACATGTCGACGGGCGCGCTGGTGCAGGTCACCAACGACCGGTACGCCAATCTGCAGCCGGTCTGGTCTCCGGATGGCAAGTCGATCGCGTTCGCCACCGACAGCGGCCCCGGCACCGACTTCGACCAGATGCGCTTCGGCGAGATGAACATCGCCATCCGCGACATGACGACCGGCGCGACGCGGCTGCTGCCGCTGTTCACCGGTGCGAAGCACATCAACCCGCAGTTCTCCCCCGATGGGAAAGAGCTCTATTTCATCTCCGACCGGGGCGGGATCAACGACGTCTACCGGGTGGATCTCTCCACAGGTGCCACGTATCAGGTGACGCAGGTCGCCACCGGTGTGAGCGGCATCGCGGCGCTCTCCCCTGCCCTGTCGGTAGCGCAGCAGACCGGCCGAGTGGTGTTCAGCGTCTTCCATCACGGCGGCTACGTACTGCGCAGGATCGACCCGCAGCAGGGCGCTGGGCTGGCGCTGGCGACTGCGCTCCCTGACACCACGTCGCTCGCGGCAACCCTTCCGCCCAACGTTCCCGGTGGCGGCCTGGTGACTCGCCGCATTCAGGATCCGCTTACCGGCCTTCCGCCGGCGCAAAGCTATCCGACTTCCAGCTACCACCCGTCGCTCGCCATCGATTACATCGGCTCGCCCGGCGTAGGCATCGGCGTAGCGTCCGGCCCGTACGGCGGCATTCAGGCCGGCGGTGGCGTCGCCGCGTTCTTCAGCGACCTGCTCGGCAACAACGTGGTCGGCGCCGCGATATCCGGAGGGGGTGACATCCGCAACTTCGGTGGGCAGGCGATCTACCAGAACCTCAGCCACCGACTGAACTGGGGTGTAGGGCTCTCGCACACGCCGTACATCACCGGCTTCGTAGGCTACCAGGATACGAGCGTGACCGTGCCCGGGGGCGAGGTACCCGCGTACATCGTCAATCAGCTGCTGCAGCGCGTCTACTACGAGCAGGCCTCCGTCCTGTCGCAGTACCCGTTCTCCATGACCCAGCGGATCGAGTTGAACGCCGGTGTCACACACGTGGGCTACGGCGGTGAGAACCGGCGTTTCCTGGTGGTCGGGAATCAGGTCTTCGAGCTCCCCAAGGAGGACATCCCCAACCAGCCGCCTTCGATCAACTACGGCCAGGTGAGTGCCGCGCTGGTGGGTGACTACTCGTACTTCGGATTCACCTCTCCGATAGCTGGTGGCCGCTATCGCTTCGAGGTGGGGCCGACCTTCGGCGGAATCAAGTTCATCAACGTGCTCGGCGACTACCGCCGCTACTTCTTCGCGCGTCCCATCACGTTCGCCGTCCGTGCCGTGCACGTGGGGCGCTACGGGAACGGCTCCGAGGACCAGCGGCTGTACCCGATGTACGTCGGCGACCCGCAGCTCGTGCGCGGATACGAGTTCGACAACTTCAGGCAGGAAGAGTGCATCGGTGGAACCACACCGAACTCCTGCCCGGCCTTCGATCGCCTGATCGGAAGTCGAATTGCGGTCGCGAACTTCGAGATCCGGGTACCGCTCCTCGGTACTTCGCAGCTCGGCCTGATCAACTTCCCGTACGTGGCGACGGAGATCGCTCCATTCGTGGATGCCGGCGTCGCGTGGACATCGAACCAGTCCCCCACGATCGAGTTCGCGCGCCATTCCAGTGGTCGCGTCCCGGTGTTCAGCGCGGGTCTCTCGGCTCGAATGAACATCCTCGGCTACCTCGTCCTCGAGGCGTACTACGCCTACCCCTTCCAGCGCCCCGAGAAGGGCGGCCACTTCGGGTTCCAGATAGCGCCAGGCTGGTAATTGCCTGTACCAGGCTGGTAATTGCCTGTATCAGCTGATTGCACGTGAGGAGCTCCGTCTCATGGCGGAGCTCCTTGCGCTTACCTGCGCACGCGGAGGTCGCGGAGAGAACTGAGAGGGCGCGGAGAACGCCCTTACAATCGAGCATCGCCTTAGCCAGGCAGGTGCCCTCGCCGAATCCGACCTCCTTGAACTGCGAAAAAGGGAGAACTGCAAGAGGACGGCAAGGAGAGAAGGAGAACTGCCTGCACTACTGGCCTCCTCGCTCCCTGGCTGGATCTCTGCGAAAGAGAGTTAGTTGAGCTTTGGGGAACTGCTCCCTCGCTTCCGGTTCTGCCCACCCTGCGCAGGGTGGGCAGGACCAGAGGAGCGGGAGCAGTTCCCCCTGATCACCAGGCACCTTCTCTACCTGGATCTCCGAAGGGGATCGGGACCCCGGAGGCCTCAAGCCTTTCTCCTTACCTCCTTGCCTCTCTCTTGCCGTTCTCCCTTCTGCGTAGTTGACGGGCTCGAACTCGGAGATGGAGCCTATCCAACTAGCGCCAAGCTCGCACGTAAGGAAGTTCTCCGCGTCCTCTCAGTTCCCCTCGCGCCCTCCGCGTCCGCAGTTCCGCGAGATGAGTTCTCCCCCACGCTGAGCCCGCCCACCCGAGATGAACCAGCACCGTGGCCAGTCTCCTGCATCACTGCCACGAGAACCCTCCACCCAGATAGGTGCCGGAGGTGAAAGCAGATGATCACTCGATTCAGGGACCGCGTCGATGCCGGGCGCGTGCTGGCTCGGCAGCTGGAGGCATACAAGGGTAGACCCGACGTGCTCGTCCTCGGCCTGCCGCGCGGAGGTGTACCGGTGGCATTCGAGGTGGCGCGTGAGCTCGGCGCGCCGCTCGACGTGTTCGTGGTTCGCAAGCTCGGCATGCCGGGGCACGAGGAGTACGCGATCGGGGCGATCGCCACCGGCGGAGTGCGCATCATCAACGTGGAAGCGATCAGAACGTTCGGTGTCACGAACGCCGAGATAGAGGCCGTCACCGCGGAAGAGCGCCTGGAGTTGGAGCGGCGCGAACGCCGCTATCGCGACGGGCGACCGGCGCCCGACATAAGTGGCAAGACTGTCATCCTCGTGGACGACGGTCTCGCCACCGGTTCCACGATGCGGGCGGCAGTGGAGGCTCTGCGCGAGGAGGGACCGGCACGGCTCGTGGTCGCCGTTCCTACGGCTGCACCAGACACCTGCCAGGAGATCGCCGCTCGCGTGGACGACATGGTGTGCGCGATGACCCCGGAACCGTTCTACGCTGTGGGGCTCTGGTACGACGATTTCGGCCAGACCACCGACGAGGAGGTACACGACCTGCTCGCCATTTCGGCGGGCGCCACGCACGGTGCCGCCCACGGTTGATTCGGAGACATCGACGCGCGATGCCACCCGCTGATCGCTGCGATCCGGCGGTCGTCGCCGTGCGATGTAAAGGAGGAGCAGAGATGGCTAAAAAGAAGAATCGGCACGAAGACGAGCGGCGCGCGGACGACGCGCGAAGGAGAGACGAATCCGCGCACCGCGATGACCGCGAGAGCGGCACGCCGGGCGGTGGCCAGGGACGGCGCGATGCCGTGGGGCGCTCGGGAGTCTATCCAGAGTCCGCTTCGGAACGCCCGGGGGCCGACGCGCCGGTGCGCACCCAGAATGCATGGGGACAGGGCGAGCGTGGCGCGGCCGGCTACGAGGACTCGGGCACGTCGGAGCTCGCGAGCTCCGAGGAGATCAGGCGCAGGATCGAGAGAGACCGCCAGCGCGCCTCACAGCGCTCCAGCGAGGGCCAACGCTCGAGCGAGAGTGAAGAAGACCAGCGCTCCGGCGGTGATCAGCGCTCCGGAAGCGATCAGCGCTCGAGGTAGCGCCCTCCGTTGCCGCGCCCTGGAAGGGCGCCCAGCAGCGCGCCGGCGAGACCCAGACCGAACGCCGCGGCGAGCTCGCGGTGCGTTCGCAACCAGAGCTCGATGCTGAAAGGACGCGCACGGCTGTCGAAGCGGCCGTGCGCGCCATGGTCCCCCGGGAGCGGCTCCCAGAGGTTGTTCGGTCGGTCGGGATTGGCTGGCTCGTTGGTCTGCTGCGACGCGTAGCCGGTCTTCGCGAGATATCTGTCCGCGTAGCCGGGTACGAGCTTGTTCCCGTACACGGCTTCCACGCTCGGCCAACCCACGCTGATCTCGCGTCCACAGTCGTGGCGCGCGGCCCAGGCCACCGCGTCGGCCCCTACCTCCGGCTCGAAAATCGGCGGAACCGGCTGCGGCTTCCGCGGCAACCGGCTCTTCACCCAGGAGAATTGCGGAGTGTTGAGCGCCGGCATGTGCACCAGCGTGACGCGCACGTTGCTCCGCTCGTGGATCAGCTCCGTCCTGAGCGAAGCGGTGAACCCGAGAATCGCGTGCTTCGCCGCGCAGTACGCCGACTGCAGCGGGATGCTGCGGTACGCGAGGGCGGAGCTCACCTGGATGATCACTCCGCGATCACGTGCCGACATCCGCTTGAGCGCCGCCAGCGTACCGTGGACCACGCCCAGGTACGTGACGTTCGTGACTCGCTGGTACTCCTCGGCGAGCATCTCCTTCACGGGCGAGAACACCGACACCATCGCGTTGTTTACCCAGACGTCTATGGGTCCGAGCTCCGACTCGGTCTCGGCAGCCGCGCGCTCCACGGCGGCTGCATCCGACACGTCGGTCGGGATCACGAGCCCCTTCCCTCCCATACGCTCGCAATCGCGCCTCGCGCCCTCGAGGCCATCCTTGCCGCGCGCCAGAAGCGCCACGGCCGCACCATCGCGGGCGAATCGCCTCGCGATGGCGCGGCCGAGCCCCGCCGACGCACCCGTAACCACGACAACCTGACGATCGCTCATTTCACGCTGCTCCTGGACAATGGACAGGCGTCGCGCGCCACCGGGAGGGCGGCGCGGACGACTCCGTCCTTCATCTCATCGCAGAGGATGTGCCTGAGCTTCGAAATGCAGCGAGCGCCAGGTGAGAGGGCGTATCAGGGATGGTAGCGCGCGAACCCGTCTTCGGAGGGATTGTTCGTGACGTTCACCGGATTGCTGCCATCCGCGTTCATCACGTACACCTCCTCATTGCCGTCGCGGCGCGTGTCGAACACCAGTTTGCTCCCGTTCGCCGACCACGCCACGTTGCCGTCGAAGACGTCGTTGTTGGTGAGACGCGTGGGCGAACCGCCGTCCGCATTCATGACGTAGATCTCGAAGTCCGTCACGTCGACGGCGTTTGGATCGGCTGCATCACGAGTCGACTGGAACGCGATCTTCGTCCCATCGGGCGACCAGGCCGGCTGCTGATCTCCCCAGTCGCCGTTCGTGAGCCGCGTTATCCCGGAGCCGTCGGCGTTCATGACGTAGATCTGGTCGGTTCCATCGCGGTTCGACTGGAAAACGATCTTCGACCCGTCGGGCGACCAGCTGGGCGAGTTCGCGAAGGCACCGTCGGAGGTGAGCGCCGTCGCGCCGCTACCATCCGCGTTCATCACCCAGATCTCTCCCACCTGCGTGGTCTGTCCGCCAACGTCGACGTCCACGATCGACGCATAGGCGATCTTGCTCCCGTCAGGTGACCAGGCAGCGCGGCCGTTCTGGCCGGCCGCGTCGGTGAGCCGCGTCTGATTCGATCCGTCCGCATCCATCACCCAGATATCCAATCCCGTGCTCGAGCGCTCGCGCGTGGAGGAGAAGGCGATCTTCGATCCGTCGGGCGACCATGCCGGAAGGAGGGAAAAATCGGGGTCTGCATCGGTGGTCAGCTGCTTCAGACCGGTACCGTCATCGAGGATCGTGTAGATGTTGTAGTTGCCGGACCTCGCGCTGGCGAACGCGATGGCGGTGGCCGCTGGCTCGCCTCCGCACGTCACCGTGAAGGTGACCGGCACATCCCCCCCGGCCGGGACGTCGACGGTTACGGGGTTGGTGCCGTCAACGCTGCAACTCCCGAGGCTCGTGAGCGCCACGGAATGCGACCCCGCCTCGACCGCGATGGAGACGTCCCCGTTGGCCGCTACGTCCTGGCCATCGCCGTTGTCCACCGTGACCACGTAGCCTTCCGGCCCGGATCCGGTGGTCGTCACACTCACCGTGATCGAGCCGGCGTTGGGACCGGTACCGTTGTCGTCACCGCAAGCGGCCAGGGCAACGGCCACCGTGAGAGCGCATGCGAAGCGTGTAGCAGCGCGGACGGGAAAAGAGATCTTCATGAAATGACGTCCTCCAGAGATCGTGCTCGATGATGTACGAGGCGACGGGCGCACGCTGTCGTGCCCGGTCCATCGGGATGTAACCAGCGGCACCAGCCTCGGCAAACCCGATACCACGGCGAAAGGCGCGGACTGCGCCGTGTAGTGGACGACGACCGACTACACTCGATCGTAGCCCCGAACCCGGCGCGACAGGGCCGCAGCGGAAGAATCAGAGCCCCGGAATGACCTGATAATGTACACGAGCAATAACATTCTATTCCGTTACACAACAAGAACTTGAATGTATCAGCTTTTACGCTTGCAACGACGGGGT
>DASSNL010000143.1:0-7786 GCA_035688075.1 Gemmatimonadaceae bacterium
CGTCGAGTGCCTGGACGGAGTGTGCCGAGAGGATGTGTGCTATGTTGGAGCGAACGCGATGACAATTGCCGGCCAAGAGCAGATGTGGTGTCTTCACTGGTTGCGGTGCGCTGATGGTAGTCGACGGTAGGCGCGAAGGAGAGCCTCCTAGCACTTGGGCGCCAGTGGCTGGGGATGAGAGTCGCGGGCGCGACTGACCCGGGACGAAGATGAAGACGCCGGGATACTTTGGCTAGTGGCACGAGCGTCCGTTCAGGCGAGGGGGTCAATGGCGGGCTGGCGCTATGTACGTGTCGATGCTTCGGCCGAGCGTACTCCATAGTAGCCTCATTGAAGTATCCGCCCGACTGTGCTTCGGTGTTTGACAAAGCGTCGCCGCGTGCTTGTCGAGAGAAGCTCAACTGGCGAGTACTCATGCTCTCACGGGAATCGCTACGGTGGCTGGCCTACGTCAGAAGCGGTGCTGAAGCATCGACACATCAGCGAATGGCGTTCGACTGGAGTTACGATAGCGGACGGATGCGGCTTGGGCCGCTTGGCTCGTTCACAACTCCCTCAACGCCTCCACCGGCTCCACCCTCAGCGCCCTCCTCGCCGGCACCCACGACGCAAGCATCGCCACCCCTCCCACCCCCACCGCAATCACCACGAACGTCCACGGATCGCCCGGCCCCACCCCATACAGCATGCTCCGGAGCACTCTCGTCGCTCCTGCCGCCACCGCCGCTCCGATAACCATGCCCGTCGCCGCGAGCCTGATCCCTCCGCCGAGCACCAACCCCATGACGTCCCTCGGCTCCGCCCCCAGCGCCACTCGCACGCCGATCTCGCGCGTTCGCTGATTCACGCTGTACGCGATGACACCGTACAGCCCCACCGCCGCGAGCACCAGCGCGATGATCGCGAACGCCGTCAGCAACGCCATCGCGAACTTCGTCGGCGCGAGACTGTCGCGGAGATAGATGTCGCCGGACAGCGCCGGCCGGACGACGATTCTCCGGTCCACGCTCGCGATCGCTCGCTCCATCATCACGGTCACGTCCGCTCCGTGCTTCTGCGTGCGCATCAATACCGGTACGTCCCCTACCTTCGGCGAAACGAAGCTGTATATCTGCAGCCACCTGCGATCACCGTGCAGCGCCGGCATGCGTGTGTCGTTCACGACGCCGACTACGGTCACCCAATCTGCCTTGCGCTTCGCGCCCGGAGTGCCGGGTCCCTCCGCTCCCCACCATTCACGCACTCGCTGTCCCACGGCGTGGCCATCGGGCCAGAGTCTATCCGCGAGCTCCTGGTTGACGGCGATTTCGGGCGACAGCCTGTATGGCAATTCCTTCCACTCGGGTGTCAGTACGTTGGGATCGGGCATCCGCCCGGCGACGAGATGAATCCCGGCAACCCGGAAGTAGTCGGGCGTCATGAAGACGGTCGAGAGGCCGTTGATGCGTGTCGGTGGGGCGCCGCCTTGGGACTCGGTCTCGAGGCCGCTTCCGCCGTACCCCTTGCCGGGCATGGTCCCGATGGCTGCGCCGGTAGCGCCGGGGAGCGAGCGGAGTCGCTCGAGGATGGCGTCGCGTATGGCGGGGCGCTCATCCCTGACTCTCCGGTCACCAATGATGAGGCTCGTGTACACCAGTCCCCGTGGCTCGAATCCGAGAGGCATCCGCTGGAGCTCAACGAACGATCGCACGAGCAGACCGGCGCCCACGAGGAGGACGAGCGATATGGCAATCTCGAGGACTATGAGAGTCGAGCGCATTCGCCGCGACGCGAGTCCTCCGGAGCCGGTCCGCGTCTCACTGCGCAGCACGTCGACTGCCTTGCGCGCGCCGGCAAGCAGGGCAGGGAAGCAGCCGAAGAGGATGCCGGTGGCGACGGAGATGACGGCACTCCATACGAGCACGGCTGGGTCGATGCGAACTACGGCGAGATGCTCGAGCGCCGGCGGCCGGAGTGCGACTATGATCTTCAGCGTCTCCCATGCTACGGCGATCCCCAGGATTCCACCCGCGAGCGCGAGGAGTACGCTCTCGGTGAGCATCTGGCGCGCGAGTCGCCAGCGACCCGCCCCGAGAGCGACGCGAACGGCGAGCTCGCGTCGCCTGGAGGCGGCGCGCGCTAGAAGCAGGTTGGCGACGTTGGCGCACGCGATGAGAAGCAGTCCGCCGACGGCGGCGAAGAGCACCTGGATGGATCGTGTCTCGCGCGTGCCGAGGAAGTCCTGAGCGCGCATGGCGCGAACGTGCAGACGCTCCTCAACGCCCTTGGGGAGGCTCGCGGCGATGGCCTGCAGCTCGCGCGACGCCAACTCGGAGGATGCTCCGCCGCGCAGGAGGCCGAACACCTCGGGCGCTGGGTACAAGCCGAAGCCCATCCGGTCGAAGCTCCTCGGGATCCAGATCTCCGGAGCGGGGAAGGAGGACATCGGTATCGCGAGACCGGGCGGGGTGACTCCGACGATGGTGTACGTATCTTCGTCGAGGTCGATCCTTTTGCCGAGGACGTCGGGCCGGCCACCGTACTCCAGTTGCCACCGTCCGTAGCTGATCATGGCCACCTTGGCGCCGCCAGGCTGCCCGTCTTCAGGCGTGAAGCCGCGGCCGAGAACGGGCTCCACGCCGAGTAACGGCAAGAAGTTGGACGTGATCCTCGCGTTGGGGATCATGGCGGCGATCCCCTCGGTACTCATCGAGAAGGTCGCCTCCTCGGCTGCGGCGAATGCGTCTATCGTATGTGTGCGCTCCCGCCACGCCTTCACGAGCTCACGGTCGGCGGAGAGGAGGTGGCCGCGATCGTCCTCCTGCATTGGCGTCACGATGCGGTTGCCGTTGGGGTAGGGGAGGGGCGCGAGCAGGAGATGATGAACGACGCTGAAGATTGCGGTATTTGCTCCGATCCCAAGAGCCAGCGTGAGCACGGCGATCGCGGTGAAGCTCGGCGCCTTTCGGAATTGTCGGAGGGCGAAGCGGACGTCCTGTGCCAGCTCGGATATCCATTCAATCACTGCGTACCTGCGCGATTGACTCAGCACGCGTCTGGCGGACCAGGCGCGGAACTCCTCGGTGTCGCCAAAGCGACGCAGCGCCTCATGCTCGGCGTCGGCCTCGCTCATCCCACGCGCCCTGAGCTCGGCGACGCGCAGCTCGATGTGACTTCGGATCTCTTCGTCGATGTCGCGTAGCGCGCGCTCGCCCGTACGCGGGAGGCGGAAGAGGCGCCGCACACCGCGCGGTAGCTTCGATGAGAATGTGGGCACCGCGCTCACGCGATCTCGAGGACGCCGCTCACCGCGGCCACGTAGCGCTTCCAGGTGGCCGTCTCGCTGCGCAGCATCTGCCGGCCGCGCACAGTGAGGGAGTAGTACTTCGCGCGGCGGTTATTCTCGGAGACTCCCCACTCCGATGTTATCGCGCCCCAATCCTCGAGCCGGTAGAGCGACTTGTAGAGCGCGGAGTCGGCGATCTCCAGCTCGTCGTTGGTTCGCTCCTCGATCCACTTGCTCAATCCGAACCCGTGCATCGGCTCCCAGGAGAGCGCCTTGAGGACGAGAAGATCGAGAGTGCCGTGCAGCAGGTCGTTGGCGTCGCGAGGCATTCGCTCCTTCCACCTAGTTAGGGGAACGAATATGGAGCGGGAGGGACGAAGGCGTCAAGTCGGGCCGTTCTGGATCGGCCGGCGTAAGCCCTCCTTAGCTCTCCGCCGAACTCCTGCGTGGCCGTTGTCGATTCCGCGCCCCCTGTTCCGTCATTCGGATGTCCGGCATCATCATCCACCTGTAACAGGACATTCGACCATGCGCTACGCTCTCCTCATCCACTACCCGCAGCCCGCCCCCTCCACCCTCACCGAGGGCGACATAGAGGAAGGCAAGGCCGCCTTCCACGCCTATGCCAAGACGCTCGATGACGCCGGCGTGCTCCTCTCCGCTGAGGTGCTGCAAACGATCGCCAGCGCCACGAGCGTGTCGGTGAAGCAGGGCAAGCTTCAGGTGCAGGATGGCCCCTTCGCCGACACGAAGGAGGCGTTCGCCGGCATCTTCATGCTCGACGTCCCCGACCTCGACGCCGCGCTCGCCTGGGCCGAGAGGTGTCCGGCGGCTCGCTGGGGCACGGTGGAGATCCGCCCCTCGGCCGTCCGCTTCGTCGACGGCGCGTGGACGGACGCCACGTGAAGCGGCTCGACTCGAAGTCGTGGCCGCGATGGCGAGGGCCGGGACCGCACACGGTATGACCGGGGACGCGGCGGCGCGCGCCGAGGAGCTGGCGCGCGCCGCCTACGGCCGCCTGCTCGCCATTCTCGCGGCGAGGGACGGTGACATCGAGTCGGCCGAGGACTGCCTGGCCGAGGCTTTCGCGCAGGCGCTGCGCTCGTGGCCGGAGACGGGCGTCCCGGGCAACCCCGCGGCCTGGCTCCTCACGGTTGCGCGCAATCGTCAGCACGACATCCGCCGCTCGGCCGCGCACCGGCTGTCCGACCCGCTCGACGATGTCGCGCGCGGTGTCGCGAGCGGCGGCGCGCTGTCGACGATGCAGGAGCTCGATCCCGACGCCATCCCTGACCGGCGGCTCGCACTCCTCTTCGTCTGCGCACACCCGGCGATCGATCCCGCGGTGCGCACGCCGCTCATGCTCCAGGTGGTGCTCGGCTTCGACGCCGGTCAGATCGCGCGCGCGTTCGTGGTTCCGACAGCGACGATGGCGCAGCGACTCGTTCGCGCCAAGCGCCGCATCCACGACGCGCGTATCCCCTTCGTCGTGCCCGAACGCGACCAGATGGCTGAGCGCATCGCGCCCGTGCTCGAGGCGATCTACGGTGCGTACGCGATCGACTTCCCCCTAGTAGCCGGCACCGAGCCGCGCGATTCGCTCGCCGCCGAATCGCACTATCTCGCCGCCACGCTCGCCGATCTGCTTCCCGACGAGCCCGAGGCGCTGGGCCTCGCCGCGCTCATCTCGCTCTCTCTCGCGCGCCGTCCCGCGCGCGGGACGGGCGACGAGCTCGTGCCGCTCGACGAGCAGGATCCCACGCTCTGGGACGCGGAGCTCATCGCGCTCGGCGAGCGATATCTCCATCGCGCACACGCTCTCGGACGGGTGGGCCGCTTCCAGATCGAGGCTGCGATCCAATCCGTCCACTGCGCGCGCGCCGCTTCCGGTGCGACCGACTGGCGCGCGCTGCGGACGCTCCATGCCGCACTCCTCTCGATCGCGCCTACGCTCGGCGCGCGCGTCGCGTACGCGGCGGCGGTGGGGCGCGTGAAGGGCGCTCGGGCCGGGCTCGAGGCGCTCGATGCGATCGAGGATGCGGCTGCACAGCGCTTCCAGCCAGCATGGGCGACGCGCGCGCATCTGTTGGCCGAGGCGGGGCATGGGGGTGAGGCCGTACCGGCTTACGAGCGCGCCATCTCGCTGACGACGGACAATCGTGCGCGCAGGTACCTCGAGCGGCAGCGCGCGCGACTGCTTGGCGAAGGGCGGGATTAGCGTTTCTTTCGCGCTTCGGGTTGGACGAGCTTGGACGCTTCTCGGGCCGCTTATCGCGTTATTGGTTGCAAATACCGGCTATTATTGCAGTATAGTTTTCAGAAACGGACCGTCTTGGCTTCTTATGGCGACGACGTTTTCGACGCCGCCTCCCAGTTCCTCCAATCGCTTATTGCATAGTTGTTTTCTTAGGAGGTATATTATTGTAGTGTAGTTTTCAATTCGGCCTCGCTCGGAGGCGTTAATGCAGCGAAACAGCACTTCACGGCAAGCCGCCGTCCCGTTCGCCGAGGTCTTCCTCGGCAGTCGCGAGGATGCGCTGCGGCTCCACAGGAGGGTCGAAGCCGGCGAGCTCCGCCGCGTCATGCGCGGGCTGTACACGAGCAACGTCACTGACGAGCTCGACGCCGTCGTCGCGCGAAATCTCTGGCGGATCGTCGACCTCCTCGCCCCCGGCGCCGTAATCGCCTATCGCACCGCGTTCGAGATGCGCCCCACCGACGGCCGCATCTATCTCGTCGGCCGCGGCCGGAAGGACATTCAACTACCCGGTCTCCTCATCCGTGTCAGCAAGGGGCCCGGTCCGCTGCCGGGCGACACTCCGTACCTCGGCAATCTGCACATCGCGTCGCGTCCGCGGGCCCTGCTGGAGTGTCTCAAGCCGACGCGCGCCAGAGGCGGTGTGGCTCGGGGCCTCGATCATCGCACCATAGAGGAATATCTCGACCGGCAGCTCCGCATCAGCGGAGCAGCGAGGCTCAACGTCATCCGTGACGAGGCTCGCGCGCTCGCGCCGATGCTGGACGCGGAGGCGGAGTTCGAAACGCTGGACGCGATGATCGGCGCGCTCCTGGGTACTCGTAAGACAAGGCTCGCATCGCCCGTCGCGCTCGCACGTGCGGCCGGCGAGCCGTACGATCCCGAGCGCTTCGATCTCCTTCAAACGCTGCACGCGGCACTCGTGCGGTGGCAGGTTCGTCCGCGCCCCGACGTGCTGCCGACGGACCGGGAGTTCGCCAACCTCGCCTTCTTCGACGCCTACTTCTCGAACTTCATCGAAGGCACGAAGTTCGAGGTCGATGATGCGCGCGCCATCGTCTTCGAGGGGAAGATTCCCGCCGCGCGGCCGCAGGACGCGCACGACGTCGTCGGGACGTATCACGTGGTGGGGAGCCGGTCGGCCATGAGCATCGGCGTGCGTGATGTCGCGTCCGAAGATGAATTTCTCGACCGATTGACCGCGGCCCACGCCGAGATCCTCGCCGCGCGGCCCGATAAGCGGCCCGGCCAGTTCAAGGAAGAGGCGAACCGGGCGGGGCAGACGATGTTCGTCGCTCCGGAGCTGGTGCGCGGGACGCTGCGCCAGGGCATCGCCATGACGCGCGGGCTCGAGGCGCCGTTCGCGCGCGCGGCGATGCTGATGTTCGTTCTCTCCGAGGTGCACCCGTTCGACGACGGCAACGGACGCATCGCCCGCGCGTTCATGAACGCGGAGCTGATCTCGGGAGGGCAGCGCCGAGTCCTCATCCCGACCGCGTTCCGCGACGACTACCTGACGGGACTGCGTACGCTCAGCCGCCAGCGGCATCCCGATGCATATCTCCAGATTCTCGATTACGCCCAGGAGTACACGTGGCGTATCGACTTCTCCGACTACGACGCTGCCCTCGCGACGCTGACCGAGACTGGAGCGTTCGAGGAGGCCGAGGGGAGGAGCACGCGCACGGCGTCTGGGGAGGACGCGCGTGCCGAGCCGAGACTGCGCCTGCCTACGCCACGCGATCGCTCGTGATCGTTCTGACAGTCCTCCACTCCCCCCGCAATGCGATCATCGGATCTACCCACGTCGCGTGCCTCGCGAGGATGTACGAGGTAATCAGCGCGACAGCGATGAGAATCAGCGGAACGGCGACGAAGGTTGCTACGTCCGTGGTACTCACTCCGTAGAGCAGGCTTTTCAGGACGCGGGTGGTGGCGAGTGCCGCCACGCAGTAGCCGTCGCGAAGGATGCTTCGCCACGGCGCCTCTTAACGATTGCTGAGCTGTGGTGTCTCATACGAGAGGCTTGCTCGCAGTCGTCCTTCACTTTCACGCTCATGAATCGCTTCCAGAGCATCGTCGTGATCGGGGTCGCCATGGCCGGCGCATCCTGCGCATCCAGCCACTCCACGCCTGAACCAGCACCCACCGCCCTCGCGGCGCTGAACGCCGAGATACGTGTCGTCGGCTCCGACACCACCTGGGTCGTACGTGGTCCCGGCTACGAGCTGGTCGGCCGATCGAGAGACGACCTCGCGCAGGTG
>DASSNL010000181.1:0-63691 GCA_035688075.1 Gemmatimonadaceae bacterium
ATTTCGAGCGGGCTGGGCGAATGCCCAGCCCGCTCGAAATCAAAGACCTGACCCCGCCGCTTCTCGATCAAGCACCGCCCTCACCCTCGTCGCCAGCTGCGCGGGCGTGAACGGCTTCTCCAGCAGCTCCACTCCCTGCTCGAGCGCCTCGCGCTGCGTGATGTGCGAGCGCGGATAGCCGGACATGAACAGAGCGCGCACCGGCCGCCCGCGCGCGGACAATCTCTCCACCAGCGCCGGGCCGCTGATCCCCGGCATCACCACGTCGGTGAGCACGAGGTCGAGCGCGCCGCCTCGCTGATCCGACACGGTGAGCGCATCCTCGGCGTTCGCGGCGGTGAGCACGGTGTATCCCTGGCTCACGAGCATGCGTGAGACCGCGGACCTGATGGCGGCGTCGTCTTCGACTATCAGGATGCGCTCGGAGCCCCGCGGGCGCGTCCTGGCGCTGGGTTCTCGTACGGTGGCGGTGGACGCCGCGGGGCGATTCACCCGCGGCAGGTAGATGCGGAAGGTCGAGCCTTCACCGAGCTCGCTGTACACCCAGAGGTAGCCGTTGGACTGCGTGATGATGCCGTACACGGTGGAGAGGCCGAGTCCCGTGCCGTGACCGGTCGGCTTGGTGGTGAAGAACGGCTCGAAGATGCGCTCCTGCGTCTCCCGGTCCATCCCGCAGCCGGTGTCGCTCACGGAGATCACCACGTACTCCCCGGGCTTCACTCTGGATTCGTGATGCCAGCACTCCGGGTCGTCGGTGAGCTCCACGCATGTGGTGGAGATGGTCAGCGCGCCGCCGTGCGGCATCGCATCGCGCGCGTTGACCACGAGATTGATGATGACCTGCTCGAGCTGGCCGACGTCGGCCTTCACGAAGCAGCTCTCGGGATGAAGCTGCAGCGACTGCCGGATGTTCTCGGGCACGAGGCGCCGCAGCATCCTCTCGAGGTCCGTGATGAGCGCGTTGGAGTCGAGCACCACTGGCTGCAGCACCTGCTTCCGGCTGAATGCGAGCAGCTGCCGCGTGAGCGTGGCGGCACGGGTGACGGCGCTGTCGATCTCCAGCACGTCGGTGCAGCGGGGATCGGCGGGCTCCATGTCGTCCAGCAGGAAGGTGGTGCTGCACTTGATGCTGGTGAGGAGGTTGTTGAAGTCGTGCGCCACGCCGCCCGCTAGCTGGCCCACCGCCTCCATCTTCTGCGCCTGGCGGAGCTGGAGGGCGAGCCGCTCCGCGGCGAGGCGGTCGGTCACGTCGGTGGCGAGCACGATGCGCATCCCCGGCATCGGATCGCCGAGCGGGCGGCCGGTCACCTCGACGTCCATGATCGTGCCGTCCTTTTTCCTGTGGCGTGCCAGGTGCGTGGTGCCCGCGACCACGCTGACGTCGGCGAGCGCCGTCTCGAGTTGCGGCACGTCCTCTGGTGGACGGATATCGGCCAGAGTCAGCGCGAGGAACTCCTCGCGCGTGTAGCCGTAGCGCTCGAGCGCCGCCTGGTTGACGTCGGTGATGCGGCGCGTTGCCGTCTCGAACACCCACATCGGCGACGGGTTGCTCTCGAAGAGTACGTGGTAGCGCTGCTCCCCCTGCCGGAGAACGTCGGCCATCCGCTCCTGGCGCTCGAGCGCCTGCGCCAGCGCGTAGAGCACCAGGGCGGAAAGCGCGAAGCTCACGAGCTGCGGGAGCAGCGCGCCCGGGAGCCGGCCCCATCGCTCCGGCGGCACCACGATCATCAGCCCGGCGTTGAACGCGACGGTGTAGGCGAGGAAGAGCATCGCCGTATCGCGCTTCGAGCCGTAGAGCGCCCGGAAGTTCAGGCCGCCGTAGAAGAGGCCGAGCATCCGGAACGGCTCGCCGCTCGCCGCGGAGATCGTAGCGAGGAGTAGCCCATCCACGACCACCGCGGCGTTCGGGAAGCGCTGGCGCTGGTAGCCGCGGTACCAGTGGAGCACGAGCGCCAGGATCGCCGCCGCCGCCGCGTACCGGCGGGTCGCGCTCACGGAAACGCTGGCCAGGATCCCGGCCCCCACTATGGCACTGGTGAGGCTCCCGAGGAGAAAGAGCCACCGGGCGCGGGCGACCGGCGCCGGCGGCGCGTCGAGGAGTGGGGAGAGGATCTTCTTCGTCAGCGGAGCGTCCTGGTTTGGCGGGCCTGCCTCGCGGCAGGTGTACACATGTCTACCAGGAAGAACGACGATGGGGTGGGCGGCTGGTCACGTAGGCTCGATTGGGTCAGACGCCATTGCCGTCGGCAATGGCGTCTGACCCAATCGCGGCCCATAACACCGTCATCCCCGCGAAAGCGGGGACCCATGTGCGCCGGACCTAACATGGGTCCCCGCTTTCGCGGGGATGACGATTGATGGGTCCCCACTCCCGCGGGCATGACGACGATGCTCTCGCGTGGATGACAGTGGGTGCGATGCGAGGCCTGGGCCCGACGTTCAGTTCGTCGCCTGCGCCGGCTGGCCGTCGTGACCGCGGCGCAGCACCTGCCCGGGGCGGGCGTCGGTGAACTTCCCGCCATCCACTACCGCCACGCCGTTCACGAGCACGTAGTCGATCCCCACCGGATACTGGTGCGGGTTCTCGAAGGTGGCGCGGTCTTCCACCGTGGCCGGGTCGAACACCACGAGATCGGCGTACATCCCATCTGCCACCTGGCCCCGGTCGCGCAGGCCGAGCCGCTTCGCGGGCATGCCGGTCATCTTGTGCACCGCCTCCTCCAGCTCGAGCACGTGGCGCTCGCGCACGTAGCGGCCGAGTACACGAGGGAAGGTGCCGTACCAGCGCGGATGCGGGTGCCCCTCGCCCGGGCGCACGAGCCGTCCGTCGGAGGCGACCATCGTGTACGGGTAGCGCATGATGCGCTCCACGTCGGCGCTGTCGAGTACGTGGTAGATCGCCGATGCACCGCCGCGCTGGAGCGCATCGATCACCAGCTCCGCGCCGGTCTCCGGAGTGGGCGCCATCCCGCGCTCGCGCGCCCAGTCGGCCAGAGTCTTCCCTTCCAGATCGCGCTTCCACGGCACCTTTGCGAGCTGCACGCGCGAGACGTCGCCGCCGCCGCGGTCGTTCAGGATGTTGAAGACGATTCCCTTCACGATGCTATCGCGCAGCGCGGGATTCCTCAGCCGCCGCGCGAAGGCGCTGTCGCCATCGGCCATCGCCCACGCGGGGACGAGCACGCCGATCCCGGTATACGTGGCAGTGTACGGGTACTGGTCCGCCATCACGTCGATCCCGGCCGCGCGCGCCGAGTCGATCATCGCGAGCGTGCGCACGCTCGCGCCCCACATCGGCTTTCCCACCACCTTATGATGGGTGAGCACGACGGGGATGTGCGCGCGCCGCCCGATCTCGATCGCCTCGGCCACTCCGTCGATGAGACCGAGTCCCTCCTCGCGCAGGTGCGAGGTGTAGATGCCGCCGGAATCCGCGGCCGCCTGCGCGAGCGCCACGACTTCGTCGGTCTTCGCGTAGGCGCCGGGGAGGTACTTGAGACCAGTGGAGAGCCCCCACGCTCCGTCGCCCATCGCCTGGGCTACCATCTGCTGCATCCGCCGCAGCTCGTCGGCGGTGGGCGCGCGATCGGCCATCCCCATCACGCGCCGGCGAATAGTGTTGTGGCCCGTGAGGAACGCGACGTTCATCCCGAGGCCGAGCGCCTTCGCAGAGTCGAGGTACGGTGCGAGCGGCCAGGGCGAGCTTCCGTCGGGGCCGCCCAGCGCCGTGGTCACGCCCTGGCGCACGGCGCTCTCCGTGCCCGGGAGACGGAGCAGTGGATCGAGGTGCGCGTGCAGATCGATGAAGCCCGGTGCCACCACTCGTCCTGATGCATCGATGACGCGCGTCGCGCTGTCGCGCTCGAGCGATGAGCGTGATACGCGCACGATGCGATCGCCGGCGATGGCTACGTCGGCGCGATACGGAGCGCTACCCGTGCCATCGATGACGGTGCCGCCGGTGATGAGCAGGTCGTAGTGCGACGGCGGGTCCGCCCGCTCGGCGGACGACGAGTCGCGCGCGCAGGCGGCGAGCGGGGAGAGGAGAAAGAGAAGGAGCAGGGAGGCGAGTGGTCGCATGATCGGCGGTCACCGTGCGTGGGAGGTGGTGCAATGATGGGCACCAACCCACGGTGGTGCAACGCGACCCTGGACATCTTCCCGGCGGAAAGCCGACTCCACACTTCGGCGTTCGGCGCGTGCGTGCGGATCGGCCTACGGCACGCTCCACTCGACCTCACGAAGCTGCGGTCACCGCTCTCGCCACGCGGGTTCCCTCCGCGATCGCGCCCGCCACGGTACTTGCCTCTCCGCTCTCGTCCGTCGCCTCGCCCGCGATGAACAGAGCACCCGCCACCGGCTCCGCGAGCTTCCGCCTTGCACCTTCGCCACCCACGTTCAAGTAGCTGTACGCCCCGCGCGACCAGGGATCGCTCACCCAGTCGTGGAACCACGCCTCCTCGAGCAGATCGTCCACATCCACTCGCCCACCGAACAGCTCTCGCGCGCCAGCCACCGCCTGCGCGATGATCCCGTCGCGCGTCCAACCGCCACGCTCCCCGACCTTCACCGCCGCCGGTCCACCAACCCACGCCACGAGCCACGCTCTGCGCTCCGGCACCTGGGTCCAGAATCCCTGGAAGGGGAGCCCGGTCGTGGTGATGAACCCCGCGTCTCTCAGCAGCCCGTCGTCCAGCCTCTCCCAGAACGCTTCCTCGAACTGGAGCAGCACTCTGTGCACGGGTCCCATGGTGAGACCGGCCAACGCTTCGCGCTTCATGTCGAGCGGCGGCTCGAACCTCACCGCCACCGGGTCATCGGCCGGTGCCTGCAGCACACCGAGTGGCAGTGTGACGACGGCCTTCCTCACGCGATGCCGCTGCAGCACGCCGCGCTGCTCCACGTCGATCTCCACTCCCTCGCCTGACCATCGCACCACGCGTACGACGCTCTCGAGCCGCAGCTCCACTCTCGAAGGATCGAGCTCGAGCGCCATGTGCTCGACGAGCTTCCCGTAGCCACCGCGCGGTCTGCTCGTGCTCGATGCGAAGGGCGAGATCCCGGACCACTCGGAGATCAGCGCCTTGATGCTCGCGCGCCGAGGGTCCGCCGCGTCGAAGCCCTCCGCCATTCCCTGGATGCGCGCGGCTACCACGCCGCAGCTCGGATCATCTCTCACGACACGCTCGAGGAACTCGGCCACCGACATGTCGCTCTCGATCTTCGCGGCCCACTCGAGCAGCCGGTGCAGCTCGTCCGACATTCGCTCGCCGGGGCGCTGAAGGCGACCGTCCCGCATCACCCAGCGCTCGCCCTCGAGCTCCACGGTTCCGATACCCGCTTCTCGCAGCAACGCGAGCGTGGCTTCCGGCTCTCCGTGCACGAACTCGGCGCCGAGCTCAATGCCGTGGTCCACCGTCCAGATCCGCCCGCCCACGCGATCGCGCGCCTCGAGCAGCAGCACCGAGCGCCCCGCCTCCGCGAGCAGCCTGCTCGCCGCGAGCCCCGCCGCACCCGCGCCGATCACGGCTACGTCCGCGGAGTATCCCTCCGCGTCCGGGTCATCCTCCGATATGCTCACAGATCTCGTCCGCCCCTGGGCCTGCGTTGCTCGGTGCTCCGACGGCTTCACCAGCAAGCTCGGTCGGTGGCGCATAGCACGCTACGGCTGCTCGTGCTCCGACTCTCCGTCGCTGTGCTCCACCCGCAACACACTCTCCGCCGCCAGCTCCGCCCAGTCGAGCTCCTCTTCGATCTGATGAAACGCGTCGTCGCCGATGGTCCCGTTCGCGCGGAGCACGGATAACCTCCGCCGCTCCGCAGCCATCGCCGCGCGCAGCCTGTCCGCATCGCGCGACAGCTCTCCCGGTGCATGCGCCGGATCATGCGGCCCTCCGTCGAGCTCTGCCTCCGCATGACGCAGCCGCAGCTCGAACCTTCGCCGCAGGAGCGCGGCCGTCTCCACGTCCGGCGCGGCCTGGAGCACCGACACCGCCGAGCGCAGCGTCTCCACGCGTGCGAGTCGCACTTCACGATCCACCGCACCATCGTCGGACAGCTTCAGCCGCGCCATGAGCGGGCGCAGCGTCATCCCCTGCAACACGAGCGTGCCGAGCACCACGGAGAATGCGGTGAAGAGGATGAGATCGCGATGTGGAAAGGGCGGTATGCCTTCGCGGCCGGTGGGGAGCGCGAGCGCGGCCGCGAGCGTCACTGTGCCGCGCATCCCGCACCACGCCACCACCGCCGCCCCGCGCGGCGAGAGCGCCACGGCATCCGCGGGTCCCGGCGTGCCGTCGGGATGCGGTCTGCATCGCCAGCGACTGAACGCCGCAGCGCCCGTGACCCACGCGATGCGCGCGATGATCACTACCGCGATCACCGTGACCGCCACCCCCGTGTACTCGATCCACGTGGGACGATCGAGCCGCGCGACGATCGGCTTGAGCTGCAGCCCCACTATGATGAACGCGAGCACGTTGAGCACGAACACGGCCACTTCCCACACGGCGTACGACGGGATGCGGAGGCGTGCTGGTATCCGGTCGGGCGCCACGCGTGCCACCGCCATCGCGAACACCACCATCGTGATGATCGGCGACAGATGCAGCCGCTCGGCGATGAGCCACACCGCGAACGTTCCGACGAACTGGACGATGACGGAAGTGGCGACGTCGCGGATCGACGTGTTGACGAGGAGGATCACGCGCGAGAGCACCAGCCCCAGCACGATGCTCCCCACGGTGACCACCAGCAGCATGGGGACCACGCTCCACCCCGAGAGCGCGCCCACTGCCGCGGCACCCACGGCGAGGCGGTAGACGATCAGCGCGCTCGCGTCATTGAAGAGACTCTCCCCCTCGAGGATGACGAGCAGCCTATGCGGCGGGCGAAGCTGCTTGAGTACCGCCGTGGCCGCGGCCGCGTCGGGCGGAGCGACGATGGCACCGAGCGCGATCGCCGCTGCCCAGGGGATCCCGGGCACGAGCGCGCGGGCGACGAGCGCGACGGCGATGATGGTGAGCGCCACCGCGCCGAGCGCGAGGCTGGCGACGGCGCGCCAGTTGGCTCGCAGGTCGCGCGGCGACGAGTCGAACGCCGCGTCGAGGAGCACGGGCGCCACGAAGAGGGCGAGCGCGAGCTGGGGATCGAGCGTGACGGTGGGAGTGCCGGGCACGAGCGCGAGCGCCGCGCCGGCGAGCGCTACCAGCGCGGGGTAGGGCGTGCCGATCCGCCGGGCCAGCGCCGCGAGCATGGCGCCCACCAGGAGGAGCGCGACTACGACTTCGAAGACCCGCATGATCTCACGAAGGGTGACGGGGCAGGCGGGGTTCCAGATGCGAGTTGACTAGCTCCTGTCCGTCCTTCTCCGCCCCTCTCCAACGGCGGAGTCGAACTCGCTCCAGATGCGCTCGATGTCTCCCGGCGACAGGTGCACTGGCGTCCCCGCCAGAATTCCCGTCACGTTCCGGAATGGACGCCCGAGGTGCATCCCCGCCTCGTCGATCGTGAACTCGCGGATCTCCTTGTCGTGCATCGAGCCGCGCATCTTGAGCACGGTGATACCACGCTTCATCTCCCCGAACATCTCCACGTAGCGCAGCAGGATGATGGAATCGGTGAGCGTGGAGATGTGCGTCTCGGTGATCGAGCTGCCGCCCATGAGCGACGCGGTGGTCGCGGTGAAGAGACCCGTGATCTCCTCGTGCTTGAGAAACGACGTGATCCCGATGACGAACTCGCGGAAGGCCTTCACGGTACCGACGCGCTCGAGCGCGGAGAGACTGTCGAGCGCCACACGGGCCGGCTTGAACTCCTTCACCACGTCCTGGATGGCGATCAGCCAGTCCTCCAGGCCGGCGGCATCCGGGTAGTCGCACACGACACGGAGCAGCCCCTGGCGTTCCATCTCCTCGAAATCCACCCCCCACCCGATCGCGTTGCGGAAGAGCTGCTCCCGGCTCTCCTCGAACGCGAGAAGGAGACAGCGCTCCCCCATGGCGGTACCGCCCTGGAGGAACTGGGTTACCGTGAGCGTCTTGCCGGTGCCCGTCGCACCGGAAACCAGGATGACCGAGTCGCGGAAGAAGCCGCCGCCGCACATCTCGTCCAGCTCCGTGCTACCCGACGAGATCCGCACATCGGAGGATTTCTGCCGTAGCTGGATCGCCGAGAGCGGCACGACGACCATGCCACGGTCGGGGATGATCGTGAGTGGAAATTCGCCCTTCTGATGATCGGTGCCGCGAAACTTGAGGATCTCGATCGTACGCCGGCGGCTCTCGTCGTCCAGGACGTTGCGAAGGATCATCACGTTGTCGGCGATGAACTCCTCCACACCGTAACGCGCGACGGGACCGTAGTCGTCGGTGCGCTCCGCGGTCAACACCGCCGTCACGCCCATCGTCTTGAGGGCCGAGGCAATACGAAAGAGCTCGCGCCGCAGGATGGACTGGTCGGAGAACTGCGAGAATATGGCGCCGAGCGAGTCGACCGACACGCGAGTGGCGCCCACCTTCCGCACCGCGTGCTTCACGCGCGCGAGCAACGCTCCCAGGTCGAAGTCGCCGCTCTCGATGATCTCCACCTCCGGATCCGGCGAGGCATCCACTATGGCGAGCTTCCCGTCGCGCTCCCACTCCGCGAGATCCCAGCCGAAGTCCCGCATGTTCGCGCGGATGTCGGCCGCGGACTCCTCGAAGGTGACGAAGACGCCCGGCTCGCCGGAATCACGAATTCCCGCTACGAGGAACTGCATCGCGAAGACGGTCTTGCCGCTCCCCGCGGTACCGGAGAGGAGGGTGGTGCGGTTCTTCGGGAGACCGCCCTTCGCTATGACATCGAAGCTGGCAATGCCCGTCGCGAGCTTCTCCAGCTTCTGAGGGGATGCCTGGCGTACCTGCTCGCTCACTATCGGGAACTCCGGATGACTGGGACGTCGACTCCACGCCGCGCCGACGGCGTGCGTGACACAGGTGGGATGCTCATCTGCACTCGATTACTGCGTTCACCGGCCGGCTCTACGATACACGCCCGCGCTCACTCGGCTGCGCGTCTGGCTCCATCCGAGCGCCTGCCATCCGGTCGGACTTCGAGACCGAGCAGCACCTTGTGCCTGTCGGAGAGGTCGCCGATGACGCGCCGTAACGGCGGAGGGAGTCGCTTGATCAGCGTCGGCGTCGCGAGGATCTTGTCGTCCTCGGCGAGCTGCGGATGCTCGAGCACGTCGATGACCTGCAGCTCGTAGTTGTCACCGAGCTCCTCGTCGCAGATGTGGCGCAGGTTCTCGATGGCTGCTTCCGCCTTTGGGCTCCTGCCACTGACGTAGAGCCTGAGCAAATACTGAGACAGCGGGACCTCCGAACGGGCATGTGAGTTGGATCACCTAACGTACGAGGGGGATACTCCGGCGGACAGGGGTCGTTGGACGGTGCTGGACGGCTACCCTGGCCTGGCGCCGATGCATCTCGTGCGGAGCTTCGCGGCTCCGAGTTTCCTGATCGTGCCACCGGCGCCCTCCCTTCATCGAGCTACCGAACGACCCGTGGCGGTTGATTCGGCCGTTTATCGGGCTCCGCAGGAAGGCACGGACCTTGACATTCCAGGGAATGAGCGGCCGTAACGGCCCGCATCTTGGCCTCATCTGGGAGAAGGGTCACTGGGAATGGTGGAGCGCAGGACGGGGGGCAACCGGCGAAAGGGGAATGAGACCGAGGAGCGGCGGCTCCGATCGATAATCGAACAACTTGCCGACGGAATCGTGATCGTCGATGCCGACGGCGCGATTCGCTTCGCCAACCCGGCGGCCGAGCATCTCTTTGCGCGAAGCGCCCACACCCTCGTGGGGACGGAGCTCGGCTTTCCCATCACCAACGGCTCGCCGGCCGAGATCGACCTCGTGCGCCCGGACGGGAAGGGAGTGACCGCCGAGCTTCGGGTCGTGGAAATGGAGTGGCAGGGCGAGCCAGCCCGCCTCGTCTCCATACGCGACATCACGGACCGCCGCCGCGCGGAGGAGCGCGCCCTCCAGGTCGAGCGCGAGCGCACCGCCCGGGCTGAAGCCGAAGCCGCGAACCGCGCCAAGAGCGACTTCCTGGCCGTGATGAGCCACGAGTTGCGAACGCCCCTGAACGCCGTGATCGGCTATGCGCAGCTCCTCGACCTCGGGATCGGAGGGCAGCTCTCGCCGGAACACCAGCGGCACATCGCCCGCATCCTCGCGAGCAGCCAGCATCTGCTCGGCCTCGTGAGCGAGATCCTCGACCTCGCGAAGGTGGATGCCGACCAGTTGACGATCGATGTCGCGCCCGTGCCCGCTTTGACAGCCGCGGACGCGGCGGTGGCGCTCGTTCAGCCAGCTGCCGAAGCTCATGGAATAAGACTCGTCGCGCCCGGTGCGCCCGAGGAGGGCATCTCCTTTGTGGGCGACGAGAACCGCGTCCGGCAGATCCTGGTGAACCTCCTCACGAATGCGGTGAAGTTCACCGACTCGGGCGGTACGGTCTCGCTGGAGTACGGGCATACGACCAGCCCGGATCACGGTGCGCGGTTGCACGCGGGTGGAAGCTGGACGTACTTCCGGATTCGTGACACCGGCATCGGGATCGCGGACGAGCAGTTGGCGCGCATCTTCGAGCCGTTCGTGCAGGTGATGTCGGGGCGAACGCGGTCCAACGACGGCTCGGGGCTCGGCCTCGCCATCAGCCGGCGACTCGCGCGGTTGATGCACGGCGACATCACCGTCCGGAGCACGGCGGGCGCCGGCTCGACCTTCACTCTCTGGCTCCCCTCCGTGGCGCCGGAGTTTCATGGCAAGGAGAGGCGCGAGAGCGCCGTGCCCGACGTGCGGCACGTTCACGGCCTGGCGCAGCTGGGGGAGATTCTGACTCGCGACCTTCAGACGCTCCTCGAGACATTCGTCGCCCGCCTGCGCGCCGAGTGTCCCGCGCCGAACGCGGCCGGCCTCAAGTTCTACCAGCTCTCCGATCACGTGGCCAGTTATCTCGCCGATCTCGCGGGGCTGCTGGTCGCGTTGGATGAAGCTGATGGACAGCCGTCGAGCGTCCTCGCGGACGCGATGGAGATCCATCGCGTTGTCGCCGTGCGCCACGGAGCGCAGCGCGCTCGCCTGAGCTGGACGGCCGAGGCGATCCGATGCGAATCCCAGATCCTGCGCGAGGAGATCGAGAACATGGTGCGGAAGCACGAACCTTCGCTCGGCGCTACGGCGGTGGAAGGTGCGCTCGCCGTGACGGCCCGCCTGATCGGCCAGGCCGAACGGATCAGCGTCCGGACGCTGACGCGCTCGAGCGGCCGTGAGAAGTCCGTGCGCTCCGGCGGCTAGTTCACGATTCACGGCTGGCGAATCCATCGAGTGCCGACACGTTGCTCCGGATCACCAGGCTTAGCACGGCCCGCGCCGATTCAGGTACGAGTAGCCGGCCGAGTGGCACGGCGGGCAGGCGCTGCGCGCTGCTCCCCAACGTCTTGCGCGCCAGAGTCGTGAGGTAGATCGGCGTCGCGCCGGGGATGGACGTCAGATCCGCATCGCCCGTGAGCAGCAGTCGCAGGTTTGCACGCTCGGCCCGCGATGGGAAGAGGAGACGCAGCTTGCTGGCGAGCCGCGGATCGGTACCGATGAAGTACACGGGCCGCGTGCGCAGCAGCCGCGCTACCTCGGCCATCACGTCCGGCCGCCAGGATACGGCGATCCACGGTTTCCCGAGCTTCTCCGCCAGAGCGCCCACGACTTCGGCGTGAAACGACGTCGTCACGAGCAGATCGGTGGCGCGCAGCGTCTTCGTGGTCGCAGGTTTGTGCAGCTCGTCGAGATCGACGGGGACGGATGTGAGGCCGTAGTCCCGGCTCATCTCTTCGCAGAGGGTGTCGACGTGATCGTCGTTGCACTCGATGCACGCGGCCCGGAGGCGCACGGTCCTCAGCAGCTTCGCGAGAAGGCGGGGTAGTTCCACGGCGGGGATCCCGTGCGCGAGGCCGTTCGCCAGGATGTCCAGCGCCCAATCGGCGAAGCCGGGGAAGACCGACGCTTTCGGAGCTATCTCGCTCGAGAGGTACACGCCGGAACGTGGGCGAAACTCGACCAGCCCTTCGCTGGCCAGCGCTCTGTAAGCCGCGAGGATGACCCGCTCGTTCGCGCGGAACTCGCGTGCCAGACTGCGGCTGCTCGGCAGGCGATCGCCGGCGGAGATGATTCCCAGGTGAAACGCCGTCACGATGCGCTGTCGGAGCCGTGCGATTATGTCACCCCGTCGTTTCCCGGCCATTCCTGGTCTCCGCTCTCGTCGACTGTCACGCCGGAGATCCCGAGGGATCAGTCGTCCGGTCCAGCTCGAAAGATGCCGCTCTGGCGATTTCGTGGCGAGTTGCGTACGTTGCCAACTGCTGTATATGAGTATACCTCAGTTTTGCTCCTGTCGCCGTTTCCGGAGGAGCTTCACCTGGAATGCCAACGCCATGATGGTCGTGGAGGGTGGTAGAGCTGTTGGATGAGAAGCGCTCCGGAGAGCGGATCCCCTCACCGGATGGGGAAGGCAGAGGCACCGGGTCGCCGCCACCAGATCCGCACGGTCTTCTGGTCTGGCTAATGATGATCCTCGAGCGGTACACGCACCGCGAGATCGACGATGATCAGCTCATCACGGCGCTGCGGCGAGTCGGACGCTACGCCGCCGACACGCAAACCTTTCCGGAGAAGCTCATCATCGCGCTCAAGGTCGCCTGGGGGCAGGTCGTTCCTCGTGCCGGGCGCACAGCGAAGGCGATGGACGACCGGCTGCTCGCCCGGCTGGTGACCGCATGCCTGGACGGCTACTACGGCAGCAAAGGGAGCGCGTCTGGAGCGTGACAGTCTGGCCGCTAGCGAATCGGCGGCGCGAGGTTCCCGCAGGCGATGATCGTCCCCATGTTGTCGCTCGAGGCGTGCACGTTAACGTAGTACTCGCCGGATTCCGGGAGCGGGACATCCAGATTCGCCTGCGCGCTCGACGTGCCATCGGTGGCGACGTTCAGCGGAGGGTACGCGTCTGCGGGGCCGAAAATGGGGCCGTTGCCGCCACACCTTCCCTGGTGGATGTGCCAGGGGTGCGTACCGCCCGGAGCTGCGTTGGAGATCGACACGCCGGCGACTGTATTACCACTCGCGGGAGCCATCCACGCCGTTCCGTGCACGTCCAATGCACCAGTCAGCGCGGCCGGTGTGGCGAGCGTCGCGTTCCACCGCGATCCGTACGATGGGGCGTTATCCGAGATCTGGACCGGCGTCTGCTGGCGAAAGGGGTTGCATGCGCAGGCGGCGGCCAGCAGTAGCGAGATCGCGATTCGCTGAACGGCATTGGACATCGGAGCACCTCCATGCTCGTGAAGTCCAGGAGCGAAGTCGGGTCCCGCAGCGAGAGATGTCCCGAGGCAGGAGCGCTCAGCTCCCGCTCGTCATGGGGGCAATAAGTACGCCATCCGGCGTCCGCCTGACCTCGTCATTCCGTCAGCGCCTGATAGTCACACTGACTCGGTGCGCGGCGCCTCCGCCTCCGCGGTCTTCTCGCGATCAGCCTCTCGACGCTCGGCGCGACGGCGGCAGGGGAGGGTGAAGGCGAAGACCGATCCATCGGCGGGGAAATCCGCCCACACGCGGCCGCCCAGCTCCTCGATCGTCTCCCGTACGATGTTCAGTCCCAACCCGGTTCCTTCGATGCCGGCGCTCCGATGATCGTGCGCACGAAAGAAGCGCCGGAATAGCTGGTCTCGCTGGCCTTCCGGCACTCCGATTCCGTTGTCGCACACCTCCACGACCACCGCGCGCTCCCGCTGGTCGTCGTCGATGCTGAAGTAGCCACGCACATCCACGCGACGCTCGGCCTTTAGCGGGTCCGCGTACTTTATGGCGTTGGCTACGAGGTTAGTGAGGCAGAGCTCCACCGCGGCCGCCGGAACTTCGCAGTCGGGGAGCTCCTGTGTCACTCGTACCGAGACGCCGGCGGCCGCGGCCATCTCGCGCAGCTCGCGAACCACTTCCCGCGCTGCTTCCGGAAGACGCACGTGCCGTTGCTGCCTGATGTCTCCCTTCACACGGGAGAGCTCCAGAAGGTTGTCGAGCACGAGTTGCATGTCCCGGGTGCTGCGGTCGACGACGCCCACGAGCTCCGACCGCTTCGACTCGGCGATCCCCTCCATCAGGAGTAACTGAGCGGCCCCGCGCGCGGCGCCGATCCGGTTCCTGAACTCATGGGTCAATGTACGGTTGAAGTGGCGGAGCCGCTCCTCTCGCTCCGAGAGCTTCTCCTGCAGGAGCTGCATGTACTCCGCGGCAGTTGCTTCCTGCACCAGCGTTATGGCGTGAAATACCCGCTGCGCGCACTCGATGAGCTCTCCCCGCCCGCACGGTTCCTGGGACTCGTCGGCAGCGACCGTAAGGTGTTCGAGGAGAATCCCACTGAGAATTTCGTACTCCTTCAGGATCTCGAAGAGGTCGAAGCCCTGCTCGTGTCGAAGCGCGCCGAGAGCGCGTGCGTGGGCGATCACCACGGTATCAGCCGCGACAAGTTGCGCCGGATCCTCCAGATGCGACGCGATGCCATCGATGATGAGAGGTATGTGGTCGAGCAGCGCGTCCGTTGGCAGCACCCGGTTCGGGGTGAGCCGAACACGTGCGCTGATCCGTTCCAGCCAGAGCGCGGTGAGCTTGACTCGAGCCTGCCGAAGATCGTCGGCGAGGAGTACGGCCAGCCGGCCGCCGTTCGCGTTCTGCCGCATCGGAACCTCGAGGGACGAGGCGTACGAGCCCGGCGCACTCGTCCAGAGCAGACCGGTGCGCTACCACACCGCGAAAGGTAACACTTTCGTTCAGAAGCAGCGATGGCAGCCAGCCAGGTAGCTGTTCTCCAAGAGGGAATTCTGCTCCGAGCAGACGGACTTCCTTGTCAATCAGCCGATCGAGAGTCAATCAGCCGATCGAGATCGATAGAAGCAAAATCTCTACCTGTGGTAATCATGGTGGCTGCTGGTTTTCGCGCCACGGTGCTGCCAGCAAGACGGTATGTGAGATTGTCGAGGATGGACACGATCAAGCCCGCTACCGACCCTGTGGAGACCGGGCGGGAGCCGAACTTCCCCGATGGATCGACTCGATTTTTGTCTGGTACTGATATTGCAAAATTCAGGTGGTCCCCTGGTGCAGCCGGCATCACGCGCGGAGTGGACGCGGCAAAACTTGCACCGTTGTTCTTCGGCACTTCGCTCGGAATCACAGAGTAGAGATCCACCGTATGTTGATGTGCTCCTGGCACCCGAATACGGCTGTCGGAATCGCATGGGGCATCGCAATTGCCACGTCCGGGGGCCGGTGACGAGAGCCCCGGGCGGCGCGCCGCACGATGCCGATTTGTATCTGCTGCTCATCGAGCACGTTCGAGACTACGCGATCTTCGTGCTCGACGCGACGGGTCATGTTCTGACATGGAACCCGGCGGCCCAGCGAATGAAGGGATATTCCGCGGATGAGATCATCGGCCGCCACTTCTCGGTCTTCTATCCCGAGGAGGATCTCGCGTGGGACAAGCCGGGCTACGAACTGAAGGAGGCCGCGCGGGTTGGTCGCTTCGAGGATGAGGGGTTGCGGCTGCGCAAGGACGGTTCGCGCTTCTGGGCCAACGTGGTGATCACGGCGCTGACTGACAGCGAGGGAAAGCTGGTCGGCTTCGCCAAGATCACGCGCGATCTCACGGAACGCCGCAGGAGAGAGGAGCAGGAGCGCGAGCTAGCGGCGGAGTCGGCGGCCCGCATGGCCGCCGAGCAGCGGCGCGCGGAGGTCGAAGAGCTCAATGAGCAACTGCAAGAACAGGCCGCAGAGCTCGAGAGCCAGATCGCCGAGGCGCAGCAGCTGACCGAAGAGCTGGAACTGACGAACACGGAGCTCGAGGAGCTGCGAGATACCGCTGAGTGCGCACGTGCGGAAGCGGAAGCCGCGAACCGCTCGAAGATGGATTTTCTGGCGGCCATGAGCCACGAGCTGCGTACGCCCTTGAACGCGATTGCCGGCTATGTGGAGCTCATGGAGCTCGGCATCCGCGGGCCGATTACCGAGGAGCAACGCAGTGACCTGGAGCGCGTCAAACGCAGCGAGCGCTATCTCCTGTCGCTGGTGAACGACATCCTGAACTTCGCTAAACTGGAAACCGGCTCGGTGCCTATCCGCTCGAGCGACGTGCGCATCGCGATACTGCTTCAAGAGGTGGACGACCTCATGGCGCCGCAGGCGCAGGCCAAGGGAGTGAGCTACCACACCGAGCCGTGCGATCCGGCGTTGTCCATTCACGCCGACGCGGAGAAGATGCAGCAGATCCTGCTCAACCTCATCGGCAACGCGATCAAATTCACAGGGCCGGGCGGTAGCATCACGCTCGATTGCCGCGCCAACGCGCGTGAGATCGCGATCGTCGTACTGGACACCGGCTGCGGCATTCCGCCGGAGCAGCTGGAAGCGATCTTCGATCCGTTCGTGCAGATTGGCCGTAGCCTCACGTACCCGATCGCCGGTGCGGGCCTCGGTCTCGCGATCAGCCGCGACCTTGCGCGCGCCATGGGCGGCGATATCAGGGTGGAGAGCACGCTCGGTGAGGGGGCGACGTTCACGTTGGTACTGCCACGCAACGGCGGGAGTCCCTGACGCGCGGTTGTGTTGCGAGATGTCCATGCTCTCGATGTTACGAAGCACGATACGAGACCCGGCATCGCGCGGCTATTTCCAGCGCTCATACGTGGGCGCCAGGTGCAGTGAACAGCGCGTTGCCATCTTTGCGGGGACCGGACGGCTGATTATCCTGTACTGATGCTCCGCCGCACGCTCCGTTTCCGCTCCTTCGCCCTCGCGTTCGTCGCACTGCAGCTCGTGCTGCGCGCGGCTGCGGGCGTTGCGGATGCGCGCCTGAACGCGGCGAGCGGGCCGTGGGAGCACTACGTCCACTACGAGTCGAAGGGATCGAACCACATCCCGCCGGAGCACGGCACCGACTGTGGACTGTGCAGCTACCTCTCGGCCTCCTTCACGCGTGCACCAGCCGTTGCCATCGAGCTCGTCTCGGTGCAGCGCGTGGTGCCCGCCGAGCTGCGCACGCCGCGAGCGCTGCGCGGCGAATCGGCGGTCCTCCCCCCCGCACGCGCGCCACCAGCAGTCTGACTCCGCCGCGCCGTAGCGCGGCCCACGACACGAATCCACAGACATCGCGATGACCACCGCCCGTAACGCGGGCGGCGTTCGCGCGGCTAATCGTGCATCAAGGAGTCAGACATGTCGCTCTTCATCGCGCGACACGCCCCGGGCGTGCTCGCCGCGCTACTCATCTGCGCGGCGCCGGGGCGCGCCGCCACCATTCATTCAGACAGCGCCACGGTCGGCGCGCCGCCAGTGGTCGGGGTGGTACAGGACACGTCCGGTGCTCCACTCCCGAACGCCAGAGTGAGCATCGCTTCGCTCGGCATCGCCACGACCACCAACGGCGACGGGCAGTTCAGCATCGCGTCGCTAAGGCCGGGGCGTTACCACCTCACCGCACAGCTCATCGGCTACGCGCCGGCTCACCAGGATGTGGTTGTCGCCGCCGGCGGCGAGACCGTGCGCGTCACGATCACTCTCCACGCGACCGCGCTCTCTCTGAGCGGAGTAGTGGTCACTGCAACGCCAACCGCGACAGATCCACTCAACGTGCCGCAGGCGACGACCGAGCTTTCCGGCGATGCGCTGGCGCGCCGGCTCTCCAGCTCGGTGGCGCAGACGCTGGGCAATGAACCGGGGATATCGGTCCGCTACAACGGACCCGCCGCCTCGGCTCCGGTGATCCGCGGGCTCCAGGGAGACCGCATCCTGGTTCTCCAGGACGGCCAGCGGACCGGAGATCTGTCCTCGGCGGCACCGGACCATGCGGTGTCGATGGACCCGCTGGCGGCGGAGCGCATAGAGGTCGTGCGCGGGCCGGCGTCGCTTCTCTATGGAAACAACGCGCTGGGCGGCGTGGTGAACGTCATCTCCAACGACATCCCGCTGTCGGTTCCGTCCCACCTGGAAGGATACTTCGCAGGCCAGGCGGAGTCGGTGAGCCCGGGCGGAGCGCTCTCGGGCGCGCTCACCATCCCGGCCGGTCAATCGCTCGCGATCACCGCGCGCGGCGGTTGGCGCGACGCTCAGGACGTGCGACAGGGCGGCGGCGTGCGATTGGACAACACGTACAGCCGGAACTATTACGGCGTCGGCGGCCTCGGATTCTCCAGGGGCGATTTCAACGCGGGCGCGGTGTACCGCGGCTACAAGTTCGACTACGGCCTGCCGAGCGCTCCCGGTGACGACGAGGCGGGGGTGCACATCGAGGGGCACCGCCAGGAGGTGGCCGCGAAGTCCACCATGACCCTACCGAGCAGCGTGTTGGGCGTACTCGACTTCGACGGAACGGCGCAGTGGTACTCGCACGATGAGATCGAGGCGTCCGGGGAGATCGGAACGAGCTTCGAGCTCGATACCCGCACGCTCGACCTCACCGGCAAGACCCAGCTCGGCCCGCTGAGTGGCGCGGTGGGCGTGTCGGGGCTCTTCAAGCGGTACTCGTCCACGGGTGAGGAAGCGCTCACCCCGGCGGCCAACAGCAACGCGGGAGGAATCTTCCTGTACCAGGAGCTTCCGCTCGTCCACGACGCCGATCCGGATGCGCGTGTGCCGCGACTGCAGTTCGGCGGGCGCTACGATCTCTACCGGATCGATTCGAAGGAGAGCGACCCGAAGTTCGGCGCACCGCGGCGCCTCAGCTTCGATAGCTGGTCGGGGTCGTTTGGCGTGACGGTCCCGTTGGGGAGTAGCGTGTCCTTTGGCGCGAGCGCTGCCCGCGCGTTCAGGGCTCCGACAGTGGAGGAGCTCTTCTCCAACGCGTTCCACGCAGCCGCCGGCACGTACGACGAGGGGAATCCGAACCTGAACGCGGAGACCAGCCGCGGCCTCGACGGGGTTCTGCGCGTACAATCGGCGCGCGTCGACGGCGAGCTCGCCGCTTTCTACAACCGGATCGACAGCTACGTCACAGTGGACATCACCGGCGACACCACGGTCGATGGCAACGTGGTGCCCCTCAACCGGTTCGCGCAGAGCGACGCCACGCTGAAAGGGGTGGAGGGCAAGGTGGAGGTGACCGTAATGCCGCAGCTCGTGCTGGGTGTGATGGGTGATATGACGCGTGGTGAGCTCGAGGATGGCACCGCGCTTCCCTTCATGCCGGCCGCACGGCTGGGCGGATCGGCGCGGTGGAAGGGGCGGCGTTTCTCGCTCGGGGGAGAGCTGCGCCACGGCTTCGCGCAGCGCAGGGTGCCTCCGCCGGCGGTGGAGAACGATCCATCGGCAATTGCGACCGACGGATACACGGTGCTCGATCTGAGCGCCGGATTCGACATCGCCGTCGGCGGCCGGTTGCACTCGATCGTCCTGCGCGCGGACAACGTGACCGACGAGCAGTACCTGGACGCGACGAGCCGCATCAAAAGCTTCGCGCTACAGCCCGGGCGCAATGTGGCGCTGGTGTACAAGGTGGCGTTCTGAGGCTCCCAACACGCGACGGCTGGAACATCGTTGCAACGCGACCTTGGCGTCAGCGTTGCAACGATGGCCTCCGCTGATGAGTCCTCGTGCCCGTTCCCGAGATCCTTCGGAGATCTGGAAAGAGAGCCGGATACCCCGTCGACTGAGGTTATGCGCGAGGATCGGAGCCGAATGCCGCGTAAGGCACTGTCAGACCCATTCCATTTCGTCGAGCGGGCTTCACAAGGAATTCGTCGCGCCGAGGAGCCGCGCAGATAACGCGTGGCGGAGTGTCGAGCCGCGTTGCCCGGTCTGCATGAAGCGAGGGTGCGCGCGGCGATCGCGACCGATTTCGCCCGGTGCTTCTGCGGGACTGTCGAGGCGTGAGACCCACTACCGATGCCGGAAGGCGCTATGCCGCTAGAAGCTCGCCTGAGTCCTGTAGCCGGGGTCAACCACGGTATTCGTGGGGCAAATTCTCCACCGTGTCACGGGTCCTGTGCTTGCAAGCACATTGACGCCCCGAGCAGCACGCCCTTCGGACCGATGCTCGAGTGACGCCCACCCTGACTCCGTCATCTCCACCACCACCCCTCACCCCCTGCGCAGTGGCGCCAGCTCCGCGCGGAGGGCTGAGAGGGCGCGCGAGCGGATCTGCGAGACGCGCGACTCGCTGACGCCGAGCAATGCGCCGATCTCGCGCAGCTTGAGCCCCTCGTAGTAGTACATCGACAGAACGGCGCGATCGGCCTCGCCCAGCCGGAGGAGCGCGTCGCGAAGGTAGGCTACCTCCTGCTCCAGCGAGAGCCGGCGCTCGATCTCCGCGATCGGATCGATCGTGGCCCCCTCGGCGATGCTCCCGGTCGCGCCTCCGCCGATCGCGTGATCTTCGAGCGCTACGTGGACACCCGCCTGATCCTCCGATTGCCACTTGAGCACCGTCTGGGTATCCACGCCCAGATGCGCGGCCTGCTCTGATGCCACGGGCGTGCGCTCGAGCTTGCGCGTGAGCTCACCATGCGCGCGCGCGAGCGCCCGGTGCCTGACGCGCCTCGTCCTCGTGCGGCCATCGAAGCGATGGAGCTCGTCCAGGATCGCGCCGTAAATGCGCGGGATCGCGTACGTGCTGAAGGCCAGTTGCCTGCCGGCATCGAAGCTGGAGAACGCCGCGATCAGGCCGAGCGTGCCCGCGCTCACCAGCTCATCGTAGGCCAGGCGGCTGTTGCGGCGGTAGCAGCGCCGCGCAATCAGGTGCACGAGTCGGAGGTGTCTTACGAGAAGGGCCTCGCGTGCTTCGGGACCACCAGCGACCGCGGTTTGTCCTTCGGACCAGCTGATCATTATCCACTCCCTGTCATCATCGACAATCTTCTCGGGGCATCGTCGCCCCAGGTCGGGGCATCGTTGCCCCATGGCGTCATCGCCAGCGTTCCTCTCGCCGCGGGCGGCGCCGGGTCGAAGAGCTTCCGGCGACCACGCGCTCCGGCGAACGGCAGCGCCGTCGCGCACTTATAGGGCAACAGGCGTTCCGGCTGGCACACGGCCGCGACCCGGGCGCACGAAGGCGGTTGCGCGGCCGGGATGGGAGTCGCAAGATCTTCCGGGATGGTGGGTTACGGGCGCCGCAACAGATGCGGCGCGGCGGCCTGCGGCTCGCGGCAGGGCGGGGGGAGCGCTGTGCAGATGCTGCCGGATCACAAAAAAGCCGGCAAAAATTGCCGGCTAGATCTGCACCATCCTCCTTCGATCGATTGGACCGGCGAATGCCTCAGAGCTTCTCCGCGTGCTCCCGCGCGCCGGCGTACTCCATCTTGTTGAGCTTGTTCCAGAGGGTGCGGACGCTGATGCCGAGCAGCGCGGCGGCACGCGTGCGGTTGTCACCCGCGGCGGCCAATGCGCCGCGGATGAGGCGATCCTCCGCTTCGGCGAGATTGAACGAGGCGCAGTCCGGGCCCGCGGCGCCGGCCTGCCCACTCTCCTCGTTCACGGCGCGTGCTTCCCGCGGCGCGCCACCGGCGCCGCCACGGATGGAGTGCAGGGGAAAGGCGTTGGACTGGAGTACGGGAGAGCTGCTCAGAATGACCGCGCGCTCCACGGCATGCTGCAGCTCGCGCACGTTACCGGGCCATTCGTAGCGTCGCAGCATCTCCAGCGCCTCGGACGAGATCCCCAGGAACTCCTTCTCCAGCTCGTGCGCTGTGCGTCTGGCGAAGTGGGTTGCCAGGAGCGGGATGTCCTCGGCGCGCTCCCGGAGCGGCGGGATCTCGAGCGGTAGCCCGCTGAGCCGATAGAAGAGATCCTGCCGGAAGCTTCCGGCCGCCGCCTCCCTCGCCAGATCGCGATTGGTGGTGGCGATCACCCGGACATCCACCTCGATCGTACTGGATGCGCCCAGTCGCTCGAACTCCTGTTCCTGCAGCACGCGGAGCAGCTTGGCCTGCAGGTCGAGGCGAAGCTCGGAGATCTCGTCGAGGAGAAGCGTTCCTCCGTGCGCACGCTCGAACGCACCGGCCACCCGCTTCAGCGCGCCGGTGAACGCGCCCTTCTCGTGGCCGAAGAGCATGCTCTCCACGAGCCCGTCGGGCAGCGCAGCGCAATTCAGCTTGATGAAGGGGCGGTCGTGCCGGTCGCTCATCTCGTGGATCGCGCTGGCGAAGAGCTCCTTCCCGGTGCCCGACTCTCCCCGCAGCAGGATGGTGGCGCGGGTGGGCGCGGCCGCAGCGATCGTCCGGAGGAGTCGCCCGATGATCGGGCTGTCGCCCAGGATCCGGCGCTCGCTCCGGTACTCGGCCAGCTCGCGGCGCTGCTGCTCGTTCTCCCGCCGGAGCCGCGCCATCTCGAGGGCTTGCGTTACCGCCCACTCCAGCTCACTGATCTCGAAAGGCTTGGCCAGGTAGTCCGCGGCGCCGCCCTTGATGCTGGCGACCGCGTTGGCGACGGTGGCGTAGCCCGTCAGCAGGATGAGTGGCGTATCGTATCCCTGCTCCCTCACGACCTCCAGGAACTCCAGCCCGGTGAGGCCCGGCATCTTGTAGTCGGATATGATCAGGTCGACCGTGTTCCCGTCGAGAGCCCCGAGCGCCCCGGGTACGTCGTGCACGACGATCGTGTCGTGTCCGATCTGCTGGAGAGTGCGCGCGACGACCTTGCCAAGGGTATGATCGTCGTCCAGGTGTAGAATGGTTGCCATGGGCCCGGGATCAGGACTTCAGCTTGCGGCCGACCGGCCGATACTTGTAGCAGACTGAACACGACTTCACAGCGGAGAGCGCAACGCCGATCGGTGTGCGGGGCTCGCTCAGGGCGCGCTCCGCCAGCAATCCGGTGGGTGGACGGTGCACCGGGAGGGAAAGTTGGCTGGCTCGTTCGACCCCCATAACGACACGCGCGCCGGGCAGCTGCCCGGCGCGGAGGATGCGCCGCCGCCGCTGCGAAGCGCGCGCGCTGCCGGCGAACGCCCGGTTGGTCCCCAGCCGTCGAGCGATGAAGGGCGGGCGGAGTCCGAGATGCCGCTCGATAGGGCACGGATTGCGGAGATCCGCGAGCGCTACGCTCGCGGCGCGTACGATGCGCCGGATATCCTCGATGAAGTCGCGCGCAGGCTCCTCGCCAGCGGAGACGTCTGAGCCCTACCGAAGCCTCGCCAGGTACGCATCGCGCGCGGCGGTCTCGGCGCGCGTCAGGGGCGCCTTCTCCGGGATGAGCAGGACCTGCCCCGGACGTATGGTATCCGGATCGCTCAGCTGAAATCGATTCGCGACCCAGATCTTGGGCCAGAGCGATACATCGCCGTACACGTACACGGCGATCTGCGCGAGGCCGACATCCCAATGCGTCACCGTATACCTGTGTCGAATCACCGACCGCTGCGCGGGCGTGCTCGGCGCGGGCTCGATGCGGGGCTGCCGGCGAGGCGCTGGATCCTGCTTCACCCGGTGGGGTTCCCTGGCAGACTTGCCTGGTGTCGTGGCTGAGGCGCTGCCTCCCGCGGTGAGATCCACCGTGGCGACGATGCGGAGCGACCTGCGCTGCGGGACCACCCGCAGCTCCGCCTCGAGCGTATCGTCCGGGGCGACGTCCAGCGGAACCTGGCCGCTCTGGAGCTGGTAGTGCTCGGGGAGCGCTTCGGGGGGGATGCTCAGCGTCCAGCGCCCCGGTGGGAGCCCCGCGAAGGTGAAGCGCCCCCGGGCATCGGTGAGCCGCCGCAGCACCTTACCGCCTTCCCCCGTGAGCGCGACGATCACGTTCGACATGGCGGCGGAATCCATGAGCGCACCATCCTCCCCGCCGGTGATGCTCCCGGTCGCGAACGCGGAGATGCGTACAGTGCCGGTCAACCGCGCGCCGTGAATCATCGCCAGCCCGAAGCGCGTGGTTTCGAGCTTGCCCACCTGTAACACAAGCTGATCCTGCTCGGCGGAGAGCTGCCGTCCCCCGAGACTCTGCCGGTCCACGTGCACGTAATACGTATCCGGGGCGAGACCGGAGAACTCCAGGCGCCCCGACTCGTCGCTCAACTGCGCCCGGTCGCCAACGCGCACGAGGGCGTTGGCGATGGGATCGCCCGATTCGGCGTCGTAGATGCGCCCGATCAGCCGGCCCGAGTGATGCGAGGGACTCACCGGGAGTCCGATCGGAATGGTGTAGCCCACCCTGAGCAGCGATGCATCCCGTAGTCGCATCCCGCCGAACGATACAATCCTGGCGCGGGCCGTCAGCCGGTGGCCGAAGGGGAGATCCTGCTCCCACGCGGCGTCGACCACTCCGTAAGTGCTGGGCCGGTCCACTCCGTAGCGCCTCCCATTCGCCGAGAAGTGGAACCGGGTGCCGTGCCAGAGCTGGAAGCTGGCGTGCGCCTGAGCGGAGATCCAGTCGTCGGAGCGTGGGGAGACGATCGTGCTTCCGTGGTGACGCTCGACCGACACGGAGTAGGAGCTGTGCTGGCCCGGCCGGAGGCGGGCCTGCACGAATATCTGCTGGTATGGATGCCGTTGGGGATCGCTACCGTACTGGAAGCGCCCGAGCCTCGCGCCGGCGAAGATACCGCCGATCCTCCCCGTGATTCCGGAGCGGAGCCGGATGGCCTCCTCGCGACCGGCGTACACCGATGCGAACGCGCCCCCCTCATCCTCCTGCCAGCTGCGCAGGTACTCGGCTGAGAGATACTGCCCGAAGGCGATGCCGCCCTGCACCGACCGGTAGTGCTGGTCGCCAGCGTTCCATGGTAGGAAGAAGGCGCTGCTCGTGCGGTCGATGAAGCGGCCGGTCAGCTCGATGCCGCCCACGGGGCGGATCGAAAGGTCCGCGTCCTCGTACGTCACGCCGCGTACCGCTCCGGGATAGTCACGATCGGCCCGCAAAGCGTGCACGCGGTAGCTCGCAAAGCGGTGCGCCCCGGTGAGCAGAACCGAGCGGGCGGCGCCCGTGCCTTCCACTCCAGTGCCCGTCCCATACTCCACCTCGATCGCGGTGCTCGCGCTCGGCGCGAGCAGACTGCGGACGCTCCAGATCTTCCCCGGATCGGAGCCCGAGCGATCGAGGTAGGTCACCCCGAGGCTGGAGCGTCCCGCGATGCGCGCCGAGAGGTACCCGGCCTCCTCCCTCTCGCCCGTGTACCGGTAAGTCCACCGGTTCCGCTGCATGAAGCCGCCGGCCGTGATGCGCCCGATCGTGAGCTCGCCGTAGCCGCCGAAGCCCGCCTTCCCGCTCTCGGTGAGCGGGGAGAGGCGGAAGCTCTGATCGCCGAGGCGCAGCTGGTAGCTGCTCCCGGTGAGCGCGACGCGGTACTCATCCCGGTCGCCGAAGAGCGTCTGCTCGTTTCCCGGCCCGCGGAGGAGGAGGTCGATCCGATCGTCGCCTCCATCGGTGAGGGTACCAGAAGCGCGGAGCTCGCCCGTCATCCCATCGCCCGGCTGCGTGGCCCAGAGCGTCATAGTCACGGGGAGCTGGTGGAAGCGGGGAGGGCCGGCACCGGCTCGCGGGATGACGTCGACCAGGCTGAATGCCGTTGCGGCGACCGAGCTGTCGGCCACGGAGCTAGCGATGACGTCGAGACGGTGCCGGAGCGGCCGCGCCGCATCCTGGTTGGTCTGCACCGTGACCGCCACGGTGCGCGTCGCGCCGGGCGCGAGGTGAACTACATCGGAGTCCGGACGCGCGGGGAGAGAGTAGGAGCTCGCGACCTCGATGCGCACCCGGGTGGAGACATTGCCACCGTTACGCACCATGAACGTGGCCCGGTAGCTCTTACCGGCGAGGACCAGCTCGGGCGCGTCCAGCGATTGTAGCTCCAGGCGGTGCGTGGCGCGCACCATCACGAGGAGCGAGTCGCGCGCGAGCGCCGCGCCGCCGGCTGCGCCGCGTGCCGTGTAACGAATTCCGTAGCTCCCCGGGGAAGCTTCGCCCGGGATGACGATCCGCAGGAGCCGCAGCTCCGCGCGGTGCGCTCCCACCATCACCGGCGATTCGGGAGTGGCGAGGCGCCACCCCGCCGGGAGCGCGAGATCGGTATGAAGCTCTCGGCCCCGCGCGGCGTCGTTCCGGATCAGGAAGACCGCGGTGATCCCGGCGCCGGGGTCGGCTTCGACCCGCTCCGCGCTCTTCCGGTGCATGGTGATCCCGGCTCCCTGTGACCGCGCTCTCCCCGCGCTCAGGGAAAGCGCGAGGGCGGCGCCCAGGAGCGGGCCCGCCCACGATCGGAACCAACGCACGGAAGATCGTGGCCGTCAGAGCGCGATCGTGAACTGGGCACCGAAGACATCATCTCCCCCGGCATCGACCACGACCAGCGCGCGGTATCGGCCCGCGGCGAGCCCGCCCAGGTCGAACGACTGCCGCAGCGATGTACCAGGATAGGTGAGCTCGCGAGTGGTGGTGCGCACCGCGGCCTGCTCGCCCGCCTCGGTGTACAGCTCCAGCGAGATCCGCGGCGCGTACGCGCGCTCGCCGGTGTTGACGAGATCGAACTGGAGCTCCTTCCCATTGCCCGTGGCGATCGTCTTCGGGTTGGCGAATTGCACCTTGCGGCTGCCGGTGGTGCCGATGTTCGTGACGATCTGCACGGCGTATCGCAGGCGCGTCACGATCCCCACCTGCACCTTCCGCTGCGCGCCCGCGGCTACCCGTGACTCCGCCGAACCCTTCGGGATTCCCTCTACCATTATCATGCTCCAGTAGCTGCCAGCGAGAGGGCTGGCGGAGGCGGCGGGGACGCGTACCGTGTATCTCGCCTCGATGGTCTGGTGAGGGGGCACGGTGACGTACGTGGGCTGGATGGTGATCCACCTGGCGTTCGATCGCGGCGTGCTTCCCGCCTCGCCGTACGACGTGGTGCCGTCGGCGAAGGTGAGGTAGTCCGTCTGGTAGATCTTGGCCTCCTGCATCTCGGCGGAGCGGTTTCGCAGCAGCACCGTGCCCGAGTAGCTCTCCCCGGGCGATGCGCCCTGCTCCATCACGGATGGACTGCTTATGCTGATCTGGGCAGCCGTCTTGCTGCTGACCGCGGCCATCGCGGGTACGAGCAGCAGTCCGGCAAGGAGCTTTCTCATCTGGTCCTCGTGCGAGTTGTGGATGCCCTGCGTTTCGTAGTATCGGTCGGGAGGGCGCGGGCTTGAGCGGCGGGGCGCCAGCGTGGCGGGGCTCAAGTGTTCGATGGGGAGGCCGATACTTGGGGGGTGACGGCATCGCGTACGATGCCCTGCAGCACTTCACCCATCCTCAAGAGGACAAGCTCATCATGCTCAGACGCATTGCACTGTCGTTCGCGCTCCTGCTCGGCGCGACCACGACTGCCGTCGCGCAGACGGCCACCCAGACGGTCACCTTCAGCGTCGCCGACGTGAAGATCGTCGCCGTGTCGGGCGACCCGGCCAGCATGACGGTGAACGCGGGCGGCTCCGGTTCCACGGTCGCTGACTCGAGCACGACCTACGATGTGACCACGAACGCCACCAGCGCGGCGCCGGCGAAGATCACGGCGCAGATAACGACGGGCGGCGACATGCCTACCGGCGTGACGCTGTCCACCAACCTCGCCGATCCCGACGGTGCCTCGGTCGGGGCGGCGAGCGCGGGAGACGTGGTGCTCTCCAGCACCGCGGCGCAGGATGTGGTGACCTCGCTCAGCAACATCGAGGCGACCGGTAACACCATTACCTATACCCTCTCGGCCGACGCGACCGCCGCGGCGGTGGCGGGTGCGACTCGCGTGGTCACCTACACGATCCAGTAGCCAGGGCGCATGGCTCCGTCGCCGATCACCGCGGCGGGGCCACCGCGCCATGGCGGCGCCGCCGGCTTCATGGCGCCACTTTCATCGGAGGCCACATGACAGGTCGGCCCGCCTCGCTGCCGCGCGCGTTGGTCGCGCTGCCATTCGTGTTGCTCATGGCCGTTCCGTGCTCGCGCCTGGCGGCCCAATCAGTAATCGTCTCCGGTGATCCCGGGTCGCTCGACATCGGCACGGCGAGCGCGGGCGCCCCACTCGACCCGGCATCGGATGTGACCACCACGTATACCGTCACCACCAGCGCGGCCGGGCAGCGTATCGTGGCTCGCCTGGATGCGCCGATGCCCGCCGGGGTCACGCTCTCAATCGAGCTCACCGCTCCCACCGGTGCGGCGAGCGCCGGCGAGGTCACGCTCTCGACGGTGGATCAGACGGTGGTGGGTGCCATCCCGTCCGCGGGCAGCTATTCGTCGCTCGCCATCACCTACCGGCTGTCGGCGGCCACCTCCGCCGGTCGGGTGCTCACGGACGCGCGCTCCGTCGTCTTCACCGTGGTCTCGGGCACATGACACAACTCCACGGCGACACCGAGCACTTGGCCGGTCTCTACCAGCTGCTCATCGAGAGCGCCGTGGATTACGCCATCTACCTGCTCGACACGAGCGGATACGTGCGCAGCTGGAACCCGGGCGCCGAGCGCATCAAGGGCTACTCCGCGGAGGAGATCATCGGCAGGTCCTTCTCGGCGTTCTTCTCCGCGGAGGATGTCCGCTCGGGTGAGCCGGAGCGCGTGCTCGAGGCGGCGGCCCGCGCCGGACGCTTCCAGGGTGAAGGGTGGCGCGTGCGCAAGGACGGCTCGAGCTTCTGGGCCTCGGTGGTGCTCACGGCGTTACATGATGAGCGTGGCGAGCTGATCGGCTTCGCCAAGATCACGCGCGACCTCACCGAGCGTCGCGCCAGGGAAGAGCAGGCGCGCCAGCTCGTGGCGGAGACGGCTGCGCGGGCGGCCGCCGAGCGGCGGCGCGAGGAAGTCGAGGAGCTCAACGAGCTCCTCCAGCAGCAGGCCATCGAGCTCGAGAGCCAGACGGAGGAGGCGCAGGTGCTCACCGAGGAGCTCGAGGAGCAGGCGACCGAGCTCGAGGCGGCCAACGTGGAGCTCGCCGAGGCGCTGCGCGGGGCGGAGGCTGCCCGCGAGCTCGCGAGCAGCTCCGAGGCACGCTACAGGATGCTCTTCGATGCCAACCCCATGCCGATACTGGTAGCCGACCGTGAGACGCTCCGCATCCTCGCCGTGAACGCTTCGGCGGTGCGAGAGTACGGCTACTCCGAGGAGGAGCTCCTCGGCATGACAGTGGCCGACATCCGTCCCGCGGAGGACGTCCCCGCGCTGCGAGCGACGATAGCGGCCGCGCCACGGGAGCTGCGCCGGATAAGTGGCTCGCGGCACCGGCGCAAGGACGGAAGTCTGATGGACGCCGAGGTGACCGTCCTTCCGATCCAGTTCGATGGCAATCCCAACGCGGAGCTCGTCCTCGTCAACGACATCACCGAGCGTCGGCGGCTCGAGACCCGGCTCCGCCAGGCACAGAAGATGGAGGCAGTGGGGCAGCTGGCCGGCGGGGTGGCGCACGACTTCAACAATCTCCTCACCGTCATCACCAGCTACAGCGGGCTCCTCCTCGGCGATCTCCCGGCGGAGAGCCCGATGCGGGAGGACGTCGAACAGGTCGCCGAGGCGGCGAGGCGCGCCGCCACGCTCACGCGGCAGCTCCTCGCCTTCAGCCGCCAGCAGGTGCTCAGGCCGCAGGTGCTCTCGCTCAACGGCGTGGTGACCGACCTGGAGAAGATGCTCCGCCGCCTCGTGCGCGAGGACATTGAGATAGTGACGGCGCTCGATCCCGAGCTCGACGCCGTGAAAGCCGATCCCGGACAGGTGGAGCAGTTGATCGTCAACCTCGTCGTGAACGCGCGCGACGCCATGGCCAGTGGTGGCACGCTCACCATCGAGACCGCGAACATGGTGCTCGACGAAGCTTTCGTTGCCTGGCACTGCGACACCGCCATGCAGCCCGGGCCCTACGTGATGCTGGCGGTGACCGACACCGGAACGGGGATGTCACCCGAGGTTCAGGCACGCCTGTTCGAGCCCTTCTTCACTACGAAGCCGCCCGGGCAGGGGACGGGGCTGGGGCTCCCGACCGTGTACGGCATCGTCAAGCAGAGCGACGGCTGCATCCGGGTGCAGAGCGAGGTTGGGAAGGGCACGAGCTTCGAGGTGTATCTGCCGCGGGTCGCCGCGGCGCCTGAAGACTACCCTGAAGAGGAGTGCGAGGCCGGTACTCTATCCGGCCACGAGACCGTGCTCCTGGTGGAGGACGACAAGGCTCTGCGCGCAGTCGCCTGCCGGGTGATGCGGAAGCATGGCTACCAGGTGATCGAGGCGCAGGACGGGCGCGAGGCGCTGGAGATATGCGGCCGGTCCGATGGGCGCATTCACATCGTCGTGACCGACATGGTGATGCCCGAAATGAGCGGAGCCGAGCTCGCGCAGCGGATCGAGGCCCGCCATCCCGGGATCAAGGTGCTCTTGATGTCAGGCTACACGCGCGACGCTACCGTACGCCAGAGCATCATGTGCGAGGGGAGCGGCTTCATCGAGAAGCCGTTCACGCCCGACGATCTGGCGGCGAGGATGCGCGAGGTGCTCGAGGCGCGCCAGCCACGCCGCCGACACCGGAGGTGGCCGTTCCGTACGCGGATAGGCGGGGGCACGTCTTGAGTCTCTCCGGGTTCGTTGCACCGCTCGATGGCGCGGCGGAGCAGTAGACCAGCCACTCTCGATCGGGAATGCTACCACTATGACTGATCGGCGGAAGCGTTCCGCTCACTAGAAGGAGTCTCGAGAGAGAGGATAGCCCGAGAGGGCTGCACAGTTTGTGTCTCTAGAGATCGTGGAGTGGTCCCGGCGGGCGGAAGCGCTGAGGCGCGGGAGAAGCCTTTACCGCTTTCCCCCCTCGTCTGCCGCGCTGCTCACGCGGCTCCTTGGCACCGTAAGATGGATCTCGGTTGGGTTTGCGTCTGACAGATCCATCAGGTCGAGTGCGGTCTCGCGGGACAGCACGCCAGTCGTACCTTGCGGCCATAGCACAGCCGTGGCGTAGGGTGTCCAGCGGGTGGTCGGCGCACCCGGGTCCTGGTACAATCCGTGGGCTCTCCGCTCGAGGCGACCGCGCCGCGACCACCCCGCCTGGCGGCTCCTCGGCGCGCAGCACGCCCCGCTGATCGTGAGCGTCCTCCACCGCTACTTCGTCGAGCCCAACGTCCGCACCATGCCGCGCGACGAGCTCGTCGCCCGCGTGGAGGATGACCTCTTCCACCTCCGCGAGGAGCTTGGCGACGACGCTTTCCCTCGCCCCGCAGCTGACTACCTGGACGAGTGGGCGTCCGACGACAAGGGATGGCTCCGAAAGTACTACCCCAACCAGCGGAGAGGCGGACGAGAGTGAGCGCCGAAGCCGCGGTGTGGTACGTAACACATTGTGAGACAGCGCATTGGACCTGTTCGCCATACCTTGCCGTGGTGCACCGTGAGACGACCAACGCAAGCGACCCTGGCGAATGGCGAAGACCGAGTTTCTCCAGATTCGAATGACACCGGAGAGTCGTCAGCGCCTAAGCCGCGTGGCCGAGGCCGACCATCTCGACGAATCTACGTGGGCTCGGCGAGCGATTCTCCAGGCGCTCGATCGCTGGGAGGCGATGGAGCAACATGGTCATCCTCCCGCTGGTGGAGGAGCTGCGGAGGCGCGACAACTTCGCAAGGTCGCCGAAGGGAAGCCACCGAGCGCGACGCAGCCACGCGACAAGCGACAAGCACTCACCAAGTCGAAGCGGCCGGCCAAACGAAAGCGTAGCGAGTGACGGTTCTCCCCTCCTGCGTACCGTAGCACAATGTAGGACGGCGCAACGGCCGAAGCGGTCATAACTTCTCGTGGTGCTTTGTGATACGGACACGAGGAGCCATCGCCGCCAATGCCGCTGGACGTCCAATTTCATATGCGACTGAGCGTCGAACAGGTCGAGAGAATTCGCCGCGTGGCGACGGGGAAGGACTTCAAGCTCTCGACATGGGTCCGAAGCGCGGTCATGAAGGAAGTGCGGCGGCTCGAAGCGATCGAAGCGCGCAAGGGCACTCCCCGTCCATCCGATCAAAGCCCACCTGAGATTCGCCGGGTCGCCGAGCCGAGTCCCCGACCGCCGAAGAAGCGTCCGTAACCGAGTTCCTCGCAGCGCGTGAGAAGAACGCTCGGAGACCGAAAGGCGAACGAGCGATCGCGTAACGGCCACAGCCTCGTTCCAGCGACGGAAGGCGCATGTCCGTCATGCGTCCGGGTCACGCGGGCCTATTGACACAGGTCGCCTGTCGTGCGACAGTGTGCTACATCGTAGCACGGCACGGTTCTCGAACAGATCGAGGTCCGAATGGCGGAATCCGTGGGACTGGCGCGGAGCGACCTGTCCGCGCACTCCGGATCGGCAGCGACTTCCGACGCTCAATACCCGATGCGAATCAACGCTCGTCGACGCATCGTCTCCGAGCGGCCAGTCAACGAGCATGGCCCAGATGAGAGCTCGCAGTTGGTGGCCGCGATCCGAAGCGGGGACGAGAGCGCATTCGTCCAGCTATTCCGCCGGAACGTGACCGGGTTGATTCGCACTGCCTCTCACATCGTCCGGTCGGAGACCGTCGCCCAGGACATCGTCATGGATGTCTTCGCCCGTGTGTGGCGAGACAGGCTCTCCATACCAGAGGACACACGCCTCCCCGCTTACCTCACCGTAGCTGTGCGGAACGCATGCATCGACTATCTCCGTCATGATCGACTAGAGCTGTCGGTGCAGGAGATGAGCATCGAAGGCGGATGGGCACCTGGTATGAGCGCTGTGCCGCTCACGCCTGAGCAGGAGCTCGAGCGGAGCGAAGCCAAGGAGTTCATCCGGCACGCGTTCACGAACCTGCCCCGGCGGATGCGACAGGTGCTCGAGCTGCGCTGGCTCGCGGACAAGAGCTACAAGGAGATTTCGAAGGAGCTCGGGATGCCCGTCAAGTCGGTGGAGAATTACCTCGGCAGGGCGATGCGGCTGCTTCGTGACCGGATGACGCGGGGTGGGTGACGGATCGGAGCGAAGATTAGGGAGTCACGCGAGTCGTACGTTATAAAGGCATGACCCCGACCGGCCCAATCGATCGCGATGACCAGCTAGCTGAGCTCCTACGCTTGATTGGCTCCGATCGCGCGCGGCTCGGCGATCCTGATGTTCAACGAGCCATCGAGCAGCACTATGGACGTCCTGACGCGCTCGAATTGCTTCACGAGGTAGTTCGTGAAGAGCGCCTCGTTCGGCTGCTCCAGCTACGAACAGGATTCGGCTCCGACACAGCTGGTGATCTACACCGCGATCCGAAACCTCGAGCGCTGTCTATCGCTTCGATTGGCGCTCGTTCCCATGCCTCGATACGCGCCGATCGCTGGAGGATGGCTGGCTTCGCTATTGCGGCGGCGCTCCTGATCGGGTTTGCCATGACCTCGCATGCCGCTTCAGCGCTGCTTCGAACTTTCCGCAACGGCGGATCGGTGGTATCCCGAACCGTGACGACGCGCGTGGCGCAGCTGGACACCATGAATCTCCCGGACGGCAGTCGCGTGATCCTGGCTCCCAACAGCCTTCTGGAATACGCCGTGTCGCGTCGGGCTGGGCCGCGCGAGATACGTCTCGAGGGTGAGGCGCTATTCGACGTCAGGCATGACGACGAACGGCCATTCCGTGTTCGAACTCGCCGCGCGGTGGTCGAGGATCTCGGAACGAGCTTCGTCGTACGGGAATACGCGAGCGATTCGCGCGCGCGGGTCGCCGTTCGATCCGGGGCAGCCGCCCTCCATACGAGCGACGGTTCGAGCGCTGTTGCCATAGACCTGCGGCCGGGCGACGGAGCGTACATCGACTCGATCGGCACCATTGCCCGGTTCAGTGGTGATCCAGAAAGCTTTGGCGCCTGGACCGGCGGCTACCTCACGTTCGATGGCACGCCGCTGCCCGAAGTCTTGTCACAGCTGGCGACGTGGTACGGCGTCGAGTTCCGGATGACTGACTCCACGCTGGCGAAGCAGTACTTCACGGGCGCATTGAATTCGACGTCCCTCTCGAACGCCCTCGAGATCCTCGGCCCGATCGTGCACGCGCGCTTCGCGCAGGAGGGAAGGGCAGTGGCAGTCACCGCACGACCGGAAGGTCGCTGACCCCCGGTTCCTCGCTGAAAACTCCAACCTGACATAGGGGGTCCCAGCGACCCTCTGCCGGAGGCACATCCATGCAAACGACGCGTCGGGAGCTGATGTCCCTGCTACTCATCGGTCTGTGTAGCCTCGCAGCGATACGGGCTGGCGCGCAGGGGGAAGGCGCGGGTGATGATTCGGGTGGTGCGTTCACGCCGTTGCACGCCGACGGCCCCAAGCGCGCCCAATCGGTCGCTAGCGACGCAGGGCGGCCGATCACGCTTGCCCTGCATCAAGCCACCCTGAAGGAAGCGCTGCGTGCCGTCGCGAGGCAGGCGGAGGTCCAACTGATCTATAACGATGGCGACCTCCCGGCGGGCCGGTTGGTGACGGTTACGATATCCGACGCGACCGTGGAGCGAGCACTCGCTCTCGTATTACGTGGTACCACGCTGCAGGCCCGTCGCACCGAAGGCGGGATTGCGATCGAGCCACGGAACCACCACGAACGCTCGGAGCGTCGCCTCCTTCAAGGCTCGGTTAATGGACGAGTGACTGACGCCGCGACTGGCCGGCCGATCCCGGCGGTCGCGGTGCGGCTGGAAGAAGTGTCTCTGGCTACGAGCACCAGTAGCGAAGGCGCGTATCGATTCCCTGCGGTACCGGCCGGCACGTACACGTTGATGGCGCGCCAGGTCGGCTACGAGAGGGTCACCCAAACGGTCGTCGTCAAAGACGGTGAGGACCTGATTGCAAACCTGGCGATGACGCGATCGCCGACGATCCTCGACCAGGTCGTGACCACGGGCACGCTGATCCCTACCGAAGTCAAGGCGCTCCCGACGCCGGTCAGCGTGATTACCTCGGAACAGATAGACCGGCAGCACGCTCTCTCGATGATGGCGATCGTTCGGCAGGCCGTACCCACCGCCGTTGTCCATGACGCGCCCAACGTTCCGGCGAACACCGACATCTCGGTGCGCGGAGCCAGCTCCCTCGACGGGCCGGGCAACGTGAAGATATTCGTCGACGGAGTGGAAGCCTCCTCCTCATACAACGCGGCTGTGGATCCGGCCAGCATCGACCGAATCGAGGTGATTCGTGGGCCGCAGGCGGCCACGCTCTACGGCGCCGACGCCGCCGGTGGTGTGATCCAGATCTTCACGAAGCGAGGCGACTCGAGCTTGGCACGCCCGCGAGTGAACGCGCGCGTCGGAATGGGGCTCACGCAAACGCCCTACGCGAACTTCGAGCACGTCCTCCGCCAGCAGTATTCCGGTTCCGTCTACGGAGGCGCGCCGAGCGTCAGCTACCGGCTCGGCGGCGGCTACAAGCGGCTGGCGGACTACGTAGCGGAGAATGCGCGGACGCGACAGTCGGCGTCGAGCGTGTACGGCAGTATGAACTTCTCTCGCGGCATCCTGGCCGTCGACCTGTCCGGACGATACTACCGGAACACCATTCCCCAGGCGCGCAATCCTGAATTGTTCGCGACAGGCTATGTGCCGTACTCGAAGCCCCTGCATACCCGGGTCGGTTTCACGAACGAAACCTACGGCGCACGGGTGATCGTGTCGCCTACCGATTGGTGGCGTCATCAGGTCACGGTAGGGGTCGATCGGTTGGGAATCGCGAACGTACAGACGCAGCCTCGCTATACGACGCCGTCGGATAGCCTTCTCAAGTTGTCGGAGTCGATGTCGCGCAAGCTGTCCGTGGGCTATAACACTACCGCCAGCGGAACGATCGGCCATTCGTTGGACGGCTCGCTGACGATCGGCGTGGATCACTATTCACAAGCGGCGGGCAACGTGTTCGCTTCGCGCATCCTCAACACGAGGGGGCCGATCGTCACCGTACCGGCGGGCGGGATAAGCGTTACCGAGAACTCCGTAGCGAACACGGGCTATTTCGCGCAGGCCCAGTTGGCTCTCCGCGACGCGATCTTTCTGACGGCCGGGGTACGGGCGGAGGACAACGCCTCCTTCGGCAGGGACTACGGTCTGGCCACCCTGCCGCGCGTGGGCGTCTCCCTCGTACAGCCCGTCGGCGGAACGACGCTGAAGCTGAGAGCCTCATACGGACGAGCCCTCCGGACACCCGGGCCGAATGAAGCCAGCGGGGAGGTAGGCCCCGGGTACGTCCGGCTGGCGAATCCCGATCTCGCTCCCGAACGCCAGCAGGGGTGGGATGCTGGTGTCGACCTCATCGTCGGAAACAAGGGGTCGCTCAGCATCAGCGGTTTCGACCAGACGGCGCTGGACCTGATCGCATTCCTGACCGTGGGTAGCACGCCGGTCGTCACCGATCAGTACCGGAACATCGGCCGGGTATCCAACAAAGGGATCGAGTTGGAAGGCGTTCTAAGGCCGACTCCGTCGGTTACGCTCAGTGCGCAGTATGGATATGTGCGCTCCCGGATCACGGCCGTCGGTGCGGCCGGTGGTCAGGTACAGCCGGGCGATCCGCCGATCAACGTACCCGCCCGCACTGCGGGGGTGTCGCTCACGGTGGCCACTCACTTCGGCACTACCATCAACGCGGGGCTCGCCTACGTCGGCAGCTTCAGAGCGATGGACTGGGTTCCGACCTTGCGATGCTTCGCGTCCTTCTCTCCATCCGATTGCCCGTCATCGTTCCTGACCAGTTCATCCTACCGCGACTTCATAGTGAGGTACCCCGCATTCGCGAAGCTGAACGCGAGCGTCACTCATCGCTTCAACCCTCGTTTCGAAGCCTTCCTCGCAATCGATAACCTCACGAATCAGAACGCGTTCGAGGCCGACAACTCGACGCCGGTCGTCGGCCGGACTACGATGCTCGGCTTCGACGTGACGTACTGATGCGGCGCGCCGCGTGGTTGCGAACGTGCGGGCTGCGCATCGCTATGGCGATGACGTGCGTGACTGGCCAGGGCACCCTTCCATGGCGTTTGGCTCCCGTCGGGGTCGCGCGCACGGAGGCGCTGGAGCTCGATGACGTTCCCCGGGTCCGTACGATCGATGAGCTGGCGGTCTCGCACGATGGACGATGGGCGGCGTACATAGAAGGCAGCCCTCCGCGCAGCGTCGCTACCGGAACTGGGCATGTTACGATACTGGACCTGGCTCGCAAGCGCGCCTGGACCCTGTCGGTGCCGGGAAGTCCACGCGCACTTCAATGGACCCCCGGTGGACCGGACGTGCTCGCGTTTCTCGCACCCGGACACGACGGCATACGAATCTGGCGCTACTCGCCTCTCCAGCCCGACTCGGCCGCGCGCCCAGCTATGGTCTGCGATTCGATCGGCGGGGAGATTCTGGCCTTCGGATGGGATCCGACGGGCACCACGATGGCGTACATCGCTACGGAGCCGACGACGCGTTCCCCGGCTTCCGAAACGCCACAGGCGCCGCGTCTCGTAGTATTCAGGGACTCCTCCGGCGAGTATACAGGTCCGACGTCTTCATCGTACTCGAGAGATACCTCCGGCGCATACGTGGCCGTGCAGGGAGTGAAGGATATTCGTGCCAGGGTGTTGGCCCGGCACCTCGTATCCTCCAGGAACGATCCGACGATTTCCTGGTCCCGTGGCGGCATGTTGCTGGTCAATGGCGCCGCGGTCGATGTGAGCTGGTTGGCGGGGCTCAATTCGGGGCTGGTATACACGATCGACGCGGGGTCGGGCATCGTGCGGCGCCTCGAGCCCGAACGTCAGGCCAGAAAGCGTGCCGTATGGTCGCCGTCCGGCCGGCTGATCGCGGAGCTGCGCCTCGATTTCCTGCCCCGTGGCCGGCTGCCTCTGACGCGCTACAGCTTGCAGGTCGAAAGCCCGACCGAGTCACGCAGAACGATCGCCTTCGACGACAGGAGCGACGGGCTCACTTATTCGCTCCCTCCCGTGTGGGGAGGCGATGATCGAACGGTGCTCATCGCCCGTTATCGTCGCGCCACGGCGCAGCTCTTCGCTGTCGACATCGTCGATGGCGAGTGGAAACCGCTGACGCCCGACACTCTCTCGGTCTCGCGCTATGCCATCTCAGCAGACGGAAAGGTTCTGCTGGCCGTTCTCGAGAACGTGAACCAACCGCAGCGAATCTTTCGGGTCGACCGCGCAACGGGAGCTCTGACTCTCACGGTGGACCACATGGAGCAGGCACCGCTGATGCCTCGCGGACATGTCAGCCAGGTCGAATGGCGAAGCAGAGACGAGCGATTCGTGGTCCACGGCTTTCTGGTGACGCCACCACGCTACGACTCTACCCGCCGTTACCCCCTCATCGTCCTGGTGCATGGCGGCCCCGGACACCTCTTCACCAACGATTACGCCAGGATCAACTTCTCGCCCTGGCACATACCGGCCCAGCTGCTGGCGTCGGCCGGCTACATGGTGCTCATGCCAAACCCACGCGGCGATCCGAGTTACGGCGAACAGTTCCAGCAGGCGCTTCACGCCGACTGGGGACCCGGCCCGTTCGGCGACATCGATGCCGGGGTCGATGCGCTCATCGCACGCGGACTCGTGGACTCGAGCAGAGTAGGCATCGCGGGGGCGAGCTACGGGGGCTATCTCACCGCCTTTGCCATCACGTGCACCCGGCGCTACAAGGCCGCATCGATCGACGACGGGCCCGTAGACCTCACCAGCGAGTATGGTCAGAACTATGCCACCCGCTCGGCTTGGGCCAAGGCGACATTCGACGGAACGCCGTGGACACGCCCCGACATCTACAGGTTCCAGTCGCCCATCACGTACATCAGCAGTGTGCGTACACCCGTGATAATGCGCTACGGCGGTCGTAGCAGCACCGATGACGACATCCGGCAGTCATACATGCTGGCACAGGGCTTCGAGCTCTACGCCGGTCTGCGAGACGCCGGAGTGCCGGTGGAGTTCATCCTGCACCCGGACCAGGGTCACGGCATCACGGATCGTGAGCTCTACCGGGATTGGGTGAGACGCAACATCGTCTGGTTCGACCGCTGGATTCTCGATGCGGGGAGAAATCGACCCGCGGCTCATCGCCGGTAGCGGACGATGATGCGCAAGAGAGGACGGCCGCCCGTGTAGCGGCCATTCTCCTCGTGCGCCGTACGATTCGGTCTCGCAGATGGCCCGGTCAGCGAGTCCCGGTTACAGGAAGTAGCCCAGACTGCCGGGCATGGGGTTCTTGGTGGTACGATCGGCGTGTTCGTTCTCGACGTCGATACCGCTACGGGTCTGCTCGACTACATCGCCATTTTCGACGAGCGTCGGGGTCGTGTAAGTCTTTTTCATAAAGCCTCCGATTGCGCCGCTCACGAGGAGGGCAGTTTGGTGTGTTCGTAAGCTTGCACTTGCTGGCCTAGCTTTACCTGGGCCATCTGCCAGACCGTATCTGTAGCCACATCTCGACTGCAAGCGTGTTGAATAGCGTGGCGCACAGGCGATCGCTGCCCTGTACGTGGTGCACTACGTTTTTGAACGCAAGCTCCAATTCTTCCCGCCGGACGACGCCGAGGTCAGCGAGAATCGGCGAGCGAACCAGAGCGCTAAGGCGTTCTTGCTCCGTGCTCAATGACCACGCGAGGAAGTCGCTGGTGCCCGGCTTTCCGACACGTGTCCGGACCTGTTCCGGTAGAATCCCGTGCATCGCCTGGCGGAGCACCCAGCGGTGGGCGTGAGGCCGCGCCCGGAGCTCGGGCGGGAGGCCAAGGGCGAATTCGACGAGCGGCCGGTAGAGCAGCGGATGCCGAACATCCAGACAGTCAGCGACCACGCCACCCTGGTAATTCTCCGTGATCGTGTCGACCATCGACACGGCTGCGTGATGGTACTTCTGGCCCGGACGCCCGCCGTACGCCGGCGCGGTGACGGCCGGACGCTGCCCGAGACCGAGCCGGCTGATGGTCGAATGATCGAGCCACGGGATGGTCGGAACTTCGTCCTGGTCGTGCACCAACCGCAGTTGCATGGCGCGCGGCAGCAACGGCAACAGCGCGTTCCTGTAGGCCAGTTGCCAGAACGACACCCGGCCTGTCGCGGCACGACGTGCCATCTCCCCGAGAGCCGCCGCCAGTCTCCCTCGAACTATCCAGTCCGCGAAGAACAACATGGTGCCAGAGAAGAGTTGGTCTCCTCCGGTACCGGTCAGAAGCACGCGACCACCTGCCGCGCGCACCGTAGCACACATTCGACGATCGCGCGGGTAGACGAGGATGTCGCGAGTCGGTTGATCGAGATGCGGCAACTCGCAAGTGCCATCATACCAGGTGGGCGGATTTATGATTGCCGTGTTCGAGACCTTCCACCGGTCGACGACCGAGTCCGAATACTCTCGCTCATCGGTGCCCGTGCCGTCTCGGTCGACGAAGGTCACCGTGCCGGCGAGTCCCCCGTCCCCCTCTCCGCGTTCGGTCAACCATTGCGCGCAGCTCACGATGGATGATGAATCGAGGCCACCCGAGAGGTGGGCCCACGTCTGACCCCTTTGCCCCATGCGCAGACGTACGGATTCCGCGAGCAGGCGGCGGCATTCGTCCGCGGCTTCGCGCTCGGTCCCTGTCCACGAACCGTCCACCGCGTAGTCCGACGCGTTCCAGTAGCGTCGAATCGTCAACGAGCGTCCCGCATGCAGCAGCGCCATCGTGGCACGCGGGATGGGGTACACGCCGGCAAAGGCGCATCTGTCCGGCGAGCGCGTGCGCTGTGCGACGACTTCCATCAGATGGCGCACATCGTAGCCTTTGCGCCCGGCTAGCGCCTCTGCGCGTGATGAGAACGCCACCAACCCGTTCTGCTCGGAGTAGTACAGTCGCCGTACCGCGAACGCATCACACGCAGCTACCGCCGTCCGCGTATGACCGTTCCACACCACGAACGCGAAATCACCGATGAACGCGGGAACGTAGCGAGTACCGTGTGCCGCTACGACGCGAAGTACGAGCTCGATGTCAGACAGGCCTGCTGCATCTCCGTCGATCAAGCGCGCCATATCCGCCCGATTGTCCAGGCGAACCGTCCCGATCGCAAACCAATCCCCGTCGGGGCCCGCTCCCGGTACGAACATGGGATCCCCAAAGGGATCGTCCCACGCCGTGAGCACGGCAAGCCGGGGCCCCGAATACCACCGGAACTCGAGATCCCTCCTACGCGGAAGCGATTCGTAGCGCCGAAGGATGGCTTCGGTGGCGCCCCGTTCCTCGGGGTCGAGGACGCATGTGAAGAATCTCATGGCAGTTGGTCGGGGAGCCGGGAAAATTCCTTGACGTGCTCGGGTACGTCGTTGATCACCTCACCGCCGTACTCGATCCACGCATGCGCGGTCAGCGGCGAGGGCTGCACTCCATGACAGTACCGCACCCGCACCCCCTGCCGCCGCAGGATGTAGTACAGCACCAGCGACCGCTCGAGGCACTCGGCTCTACCCGGATAGAAAGCAGCCGCCATCGCGACCCACCACTCCGCCGCCTTCACCACCGTCGGCGCTACGTCGCTGCGCTCCGGAACGGATTCGACGCGCCGCCTGATCCATTCGATCGTCCGCTTATAGCCGCGCACTCTCAGCGAGAGCTTCAGCGCCGCGATCATGAGCCCGCTCTGCAGCACGGACGGAACGCGAATCTCACGAACGGTGGTATCGGATCTCGCGCGGTCCACCAGCTCAGCGCTCGTCATCGCCGTCTCCTTCGGTAACAACCAACCCGACGCTGGCGAACTGCTCGAGCAAGCGCGCTACGTCAGCACCGATCGTCTCGCGCGCAGCATCGTATTCGACGCACAGCTGATCCACGATCGCGTCGAAGGTCGTCTCGCCACGCAACAGCTCCCAAACGCGCCCGCCCACGTCGTTGATGGAGTAGAACTGCCCTCTCTCGGCATCCAGGATTGCGATGGCGCCGGTGGGCCCTACGGTTGAAAGCGCTGCCGAATTGGCGCGCATCCGTCGATCGGGGTGGGCCGTAAAGCCCTGGAGTGATGAGATCAATGCCACGGCGATTCCTCGTTCGCGATTCGTGCTCACCACTGTACCGAATCATTGCGCCAGAATCGCTATGAAAATCGGCCATCGTGCTATGAATGTCGGCCAAGTGCCCGATTGGGCTTTCGCTGCGTCTTCCGGATCGGCGTCTTGGCGTGTGGCTTCGCACCACCCGCGCGGTCACCTCGAGCCGGAGTATCTGCCGGTCGACGGCTTCCCGACCTCGTGCCGCGCCGCACGGGTTTCGTGGAGCGCGACCGTAACTCCGAAAGCTCCGCGTGAACGAGTCCGGCCAGGGTGGCGAAGCGGCTGCCGGGTTCCAGGCGGCTGAAGCGAAGCCCCGTGACGTAGGTGAGCTGCATCCGAAGCGCTGGCGCCGAGGGATAGCCGAGCTCCGATGCGATTGCCTTGATGCTCGCTGCCCGATGGTCGAGACGATGCATCGCTCGGAGTAGCCGGCAAAGCGCCATCATGCGCGGTGCGGCGGGGAGCTTCAGCTGCGTCATCTGCCGACTGAGCGAACGCGCGGACGTATTCATCTTGCGCGCGAGGTGGCGTGTCGTGGCGTCGCGGGCGCTCGCTTCGACGCACGCCGACACGATCTCGCGCGCCTCGGGTACCACCCACGGCTCCCATACCCCCCACAGCGCTTCGCCCTCGCTCCACGCGCGAGCGTCGCTCAGCAGCGCGCGCAATCGTGGCTGGAGGTCGTCGACCGTCGTGATCACATCGACTATGAGACCGTGTGTGGCGAGCCGCACGGCCAGCCTCACCGACGCCCGATCGAGTGGTGCATGAACCCACACAGGAACTGCGGGCGCCGCACGCTGCAACTTGCGAAGCACGTGCTCGAGCTCTCTCTCATGCCCGTTCTCCAGCTCCGCCAGCACGGCGACCGGTGCGAGACCCACCCACGGTGGATGGAGCTCTTCGAGCGCCGCCGCGAATTGAACGACCACTTCGTCGCCCATGGCATCGCGCACCGCCTGCCGCTCGCGCTCGCGCGAGAGGAGCACGATGATCTTCTCCCTGGGCTGACCATGTCGCGCGCTGCGCTTCCTCGTGCGACTGACTCGCGGACGAGCGACGAGCCACCGCGCTGCCACTGCTCCGTGCGGCTCGACCGCCGCAGCCGACCCAGCGCCCTGGCCGCGCCGCCTGGCCGGCTCGGTATCCGTGCTCGTGCCCTCTCCCGGTGTTCCGCTCGACCCAGCGCCCGCCTGGCTCCGTTCCAGGGACCGCAGCAGTTCGCGGCGCACCGCGGTGCGCCGATTCACACCGAGCTTTCGCAGGACGCGCTCCGTGTGTCTGCGTGCGGTATGCCCGGTCACGCCGAGGAGCTGCGCGATCTCTCGATTCGACAATCGCTCGGCCAGGAGTGCGGCCACCCGCGACTCGACGGCTGTGAGCCCGTACGCTGCACGAAGCTGATCGTACGACGGGTGCCCGGCAGGGTGCCGCTCGATGGTCACGAGCACCACCGGACTGGCAGCCGCCAGAGCGAGCACCTCGCCGCGAACGCGATGGGCCTCTTCGCCAGTCACTACGTCCTCTACCAGCACCGGACTCTCCGAGATCGTCGAGCGTCGCGAGTGATTCGCGGCAAAGTGTGCGAGCGATGCCGCGATGCGCGTGGCCGCCTCCCGGAGGCGCGCGTCCGCGTGCTCGTCGGATGGGTGATGTCGCGCTACTGTCGCCGAGGCCGGTGTCGTCATGGCGAGCGACTTCGATCACTCTCGATCTCGAGGTCGATGACCCGGTGCGAGCTGCCGAAGCTGCTTGCCACCCGGATCGGGGGTTCTTAGCTTCGGCGACATTAGGCGGCCTTCGTGACCTAGCTAACACGGCTCCGTCACCGCACCGTCACCGGCATCACCTGGCCTCTACCACCCCCATGATCCGACTCGCGCTCTTCGGGGGAATCGAGCTTGCCGACCCGGCAAATCCCGAAAGCTCCGCGATTCTCGGACAGCGGAAGCGGGTGGCGCTGCTGGTCTACCTCACCCTCGCGGGGCCCGACGCTCTCCGGAGCCGCGACGCCGTGCTCGCCCTTTTCTGGCCCGAGTTCGACCAGCGCAGGGCGCGAGGCGCCCTGCGGCAGGCGCTGTACTCCCTGCGTCTCTCGCTCGGGCGCGGCGCGATCGTCACTCGCAGCGATGGCTCCCTGGGAACGTCACCAGATGCCGTGTGGTGCGATGCAGTGGCGTTCGAGCAGGCGCTGAAGAGCGGCGACCCGGAAGAAGCGCTGCGCCTCTACCGCGGCGACCTCCTCCCTGGCTTCTTCGTGGACGACGCACCTGGCTTCGAGCGCTGGCTCGACGAGGAGCGACCGCGCCTCAGGCGCAAGGTGCGTGAGGCCGCGTGGCGGCTCGCCGACGATGCCGAGCAGCGAGGTGATCTGGCGAACGCGGCGCGCTGGGCGCGCCGCTGCACCGAGCTCTCGCACGACGATGAGGTCTCGCTCCAGAAGCTCCTCCGACTCCTGGATCGCGCAGGCGACCGCGCTGGCGCACTCCACGCGTACCAGGAATTCGCCGCGCGTCTCGCGAAGGACTTCGATGCCGCGCCCTCGGCGGAGACGCGGCGGCTCATCGTGGCGATCCGAGAAAGAGCAGCGGGATCGGCGCCGAATCGCTTACCGGTGGTACTCGAAGCTGCCATCGCCTCGACCGCGCCATCGACGCCGACGTCTCCACCGGTGCCCAGCGCGCGCGTCATCGGTAGTGGACCGCGGCATGCAATGCGGCGGTCGCTCCTGTGGCTGGCCGCCTCCGCGATGATGATCGCGTTGCTGGTGGGCCTCGCCGGTCTGCTCCATCACACGCTTTCTCGCGGCCGCGGTCCGGCGTCGAACTCACGCGTGCGAATAGTCGTGGACGACTTCACCGACCTCACCACTCCCTCGCGGCGAGGAGTATTCGGACCGGCCATAACCGCGGCTGTCGTCGACAAGCTCGCCGCGGTCCGGTCCTTCGACGTCGCGTCGGCGCGCAACCCCGGCCGGGCACGTGATGACGACCCGCGCGGAGCGCGGTTGCCGCGCTTCGTCGTCACGGGGAGCGTGCTTCGCTCGGGAGCGCGTGTTCGCGTGAACGTGGAGCTGATCGACGCGACCGCGGGGAGCACGCTCGGCACTTCGGTACTCGAGCACGAGTCATCGGACTCGATGGCGCTCGTGGATGCACTCTCGGGCGACGTCTCGTCGGCGATACGAGTCGCGATCGGCCGCGAGCTGCGCTCGCGCGACCGCTACGTGGCCTCGACGCACTCGAGCGCGCGACGTCTCGCCGAGGAGGCGAGCACGGAGCGCGACATGGCGCGCGACCTGGAGCATGAAGGGCGCTTCAGCACGGCGGCTCGAGCGCTCCGCCGCGCGGACTCGCTCCTCGCGATCGTCGAAGCGATCGCTCCGGCATGGCGAGAGCCGATGATCGAGCGCGCACACGTGGCGTGGGAGCTGGCGGTGCTGCATCTCTCGTCCGGCTCTCACGACGTGGTGCGCGCCGACGCGCTGCTCAGGGAAGGCATCGTGGAAGCGGAACGGGCGGTGGCCGCGGACAGTGCCGATGCGACCGCGCTGGAGACCCTCGGCCTCCTCTCGTACTGGTACTGGTTGCAGATCCCGTTGCCACCCGACTCTACGCGTGCCGCGCTCGCTCGCGCCATGAGCGCTCTGCGGAGCGCCGTCGCCATGGATCCCGGCCGCGCCTCCGCGTGGAATCTCCTCAGCGCCGCGCTCTATTCGCAGGCGGATTACAAGGGTGCCTACCTCGCGGCCTATCGAGCGTACCAGGCGGATGCCTACCTGGATGATGCGGCGGAGGTTCTCAGCCGGCTCTTCGCATCCGCCTACGAGATAGGAGACGATGTGGGTGCGCGGCGCTGGTGCGATGAGATCAATCATCGCTTCGAGGGGAGCTGGACGGGCGCTTACTGCCAGCTCGGTCTCCTGGCGTGGGGGAGCAGCGCGGGTGATCCGGCCGCCGTCCGGCAGGCGTGGGCGATCGTTACCGCGGGCGGCCGGCGCACGCCGCTCGTTCGCGAGATGGGACCGCGGCTCTACATGCTGGTCGCGGTGTCACTCGCGCGGGCCGGACTCCGCGACAGCGCGGAGGCCATCATCCGGCGCTCGCGCGTGAGCGCCGCCGGAGACCCGGAGATCCTACCGCTCGAGGCGAGCGCACGAATCATCCTCGGTCAGCCCGACAGCGCGGTCGCGCGTCTCGCGCAGTACGTGCGAGCGAAGCCGCTACACAGGACGGCGGTCGCCTGCAGCCGCCGCTTCGCCGGACTGCGGGCCCTGGATCGCCAGCGCACGGTCTTCCGACCGTGCGACCTGTAGCCCGGGCTCCCACGGCTCCAGCCCGGCGTGTATGCTGGCGGCATCGCCTTCCGTTCCCGGGAGGCAGTAGACCTGTCCGTCGATCAGGAAGCAGACAGGATCGTTTCGTGCGAGGTCGGTGCTGCCGCGAACGCAGTTTACCGATCCGACGATGGCGAGTGCGACCGCCAGTCGAAGAAGGGTCGTCGCCTTTCGCGTTCCGATGAGCGCTTTCATGTGGTGCCTCCGGTAGAGGTGAATGGTCTACCGAAAGTCGGGCACGAGGTGCGAACGCGCATTGGCACTTTGTGCCAATGACAATATGGCAGGCTGATCCCGCTTCCTGCGCCGAAGCGCTCGAGCAGCCACACGCGTATCGCGGCGCTGACGACGGGCTGACGAAGCGTTTACGAGCTGCTTCCACGCTCGGCGAGCAGTCCCTCGCACTCCTCGGCGAGGATGTCGCCCGTGACCGCGGGCGGCTCACGGCCCGCGAACGATGCTGCATCGGTGAGCAGCGGGAAGGGGCCCGTCGCACCACCGAGCGATCCGGCTTTCACGCCATAGACCACGCGCTGGATTCGCGTCTGGCGCGCGGCGTAGGCGCAGAGGACGCACGGCTCCACGGTGGTGTAGAGCGTGGCGCCCGAGAGGTCGAGCGTGTCGAGCGTAGCGCATGCGGCGCGGAGTGCCTCGACTTCCGCGTGCGCGGCGGGATCGAGGCGCTGGCGGGTACGTTCGTAGCCCTCGCCTATCACGCGGTCATCGCGCACCACGATCGCGCCCACCGGTACGTCGCCCGCGTCGAGCGCGAGCCGTGCCAGCTCGATGCAGCGGCGCATGTAACGTTCGTCGCGCGTCGTGTCACTCGCGGGAGATGGGCTCATCGCGACCGCGGTCTCCATGCAGGAAGGGTACGCGGGAATCTACTTCGAGCGCGCGTCCCGCTTCGCCGCCAACGGGATCGGCCGGCAGTCACGCGGCTACCCGGCCATCGCCTCCGCCGGCTTCATTTCGTGGCTGGCCCCGCGCTTCGCCACGATGTATCCGCCCAGCGCTCCCAGCGCCGGGCTCAATGGCAGAAACGCGATGTGCTGCCAGAGCGGGATCGTTCCGCCGGTGCCGGTGGCCAGCGCATAGATGCTCGAGCCGATGCAGAGATACGACGAAAGCGCACCGTTCCACAGGTGGCCGCGCTTCGCGATCCGCGCCGCCACGTATCCACCGAGCACGCTCGCCATCGCGCCGCCCACGAAGCCCGCTATGTACAGCACGGGATGGTTGCGCAGCACGCCCATGAGTATGGGAACTACCTGATTGCGTGCCGCTCCCGCGAGATCCGCGTTCGCCATGTCCGCCGCGGCGAAGATCACGGGAATCGCTAGAACGTTGGTGGCGATAATGTCGACCACGCCGCCCGCCAGCACACCTGCAATGGAGATCCTGCGCATCGTGTCTCTCACCGTTCGGAGTGCCCGGATAGCTACGCCGCCTCGCCACGGACGATGCCCGATCCATCGCCCTCCACGCAAGCATCTCCGGCATTTGCATCCCCGGCCTCACCATTCTCCTCCGCACCGACGGTTCTCATGAACGCGTCGTACACGTCCGGGCGCCACCAGTGCTTCGACTCGCGCATCCTCCGCAGCGCCTCGCTCTTGTCGAGTGCCTTCCTGTAGCTGCGCGTGGTGGTGAGCGCGTCGTACACGTCCACGATGCAGATGACCTGGGCGTTCACGTGGATCTCGTCGCCGCGCAGACGGTCGGGATACCCCGAGCCGTCGTACTTCTCGTGATGCCACCTGATGATCGGCTTGATGTCCCACGGGAATTCCACGCTCTCTAGGAGCTCGATTCCCCACACGGGGTGCATCTGCATCACCTCGAACTCCTCGCGCGTGAGCGAGCCGGGCTTGTTGAGCACTTCGTGCGGCACCTTCACCTTGCCGAGGTCGTGGAGGTAGGCGCCGAGCCGGATGGTGGTGAGCGCGGACTCGTCGAAGCCGAGCTCGCGCGCGACTTCGAGTGCGTAGCCGGCCACGCGCTCGCAGTGGCCGTGCGTGTAGCTGTCCGCGGATTCGATCGACTGGCCCCAGTTGCGGACGATGGCGAGATACGTGTCCTCGAGGCGCGCGCGTTTGGTGAGGACGTCGAACATGTCCACGCGCGCATCGAGGTGCTCGAAGAGCGAGTGCGCGGCGTTGAGGAGGGTGAGCGCCTCCTGGTTGCGGCCCATCGCCTGATACAGGCGCGCGAGCTCGCGCGTCGCTTCGGCCTGGCTCAACACGGAGCCCGTGCTGACCGCGAGGTCTATGGCCGATGTGAGACGCGACTCGGCGAGCGCATGCCGGCCGGTGTCGCGGTAGACGACGCCTAACACCTTGTACGCGTCGGCCTTGTCGAGGCGCGCATCGAGGCGGTCGAAGATCGCGAGGGCGTCTTCGGCGCTCTGCTTGGCGAGGTCGTAGTGCTGACGCGCGAGGTGGACTTCGCAGTGGTTGAGGAGACAGAGTCCCTCGAGCCGCACGTCGCCGTTGCGGCGCGCGATCTCCACGCTCGACGTGAAGTAGCGATCGGCGTCGTCCCAGAGCTGCTGGTCGGCGCTGATCATGCCGAGGTTGTGGTAAGCGATGGCGCAGCCGTGCTCGTCGCCGAGACTGCGGCAGGCTTCGAGGGATCGCAGGTAGTGCTGCAGGGCTCCGTGCAGATCGCCCTGGACGTTCGCGAGCACGCCGAGGTTCTGCTCGATGCGCGCGCGGATCTCGAGGTTGGTACCCGCGAGCGCAAGTGCGCGCTGGTAGATCTGCCGCGCGGCGGGAATCGCACCACCCTCGAATTCGACGGCCGCGATGAGATTCAGTGCTTCGGCCGCGAGGATGTCGTGACCCGCCGCCATCGCGACTTCGTAGCTGCGCTCGGCCAGGGTGCGAGCGGAGATCTGATCGTCGCGATGATGCCGCACGACGCCCAGGCGCCGCAGTGCTTCGGCGAGTATGGAGCTCTCGCCGCTATCGTCGGAGCTCTCGATCGCCGCTTCGTACGCTTCGATCGCCTGATCCATGTACCCGGCCCGTTCCCGTTCGCGTGCGAGAGCGAGGAGGTCGCCCGCACGGCGGGCCGGATGTACCGGGCTCCGAACCAACCGTACGGACGATCCTCGCGGGTGATAAGCGAGAGGAGGATTGCGATGGCGCGAGTTGGACATCCTGCGATTCCTAGAAGGCGATCGCGTACCGCGAGAAGTGCTCGAGCCGCGCACTCACTCGGTGCGTGAAGATGTTGTCGAACGACTCCAGGATGCTCAGGATGCTGAGGCGCTCGTCGGTGTACGCCACTCGCTTGGGAAGCAGATTGCGAACGAGACCGCAGTCGCTGTAGTCGAGCGTGAGCACCGGTTCGTGGCGCCGATCGAACTTCAGTCCCTCGGGGCTGAAGCGCACGGATATCGTGTTCCCCGCGGGCGCCTCGGCGGTGATGCGCACGTTCTGGTCGAGCGCACCGGGCGGCACGTAGAAAGTGTGCTTGCCCACGCGGAGCATGCCGCCCCAGGGACCGATCACTTCACTGTCGGACGCGTACTGCTGCGGCTTGCAGGTAAGGAGCTGGCCGAGCGAGCCGGTGGCACCCCCCAGTCCATCGAGCACGCCCTCGAGCGGGAGACCGAGGAATGGGTCTACCTGCGGCTGATTCGCCTGGCTCGGCGGGGCGGTGGGCAGCGCGTCGGAGGAGCAGCTGACGCTGAACATCACCAGCAGCGCCGCCACGGCGACCGAAGTGACGCGTGAAATGATGGTGGAACGCGAGCGAGTCATCGTTGACCCCTGTGGAGGTGGATCCCCGCGCCATCGCGAGGGCCAGTGTCCGGAAACCGCGCCTCCGGACGGCAGCAGGGGAAAGCAACGCGCATACCGGGCAGGGCCGTGGCGTGCCGGCCCGATCCTTTGGCACATTTCGTTGCACGGGGGCCAGGCTCCAACGTCAATGGTAGCGCCCGCTTGGGGAGACACACCGGATGCGCTGCAACGTTTCGATGTAGACGCCGAAACGTTTCTGACCAGACGATTTACGCGCCTGGAGTCGGACGTTCCTGGTCAGTTGCTGCGGAGCCGCATCATTCCAGTGGACCTGACGACACGTCCAGCGCGTCGGCCAGTTCGGTCGGGTCCACTATGAGGGCTTTAACTCCTTCGGGGAGCGTACGCGCGAAGTAGGGATCGAGAAGCGCCGAGACGTCCACCTTCACGGCCTTGGCCACGATGAGCCGCTCGGCGCCGACCTGGCCGGCAACCCAGGCGGCGATGCTGTCGGAGGTCACGTCCCAGGAGTGGGGTAGTGGGTCGGCGCGGCGAAGCCAGGCGGAGGGCGCGAGGATGGGGAGCTCGCGCGCGGCCAGCGCGGTGGTCGCCTCGCCGGCGCTCCGAACCACTCGGGAGCGAGCGATCCGGGACGCCAGGAGCTCGGCGTATTGACCGAGCGCGAGGATGGCCATCCAGTGGGCGGCGTCATCGGAAAGGCCAATCTCGGTGTCGATTTTTCGCACCGTATCGGCGAAAGGCCCCCCGCCGGGGACGACGAGCACCGAATCGCCGCGTTCGGCCACGCGGGACAGGACGGGTACTACTATATCGAGTGCACCCCGTCGCCCCAGGAGCGCTCCGCCGATTTTTACTACGTTGTGGATGCGGGGGGGACGAGGGGCCGCACCACTTTCATCCCCACGCCCTACGTCATCCCCGCGCTCCCCATCATCCCCCCGTCCTACGTCATCCCCGCGCCCTACGTCATCCCCGCGAAAGCGGGGACCCATGTACAGCTGGGCAACATGGGTCCCCGCTTTCGCGGGGATGACGGGCGGGGCCTTCGCGGGGATGACGGTGGGGCGGGAATGATGGAGGTGGGCGTCGAGAAGGAGCGCGACCGCGGCGGCGGGGGTGAAAGTGCTACCTAGTTCCTCGACAGCGAGCGGCACTGGCCGCACCAGCCCCGCCCCACGCCGCGCGATGAAGCTGCCTATCCCGGCGATCACCGCTGTCGCGATGGAAGGATGATCAGCGATCACCCGCTCGATCGAGCGCGCGACCCGCTCGGCCTGCACCCGCGCCACATGGTGCGCGATGGCGTCCACGGCCGCATCGCCCAGCATCTCGCCGTCCGCGCACACCACGCGGCACAGCCGGTCGCGCGCGCCGGCACGGTTCGCGGCGCGGCCGTCGGGAGTGGGCACGGTATAGTCGTCCTCGCCGAGGTCGCCGATCCAGACGTACGCGTCCCCCGCCAGCGCGAACGACTCGGCCGAGACGCCGGCCATCGAATCGCCGAGCGGAACCTCGTGGACAATCGCCTCGACGGGGGTGCGGAGCGCGCCTAGGTAGAGGAGCTCGCCGCTGCGAAGCCGGTCGGGGTCGGTGCGGCCGCGGGCCGCCACGACTCCCTCGTGGATCGGAATTATGTCGGTAGTGGTGGTCCCCACATCGATGAGGACAGTTTCCGACCACTTACTCGCCACCAGCGCTGCAGTAGCCGTCCAATTCGACGCAGCGGCGAGGAGGTGGTCGACACGGGACTCGGCGATGCCATGGAAGCCCCCGTCGGTGCCGAAGACGCGGACGTCGCTCTTCGGGAGCGCTCGCTCGAAGGCGTCGAGGACGAAGGCCACCCCCTCGCGCTTGGTGAGAAAGTACTGCGAGAGCTCAGCGGTCATCGTCACCGCATGGTGATCGTCAGGTGCGGAGCCCACTTCGCGTGCGAGCCGTGCGATGAGGGGCGCCAGGTCGCCCGGCGCGCGCTGGATCTCGAAGGGGACCGAACGAAGCTCGTGCACCACGCCGTCCGCTGCCCGCGCTACCTTTGTGTTCACGCCGCCCACGTCCCAGCCGGTCACGCCCGGCATCATTTCACCGCCGCTCGTGAGCCGAGGGGCCCGATCATCGCCGCCCACCCATGCGCATAATTCCGGTACTGGACATACTCGGCGGCCGTGCGGTACACGCCAGGGCAGGGAATCGAGCCAGCTACGCGCCACTTACATCGCAGCTCGTGCCCAGCGCGTCGGGTGATGCGGTGACGATCGCGCGCGCTTTCCGTGAACGGCTCGGACTCCGCGAGCTCTACCTCGCCGATCTCGATGCGATCACTGGCCGGGACGCTCAGCGCCAGCTTCGGGGCAGAATCGCCGCGGAGCTGCCGGACGTTGCGATCTGGGTGGATGCCGGTGTCGCCAGCGCCGAGGGGGTGCGCGATGTCCTGGCTGATGGCGCGGCGCGGGCGATCGTGGGTCTCGAGACTCTCCCCGCCGCGGCCGACCCGCGCGCCGTGCTCGCACGTTTGGCGGGCGAGATCGAGGGACAAGGTTCCGGCTCGTCCGGCCGCGCGGCGTTCTCCCTCGACCTCCGCGCCGGTCAGCCTAACGCCCCCGCGAATCCCGCTCTTGGCGCCCTCGCGCCGCGAGCCATCGCCCAGCTCGCCGCCGACGCCGGCTTCGCCACGATCATCATCCTCGACCTCGCCCGCGTGGGGATGGCCACCGGTCCCGATCTCGACCTGCTCCGCGAGCTTCGCAGCGCGCTTCCACGCATCGAACTCGTGGCCGGCGGCGGGATCAGAGACGCGACCGACCTCGAGAGACTCGCCGACGCGGGCGCCGATGCTGCCCTCGTGGGGAGCGCGCTGCACCACGGCTCAACCGGTCACGGATCTATCTTGTGGGCGTGCGGCGTACTCACCTCGGACGTCACCTCGCCGCCCGCCGAAGACTGAACCCCGCCAGTGGGGAGCGAGGCGATGTCCTTCTTCACCAGCGGGTCGTTGGGGTCGAGCACCGGCCACTTGCTCACATCGTCGGGGACGACCGCGCCATTGATGTGCGCCATCCCGCCGTCCTTGAAGGTGGAGTCCGTGGGATTGACGTACACGCCCACCACGCGATAGTGGTGGCCCGCGACGAGGTGCAGCGCGTCTGTGTTGTAGCCAAAGACGAAGCGACCCACGCCCTCCACGTGCCCCTTCCTGTCGCGCTTCGCCTTCAGCTTCACGAGCACCTTCCCCGTCTCCGCGTCTTCCAGACTCACGCTCTCGCCGTAGTCGTGCAGGTGGCCACCGACGGCCAGTACGCGCACGCTGGTGGGAACCTCGAACTCGAAGCTGTGCGTGGACTTCCCGGGCGGAACGTCGAAGGTGGTGGTCCCGCCGATGACGTTGTTGACGTCGATGTAGAGAGGGAGCACCGCCTTGGGGTGTGAGCCATCCGCCGTGGAGACGTAGGGGATGGTGAGCCGCAGATACGCGTCCACGTCCTTGCCGGTCTCGTTGTCGAACATCGCGTACATGCCGAGGTGCTCGCCATCCTGCAGCGGAACGGCGAGACCGGAGGGGAGCTCCACCGGATCGGTCTCCGATCCCCAGCCGAAGAGCCGCTCGACGGCGTGGTAGACGAGTTGCCTGCGATCGAGATTCACGCCGATGAGATGGTGGAGGAGCTTTCCGGGAAGCGGTTTACCCGCCGCGTCGGTCATGTCCACGCGGAAGCCGCGCAGCCATCCGTCCACCGGCCAGTCGAACTGCATGAAGTGCGAGAGCGTGTGATGCTCCATCCCCTCCATTCCTTCCATCCCCTGCATGCTCTGCATCCCGTCCATGTGCATCCCCTCCATCCCGGCGGGCTTCGCCGGAAGGTGGAAGGGGCCTGTTCGCACGACGATCCGGGAGTTGGCGCTGTCCACGGTGATGCTCATCTGCGTATCCGCGAAGCCGCTCGTGGAATCAGCGACGGGGCTCGCGGAAATCGCGGTACCGCTTCCGGCTGCGGTGTCGGCTGCCATTCGTGCCGACGGCGCGCGTGAGGGCGAGACTGCTGCCATGTGCGCCGCCGCAGCCGCGGCGAGCAAGGGAGAAAGAAAAAGCATTGCCTGACCTCTCTATCTATCTGACGTTCGACGTTCCGTTCTCTCTACTTCAACAGCTCCCGGTAGGTGGCCGACTGGCCGAAGTTCTCCTCTACCTCGAGCTCCAATCCCGTAAGGTTCTTCAGTCCATGCTCCTCCAGCTCGTGTCGCACGCGGTGCGCGAGGTAGCGCGCGAGCATCTCCACCGTGGTGTTGGGAATCGGCAGCAACGCGCAGTCCGAGCGCGGGAAGACGTAGCGTGGATTCCCCTGATACGACACGTGCACGAAGTCGCCGCGCTCCTCCACCTGGACCTTGGGGTTCTGCAGCGGGAGCAGCACCTTGTGGTCTATCTCGTCGCAGTAGCGCCGCATCATCTGCTTGACCTCGGAGAAGTCGAGCACGTACCAGCTCTCCTCGTCGAGGTGTCCCTCGATGGTGATGCCGGTTCTGTAGTTGTGTCCGTGCAGCGACTCGCATCGGTGGCCCGCGAAGGTGATGAAGTGCGCCGAAGCGAAGACCAGATAGTCTTTCGTGACGCTCACCCTGAACTCGCGATCGATGCTCATTGGTTCCCTTGGCTCACTGGTCCCCATCATGACTCGGTTGGAGTAGCTCCTCCAGCAGCACGGCGTAAATCGCCGCGGCCGTGAGGTCGGCGGTCGTTCCCGGGTTTCTACCGTTGCGCTCATCGCGCAACTGTCGGTCGAGTAGCGCTATGCTGTCGCGTCCAGCGGCCGTACGGACACCCCCGGCCGCGACGACGGCGCGCGCACTCTCCGATACATGAACGGCTACGGCGCCGCCAAGTTTCCGAGCGATGTGCGTGTCGGGCGCCGAGGCCAACAAAGTGAGGTAGCACTCGACCACGGCGTCGTCCCACGAGAGCCCATCGCGTCGGGCACGCGCCAGCGCCGGCGCGCCTGCCTCGAAGGTGGTGGCAAAGTCGGTCGTGTACTCGTGCGCTATCCCATCACGCCCGGCGGCCAGCGCCATCACATCGCGCAGCGCGATGCTCGGCGACGACGCCACATCTTCATCTTCGACCTTCCCCAACCCCGCCGGGTGCGCGATGCGGATGGCCTCGTAGACATCGGCGGCGTCGCGCACGGTGGTGGAGCGCAGAACGCGCGCGAGCTCCTCACGTATCGGGAAACGCGTGCGGCAAGCCTCGTGCGCGGCGTGCGCCAGAGGGGCGAGAAGAAGCACGATGCCGAGGTTGGTGTTGGAGCTCGTAAAGCGAGCGGTGGCGCGGATGGAGTCGAGGATGGTGTCGCCGAGCGTGGCGTCGCCCGCGCGCGCGAAGGCGGGGCCGATGGCCGCGGCGCTGGCGAGGAAGTCCTCGTAGCGCGTGTCGTGGAAGTGCCTGCCGGGTGAGACATTGCCCGGCTTGGGCGCGCTCGCCTCGAGGAGCGATGCGAGCTGGGCGGCGGAGGCGATGTCGTCGGTGTGGCGGAGTGTCGTGCTGCGCTCGTTCTGCTCGCTCTGCTCGGGGGCTTTCTCGGCGCGCTCGCCGCGCGCGACCTCATCACGTGCACGCTCGCCCGAGCGCTCGCTCACTCGCGCGCCGGGATCGCGTCGAGGAGATGGTCCACTATCGCCGCGGCCACGTCGATGGAAGTTGCCTGCTGGAGACCGTGCCATCCTGGGATACCATTTACCTCGAGTACGTAGACGGTCCCATCGTCCGCGGGCAGCAGGTCCACCCCGGCATAGTCGGCGCCCACCGCGCGCGCGGCGCGCAGCGCCATGGCGCACCACTCGCTAGGCAGCTCGAAGGCGCGCGCTCGCCCGCCGCGCGCGACGTTGGTGCGCCACCCCGGCGCGCTCCGCTCGATCGCGCCGATCACGCGGTCGCCGACCACGAAGGCGCGCACGTCGCGCCCCTCGCCCGCGCCGTCTCGACCCCTCTCCCCCTGCCTGACGGCGCGCTGAAGATAATAAACCCCTCTTATGGCTTCCAGCGCGCGGAAGACGCGCCAGGCGCTGTCCTCATCGCTCACCCTCACCATGCCGAGCCCCATCGAGCCGAAGAGCGGTTTCACGATGACGTCGCCCATGCCGCGGAAGGCGTCCATCGCATCGTCGGTTCCCTCGCACACCACGGTTTCCGGTGTGGCGAGCCCGGCGCGCTGAAGAATCGCCGATGTGTAGAACTTGTCCACCGATCGCTCGATGCAGCGCGGAGAGTTCATCACCGTGACACCGGCATCCTCGAGCCAGTGCAGGACATCCACGCGGTAGATGATCTGCTCGAGCGACCCGTTCGGTATGATCCGCGCGAGCACCGCCGGCGCTTCCATCAGCTCTTGCCCCTCTGCGCCGAGTCCGTGTTGGTTGCCGAGTCGGGCGATGAGCGATTCGTACTGCAGGGTGACTCCCTCGTGGCCTCTCTCTCCCAGTGCGCGCAGCAACTGATCCGTGTGCCAGCCGGTGCGGGAGGAGAGGATTGGGATCTTCATGGGGATCGGCTCGGCTGATCTGGTTGGTTTGCGGGGGAGAGCTCCGGTGAACTGAAATCGCGGAGAGCGCGGAGGACCGCGGAGAGCGCGATCGCGGAGATCGCGGAGGACCGCGGAGAGCGCGGAGAAAGGCCGTAGGGCCTGGATCTCGTACTTCAGAGAAAAGGCATAGGGCCGAGATCTCGAACAAGGGGTCTTTGGGGGAACTGCTCCCGCACTTTGAGTCCTGTCCACCCGGGCAGGACCCGAGGCGAGGGAGCAGTTCCCCTCTTTTCTTTTCCGGTTCTTGCGGTTAGTAGCCTGACTCCTTGTGCAGTTCCCCTCCGCGCTCTCCGCGGTCCTCCGCGCTCTCCGCGATTTCAGTTCACCGGAACTCTCCCCCGCAAACCAAGCCATTCACCCGAGCAACGATTTCCTGAGCACGGTAGGATCGAGTTTGCCACCGTGGAATGTACGGCCGGAGTTGGCAGAGGTGAGCCAGACTTCGCCGGGACTGAAGAGGAGTTTGTCGATTTTGTAGAAGTCGCCGTCGTAGCGCTTGAAGATGTCGTAGAAGGGGGTGCCGTAGTCGTTGGACGATGAGGCGGGGAGCTTGCGGGCGAGCTCCTCGAGCTCGGCGTCATCGGCATCTATGGTGAAGCGGGCTTCGCCTCCGTAGAGGACGCAGTCGTTGGTGCGGCCGATGGCGTGGAGGTCGTCCCTGGCGACGGGCGGGATGGGGGCTGTGCCTATGCCGCTCAGTACGCGGGTCACATCGAAGCCCACGGTTTCCATCTTGTGGAGGCCGGTCTCGAGGGAGCGAGCGACTACCTGGACGCCGCCCGCTATCGAAGCGGTGGGAGCGATGGCGAAGGTGATGGCCGAGGGGGCGAGGCCGGACTTCTCGGCGACGTACTTGGCCACCGCGTCGTCGGGGAGCTTGCGGCCCTCGAGGACCAGCACGCCGTGCTCGGCGCGCTCGGAGTAGCCGAGCTTCTCGTAGAGCTCCGTCTCCACGCGCGCCTGCGCGCGGAGGGGGCCGGAGGCCATGGCGAAGTACTTCTCCACCTTGATCGCCCAGCCGGCGTACTGCGATGCCATGCATGCGACGGCGGGGTGGTCGGTCCACACGCGGATGCCGGAGTAGGGGATGTCGCCAATTAGTAGCGAATCGATGCTAATATTACCCAGGCCGGCCATGCAGAGGCGCGCGAGGCCGATGCCGGCACCGAGGCCGCCAGGGGCGTCGACGCCGGCGTCCAGGACGCGAGCACCGGAGGGGAGCCGGGTGACGGCGATGCGCAGCTCGTCGGCGCGCGACTCGAGCTCGTCGGCGATGGCCCAGGCGCGGTCGTTGAGATGGAGATCGGTGTGCGTTCCCGCGCGCTCCGCGGTCGCGCTCGCGCCGCTCGACGCGGCTGAAGATGTGGTGTCGGTCATCTCGCGCTCGCCCATTGGAGTATCTCGCCGCTCGCTCGCGCCAGCTCGGCCAGGTCGCCGGAGTGACGGCTATAGAGTCCGCGCATGCGATCGTCAGCGACTTGCACACCGTGCTTCGAGCGCAGATATCGCAGCGTCAGCGCCAGGTGCGGCGGGTGGTAGGTGCATGCGTACGCGTAGGTGGGCGGGATCCCCGCGCTCCCGAATACCACTATGCTCCCGCGCTTGTTGTAGCGGCCGGTGTCGTTCCCGGCGTCGCCGAGCACGATGACGCTGCCGGCGATCATCGCCTCGCCAGTGCGGTCGCCGGCGCCGGAGCACACTATGGTGCCGCGCCGCATCCGCGTACCGGCTTCGGTGCCGAGCCGGCCGCGCACGATGATCTCGCCGCCGAGCATCCCTTTCGATGCACCGAGTCGCGCGGCGCCCACGCGATTGCCGGCGTCGCCGGAGATGTCGAGCAGGCCGCCCGACATCTCGAGTCCCGCGCCGTCGCCCGCGTTCCCGCTCACGCGCAGCACGCCGCCGCTCATGCGCGAGCCCACGTAGCGGCCGACGTTACCATCTACCGTGAGCTCGCCGGCAGACATCGCGGCGCCGAGTGCATCCACCTTCGAGAGGTCACCCACCAGGTGCACGCGCGTGGCGCGTTCGCCGCTCACGTTGAAGAGATCGCCGAGCGCGAGCTGCTCGCGGCCGCGCCACACGGGGAGGCGCGCGATCTCGGAGTTGGAGAGGGCGGCGAAGCGATCGGGCGTGATGGAGTCGGCTTCGACTATCGAGTCGATTGCGGAGCGGAGGGTGAGGGTTATTGTGTCGCTCATAGGTCAGTGGAGGCGGGCAAGGATCGCGCCCTCAACGTGAAGGTTTCGCTCGCTCCGCTCGCTCGCGAGCGACCGCCTCGGCTGGCGTCAGGCCATCTACCAGGGCGTTCGGTGTTTGCTCCCACTCGCGCTGGCGCGGTATGATAGCGGCGCGTGCGAGTTCCGGATCTGTCGTTCCACGGAGGACTTCTTCCTCTCGCCAGAGGAGCCACTGCCGCTGCAGTGCTTGAGCGAGTTCCAGCTCCACCATTCCCATCCCCCCAGCGCCTCCGCCCCAATCCACCTCGTCGTCGCCGTTGCCGCCCATCTCGCACAGGAGGGCGCGCGCGCTCAGGTTGGCGTGGAGATCGGACTGCCAGTCGTCGGTGTCGGCGTCCCACCAGGGGCCGCCGGGGAAGGATTCCCAGCGTTCCATGAAGACGTCTACATCGCGAAGGATGGGCAGAGCCCATGGATATTCGATGTTCTCGAACTCGGCCAGGTACTCGAAGAAGCGAGCCAGCGACACGAGGAGCGAGCGTGCCCCGGTCTTGCTGGAGCGCACCTTTCGCGGGTACCAATCGTACAGAAAGACGCGTAGATCGTACTCCGTGACGGCTCGGAGTGGGTACCCCTGGTAATTGCCAAGGAAGTCGATGAATAGTTCGGCGTTCTTGATGTGCCTGGACACTGTCGTTCTGGAGAGTGTCTTGCCGCCGGTGTCGGAGCTCAACTGCTCGCCGAAGCGAGCCACGATCTTCATCTCATCGGCGATGAAACGCTGGATGGTTTCGGCGTCGTATTCTCCGATGACCCGAGTGCTGTCATCGGTGATCGTGGCGGTTGGATCCGCCCCGCTCCCCTTCGGTAGAGCAGGTCCGATGTCGGAAGGTATCCCCCAGAGCGACTCGCCCAGTTCGTCCTCGTAGTCGGACCCATCGTAGCGAACGATGGTCCCGCTCTCGGGGTCGGTCCACCGGAGTGGGAACCTCACCACCTCATCGCCTGCGAGTGCGGCGCGATGACTTTCGACGAAGCGAGGGATCGCGATGAGCGCCGCTTCGATGTCTTCGAACCGGTCGCTCGTGATACCGCCAGCGGGCGTTTCAATTGCCATGAGGAAGGGAAATGCGTTGGCCTCCGCTACCTCCCAGCCGGCGGAGCGGATCTCGCGCGTGGCGGCGCGGCCCAGGAGCTCGGCGCTGCCGAAGGTCAGGGAGAGAACCGCCTGAGGACGCCGTGGGCGCGCGTTCCCCGGAGAGGTGGCGATCAGCAAATCGAGGATATCCTCCCTCCGGGAGTACATCCCGATGCCCAGCTCGATCCCGGCGGCGCCGAGTACCACGCAATCCCAGCCTTCGCCGTCGGGGCGTTGGCAGTGAAGAATCTGGTCGTTGGTGAAGTAGCGCCATGGCGCGGCCCGGTAGTAGCTGGCAGCAGCCGAGAAGATCCGCGCTGTCCGATCGTCCGCGAGTCCCCATCCGCGCCACGTACCTGCACTCGATGCGCGGATCCCCGCGGTCCGATCCGATGCAGGCTTCTTCCCGAGGACACGCCTTTCGAAGGAGTCCAGAGCAGCGGCGAGCTTCGGCAGAGCCCCGACCGTGCGGACGGAGATCGAACGCGACTGAAGGCGCGTAGCCAGCGGAGCCGCGATCTCCTTGAAGCGAAGCTCGACGATGGTTGGCGACACGTGCGATGCTTCGATCGCGGCATCGATAGCCGACTCCAGGAGTGCCGCGATGTCATCGTACTCCGACGGTGGATGAGCGACGATGTCGCCGTGGAGCACCACGTCGCCAGCGAGCACCATGAGTATTACGGGGCGCGCCGAAGGGTCGTCATCGAAGCGGCTGGGCACCGGAGCGAGATCCATCTGCCACACGGTGCCGATGTGGAGATCGCGGAGGTCGCCCCGCCGGCGGGGAGCGCCCTCATCGGCACCCACAAGACGAAGGGTGCGCTCCCGCTTTTCGTCGGCAGCCATACAGCACTTCTTGTATTTCCTGCCGGAGCCGCAGGGACAGGAGTCGTTGCGGTGCACGGTGCTCATGGGCCCAATCGCGCGTGATCGGTGGATCTGGATGAGGCGCCTCGCCTCATCCTTCGAAAATCATAGCCGACGCGGGCTACGGATACTACTCGAAATCGCAGCTCGATCGTGTCACGATGCTGCCACTGGGTACCACCAGCCCCGAGCATGCGTCCGTGGCCGAGCGCGTCCTTGATTCCACGCCCCTGCCCGGGTAGCGTACGTGACCGCATCGCGGCTCGCGCAGCTCGAAGCGCCCCGGTGCTCCAGCTACTCCCACCGAAAAAGCATCTTCCAGTGAAGCTTCTGCATGTAGTGGGCGCGCGCCCGAACTTTCCCAAGCTCGCGCCCGTGCACCGTGCCGCGCGCGCGGCCGGTCTCGATCAGGTGGTGGTGCACACGGGTCAGCACTACGACGAATCGCTCTCCGAAGGATTCTTCCGCGACCTCGGCATCCCTGCACCCGACATCAACCTCGGCGTGGGGAGCGCGAGCCACGCGGTGCAGACTGCGCGCGTGATGACCGGTATCGAGCCGGTGCTCATCGAGCAGAAGCCCGACTGGCTGGTGGTGTACGGAGACGTGAACTCTACCATGGCCGCCGCGATCGTGGCGTCGAAGCTCGGCGTGAAGGTGGCGCACGTGGAGGCGGGGCTCCGCAGCAACGATCGTACGATGCCGGAAGAGATCAACCGGCTGGTGACAGATCGGTTGGCGAATCTGCTCCTCACGCCATCGCGCGATGCCGACGAGACGCTGCGCGCGGAGGGCGAGCCCGAGGAAGAGATAGTGTTCGTGGGAAACGTGATGATAGATACGCTCTACTACTCGCTCGACGCAGCGAAGCGGAGCGGCTTCCGCGAGCGGCTCGGCGTGGGAGAGAACGAAGCGGTGGCGGTGACGCTGCACCGGCCGAGCAACGTGGATGTACCCGAGCGTCTGCGCGCGATCGCGAGCGCACTCGCCGAAGTGGCGCGCGAGCGGCGGGTGATCTTCCCCGTGCATCCGAGGACGCGGCAGCGGTTGAACGATCTCGGGCTGGAGATGGGGAGCGTGGAGCTGATGGAGCCGCTCGCGTATCCCGAGATGCTCGACCTCGTGAGCGGTGCGCACGTGGTGGTCACGGATTCGGGTGGGCTGCAGGAGGAGACCACGGCGCTCGGCATTCCATGTCTCACGCTGCGGCCCAACACCGAGCGGCCGATCACCATCACGGAAGGAACGAATCGCCTGGTGCAGGAGCCGGGCGAGCTGCCGTCGCTCGTGCGCGCGGCTGTACGCACGAATGGAGCGCGGAGGCCCGAGGGGTGGGACGGGAGGGCGGGGGAGAGAGTGGCGGCGGCGTTGAGGAGCAGGTAGGGGCAGAAAGCAGAAAGCAGAAAGCAGGGAACAGGTAACCGCACGCCACCAGCCGTCGTCCCCGCTAAAGGGGCCCCCGTCATTCCCGCGAAAGCGGGAATCCATGTTGGCGGGCTCGAACATGGATCCCCGCTTTCGCGGGGATGACGGTCCCTGCTTTCGCGGGGATGACGTAAAAGCGCGAGAGGCTACTTACTCGGCGCTTTCTCGGCGGGCTTCTCCTGCGCCACTCCCGAGGTCTCGCCGCGCATGATGGCGTGAAGATGGAAGTGGTGCGGCCCGAGTTTGCCGCCGTAGTTGCCGGCCGTTATGCGCACCACGCCGGGCCGGCAGGCGGCATCGATGCCCTTGCGCTTCGCATCGGAGATGCACCTGGCGTCGAGACCATCGAGCACGATCTCGAACACCGAGTTCACTCCTTCCGGAAGCTCGGTGTCCGTAACGGCGCGCAGGGTGGGAGAGAATGCATCGTTGGTGGTCGCGATCATCCCCTTGTAGCGCTTCGAGCCGACCTTGCTTCCGCTGCGCACTATTCCGCCGGGGAAGGGGAGTATCACACCAGGCGTGCCGCGCATCGCCTCCACCGCGCTCTCGGCGGCGTCGAGTGCGGCGTCCTCGCTCTCGGCCAGTATGAGAAAATTGCCGCCGCCGATCCCCTTCACCTTTCCGAACTCCTCCTGCACCAGGAACTCGCCCTCCATGACGGGGATGCGCCAGTAGCGCACGCCCGCTATCACCTTGCTCGACTGGAAGCCGTCGCCGAAGGTGCGCAGCGGACCGCCCACGCCTACGCGCTCCGGCGCGTCGGGGATGCCGTCGAAGCAGGCGGTGGTGGGACATGTCAGCACGGTCTGACCGATGCGCTCGATGAGCCGCTTCACGAGACTCGCCGAGTCCATGGTGAAAACCAGGACGCTGACGCCGGGACGGCCGTCGGGGGTCTCTTCCGCCGATAGCTCGCGCTCGATCCCCGCTTCCACCTTGCACCCTATCACGGACGTCGCGAAGCCGGTCATCGAGAGCGCGGCGGTGCGCGCCCACTTCTCGGTGGCCGCGGTGATGATCACGCGCGCGCCGCGCATCCCGAACGCCTCGGCGAAGGTGTCGTCGATGATGACGCCACGGATCTCCATGCTCAGCGCTCCTCGCCCCGCCACCCGTCGCCGGGGACGGGATAGTTGGCGAACGACACCGACGCGTAGCGGTCGAACCAGCGCTCGATGTCGCGCCTCACAGCGTCATCGTACTCGGGCCGCACGTGCAGCCGCTTCCCCTGGGGCGCGCGGCGGAGCTGACCTTCGTCCACCACGAGTGTGCCGCTCTTGAACACGTACCTCGGCGTCGCGAACATCTCTGCGTAGTTGTCGGAGCGAGAGTAGATGGTGATGTCGGCATCCGCGCCGACG
>DASSNL010000239.1:0-24427 GCA_035688075.1 Gemmatimonadaceae bacterium
CTGGCTGCGCACCACCGATTTCAGCGACGACAAGGATCGCGTGATGCGCAAGCGCGACGGCACGTACACGTACTTCGTGCCGGACGTCGCCTATCACGTCACCAAGTGGCAGCGCGGCTTCCCGCGCGCCATCAACGTGCAGGGCGCCGACCATCACAGCACGGTGACGCGCGTGCGCGCCGGGCTGCAGGCGCTGGAGATCGGGATCCCGCCGGGCTACCCGGACTACGTGCTGCACCAGATGGTGACGGTGATGCGTGGCGGCGAGGAGGTGAAGATCTCCAAGCGCGCCGGCAGCTACGTCACCGTGCGCGATCTGGTAGACGAGGTGGGGCGCGATGCGGTCCGCTACTTCTTCCTGATGCGGAAGGGCGACTCGCAGCTGATCTTCGACGTGGACCTCGCGCGCTCGCAGTCGGAGGAGAATCCGGTCTACTACATCCAGATGGCCCACGCCCGCATGTCGGGAATCTTCCGCGTGGGCGGCATCGATCCCGAGAGCATAACGGGGGAGGGAGTGGACCTTGCCGTGCTCTCCGAGCCGGCCGAGCAGGCGCTGATCAAGGCGCTGCTCGACTTCCCCGATCTCGTCGCCGGCGCCGCGGAAGCGCTCGAGCCGCACCGCATTGCCAACTATCTTCTCGACACCGCGCGCCTCGCCCACCTCTGGTACCACAAGCACCACGTGCTCAACGAGCCGCCGCGCATCATGAACGCCCGCCTCGTCCTCGCCCGCGCCACCCGCATCGTCCTCGCCAATGCCCTGGCGATTCTCGGCATCTCGGCGCCGGAGAGAATGTGATTCGGGAGAAAGCAGAAAGCAGACAGCAGAAAGCAGTGAACTGCCGAGGGGACGAGATCTCGCCTTACGAGCAGTTCCTGCTTTCTGCTTTCTGCTTTCTGCTTTCTCCCCCTCCTTCCCATAACTAACCCAGCGCAATGTCCTCGGTACTAGTCGTCGGCTCGGTAGCGCTCGATTCAGTGGAGACTCCTTTTGGTAAGGCCGAGGAGGTGCTCGGCGGCTCGGCTACATTCTTTTCGGCGTCGGCGAGCCTGCTCGCGCCCGTGCAGCTCGTGGGAATCGTGGGGAAGGATTATCCGGTGGATCGTCTGGAGGCGCTGGCGCAAAGAGGAGTCGATCTCGCGGGGCTGGAGCGCGCCGATGGTGAGAGCTTTCACTGGAGGGGGCGCTACAGGCACGACCTGAACAGCGCGGAGACGCTCGAGACGCGGCTGGGGGTGTTTTCGCACTTCCGGCCGAAGATTCCCGAGCAGTTCCGGAACGCTCCCTTCGTCTTCCTCGGCAACATCGATCCGCGGCTCCAGCTCGACGTGCTACAGCAGGTATCGAAGCCACGGCTGGTGGCGTGCGACACGATGAACTTCTGGATCGAGAGCAGGCGGAGCGACATACTCGCGCTCCTCTCGCAGGTGGACATCCTCACGCTCAACGACGCGGAGGCGCGGCAGCTCACCGAGCAGGTGAATCTGGTGAAGGCGGCGCACTGGATCATGGAGCACGGACCGAAGCACGTGATCATCAAGAAGGGAGAGCACGGAGCTTTCATGTTCACCCGCTCCAGCGTGTTCTACGCGCCCGCCTATCCGCTCGAGGAGGTCTTCGATCCCACTGGTGCGGGAGACGCGTTCGCAGGTGGCTTCATCGGCTACCTGGCGCGCACGGGCGACCTGAGCGAGCCGAATCTCAAGCGAGCGGTGGTTTACGGCTCCGCCATGGGCTCTTTCGCGGTGGAGCGCTTCTCGATAACGCGCTTCCTCGAGATCGGCGCGGAGGACATCGTGAAGAGAGTGCGCGAGTTCCATCGCCTCGTCGCGTTCGAGGAGGATCTGCTCCGGTGACCGGGCCGCTCGACTATCGCAGCGCCGGCGTCGACATCGACTCGGCCAACGACGCACGCGATCGAATCAAGGCGCTGGTGGAGTCCACCTTCACCGAGGGTGCGCGCGGCCGCTTCGGTGGCTTCGGGGGGATGTTCCGCATGCCCGCGGGCGGTGGGACACCCGTCCTCGTGGCCAGTGCGGATGGAGTGGGGACGAAGGTGAAAGTGGCGATCGAATCCGGCCGGAACGACACGGTGGGACACGATCTGGTGAACCACTGCACGAACGACATCCTGGTGCAGGGTGCGCTCCCGCTCTTCTTCCTCGACTACGTGGCGTTCGGCGCGCTGGTGCCGGAGGTGGTGGAGGCGGTGGTGCGCGGCGTCGCTGCCGGGTGCAGGGAGAATGGCTGCGCGCTCCTCGGCGGCGAGACGGCCGAGATGCCCGGCCTCTACACTCCGCCCGACTACGATCTCGCCGGCTTCATCGTGGGCTCCGTGGAAGAAGACCGCATCCTCGGCTCGGAGCGCGTGCGGCCCGGCGACGCACTCGTGGGACTGGCTAGCTCCGGACTCCATACCAACGGTTACTCGCTGGCCCGCCGCATCGTCAGCGATCGGCTGCGCCTGAGCCCGGCCGATGCATTTCCCGACGAGGAGGGAAGTGTGGCAGACGTATTGCTCAGAGTGCACCGGTCGTATCTCACGGCGCTCAGGCCGGTGCTGGAGCGCGTGCATGCCATGGCGCACATCACCGGCGGCGGGCTCCCGGGCAACCTGAACCGCGCGCTGCCTCCTGACCTCGATGCAGTCGTGGACAGCTCGAGCTGGGAGGTCCCCAACGTCTTCCAGGTTCTGGAGAAGGCTGGTGAGGTACCGCGCGACGAGATGTTCAGAGCGTTCAACATGGGCGTGGGGATGGTGGTGATCTGCGCCGATGTCGACGCGCAGGCGGTAATCGAGAGCTCGCGCGCGGCGGGTACACCCGCGTGGGTGATGGGCCAGGTGCGACCCGGGAGTGGAGTGGTCGTCCTGAAGTGATCGTCGTTCCACAGCTCGCGGCGGGTTGCCGGATGCTGTCCGGTGCGACCTTTCCGAAGGAGCTGAGGCATGAAGTCTATTCGGGCGTTGGTCCTTGCCATCATCGCTCTCGCGGCGCCCGCGGTGAGCGCACAGAGTGTCGACAGCCGGTGCTCCGATCCGGCATTCGTGGGTCCTGCCCAGGAGGGCGGTGATGCCTGCCAGAAGGTAGTGGACATCTATCGGTACCTCGGTGAGCAGCTCGGTACTCTCATTGCCGGCGGCAACGCGGTCCTGGGACAGGGTGGCACGCTTGGCGGTTTCCCGCACTTCACGGTGGAGCTCCGCGCCAACACGATGCGCGCGAGCATCCCGGACGTCAGCGGTACCGCGATCGTGGTAGGGGCGCCACGACAGTCGACGTACTCCGTGAACAAGAAGTGGGTGGCGATCCCGCAGGTGGACGCATCGCTCGGAATCTTCAAGGGAATTCCCGTGGGAGTGACGTACGTGGGCGGTGTGGACGCGATAGTGACCGCGACGTACATACCTGATGTCACGAACCGCTCGGTGAGCATCGCCCCATCGGATGGGGCGCTCAAGCTCGGGTACGGCGCGCGGGTGGGGATCATCAGCGAGAGCGTTCTGACTCCCGGGATCTCGGTCACGTACCTCGAGCGTAAGCTGCCTACCACCACGATCATCGCCTCGGAGGGGAGCAACACGCTCACGGTGAGCGATCTCGAGATCAAGGCGAAATCGTGGCGCGTGGTGGCGAGCAAGAGCTTCCTGGTGCTCGGGATCGCCGCCGGGATCGGCCAGGACGAGTACAGCGCGAGCACTGCGCTCACATACGACGTGGGCGGCGTACGCCCGCCGCAGCCGTTCACGCTAGACGTCTCGCCGAAGCGGACCAACATGTTCGTGGATCTCTCGGCCACCCCGTTCCCGCTCGTGCGGGTGGTGGGCGAGCTTGGACGCGTGTGGGGCGGAGAGCTGCGAACGTACAACCGCTTCGACCCGGCAGCCGGCGATGCACGGCTCTACGGGTCGGTTGGGCTGCGCATTGGCTTCTGATCCCGAGTTTCCCACTCCGCGCGCGGATCATCCGCGCGATGACGCGGCGTTCATGCGGCGAGCGATAGAGCTCGCGCGCCGTGGCCACGGCCAGACCGCTCCCAACCCGATGGTGGGCGCGGTGATCGTTCGCGACGGCGGAGTAGTGAGCGAAGGATACCACGCGCGATACGGCGAGGCGCACGCGGAAGCGGCAGCGCTCCGGGAGGCCGGCGAGCGCGCGCGCGGTTCCACGGTGTACGTGTCGCTGGAGCCGTGCGCACACACGGGGAAGATGCCCCCGTGCGCGGACGCGCTCGTGGCGGCTGGCGTAGCCCGCGTGGTGATCGCGGCACGCGACCCCAATCCGGTCGCTGGCGGTGGTGCGGAGCGCCTGCGCGCGGCGGGCGTGGAGGTGGTGGAGGGGATCGAAGAGGAAGCGGCGCGCGAGCTCAACGCGCCATTTTTCCACGCGCACGAGTCGAGGGGTGAACAGCGCCGTCCCTGGGTCACGCTGAAGCTCGCGCTATCGATTGACAGCGCGGTGGCCGACGCGGAGGGCGGCTCGCGCTGGATAACCGGGCCCGAAGCGCGCGCGGCGGCGCACGAGCTGCGCGCGGGGAGCGACGCGGTGGCGGCAGGGATCGGGACCGTGATCGCGGACGACCCGCTCCTGACCGTGCGCGATGCTCCGGCGCCGCGCGTACCACCGCTGCGCGTGATCTTCGATCGCCGCGCACGCACGCCGCTATCCTCCAGACTCGTGGCGGGCGCGCGCGAGCTTCCCACGGTCGTGGTGGTGGACGATCCGGACCCTGTGGCCGCGCGCGCGCTGGAGGAAGCGGGCGTGGAGCTGCTCCGTGCGAGCTCTCTCGAGGTCGCGCTGGAGGAACTGGCGCGCCGAGACGTGCGTTCACTCCTGGTGGAGGGTGGGGCGCGGCTCGCGGGAGCCTTTCTGGAGCGCGCACTGGTGGACCGGCTGATTATCTTTCGAGGTGCGGTGCTGCTGGGGTGTGGCGCGCGGGGCGCCTTCGCCCACGTGCCGTCCATGCCGATCGCCGAGGCGCCGCGCTTTCGCGTGCTCGAGCGACGCGCCCTGGGTGACGATACGATGATCACATACGCGGTCCGATCGGAATGTTCACCGGCCTGATCGAGGACGTCGGCGTCATCGAGGAAGCGCGCGACAGCGCGGCCGGACGCGAGCTGCGCGTGAAGAGCGCGTTCCGCGGGCTCGCCGAAGGTGAGAGCATCGCCATTAATGGCGTCTGCCTCACGGTGCGCTCGCATGGCGACGGGTGGTTCACCGTGGCAGCCGTGCTCACGACGCTCGACCGCACCGACATCTCTTCCTGGGGGGAGGGCACCAGGGTGAACCTCGAGCGTGCGATGCGCGCCGATGCTCGCCTGGGCGGCCACATCGTGCAGGGACATGTGGATGGTGTGGGAACGGTGGACTCCACCGCGACCGCCGGCGATGCGCGCCTGGTAAACGTCCGCATCCCGCGCGAGCTTGCCGATCTGATGGTGCCGCACGGCTCGATCGCCGTGAATGGAGTGAGCCTCACCGTGAACGAGCTCCCTGAAGCCGGGATCGTGCAGCTCTCGCTGATCGAGTACACGCTCGCGCATACCACGCTCGGCGAGCTGCGCGAAGGATCGCGCGTGCACATCGAAGCGGATGTGATCGGCAAGTACGTACGTCACCTCCTCGCGCCGTACATGGCACAGGTGTAGAAAAAAGAATGCCTTTTGGAACCGTCGAACAGGCGATAGCCGACATAGCAGCCGGCCGCATGATCATCGTGGCCGACGATGAAGACCGGGAGAACGAGGGAGATCTGATCTGCGCTGCCTCGCTCGTCACTCCCGACATCGTGAATTTCATGACGAAGCGCGCGAGCGGGTTGCTCTGCCTCGCGCTCACCGGCGAGAGGTGCGACCAGCTCGGCCTCGTCCAGCTCACCGAGAACAACATCGATGCCTACCGCACGGCGTACACGCCCAGCATCGATGCTGCGCCGCGCTTCGGCATCACCACCGGAATCAGCGCCCAGGACCGGGCCAAGACCATCCACGTTGCTGTGGATCCCGCCACGGTGCCGTCCGATCTCCGGCACGGTGGACACGTGCAGCCGCTGCGCGCACGGGCGGGTGGAGTGCTGGAGCGGGTAGGACATACCGAGGCGGCCATAGATGTAGCGCGCCTGGCCGGTCTCTACCCCGCGGGAGTGATCTGCGAGATCCTCCGCGATTCCGATGGGCAGCCAGCTCGCAGGCCGGAGCTCGAGGAGTTCGCGGCGAAGCACGGTCTCACTTTCATTACCGTCGCGCAGCTCGTCGCGCATCGCCTTCAGAACGAACGTCTCGTTCATCGAGTCGCGGAGGCGCGGCTTCCGAGCGAGTGGGGCGAGTGGCGCGTGATCGGCTACCGCAACGACGTGGATACGCACGAGCACGTGGCGCTCGTACTCGGCGACGTGCGTGACGGCGAGGATGTGCTCGTGCGGATGCACTCGAAGTGCCTGACCGGCGACGTGTTCGGCTCGCTGCGCTGCGATTGCGGCTGGCAGCTTCACACCGCCATGAAGATGATCGCAGACGAGGGGCGCGGCGTGGTAGTGTACCTGGACCAGGAGGGGAGAGGGATCGGGCTGCTCAACAAGCTCAAGGCGTACGAGCTGCAGGACGCCGGCGCCGACACGGTGGAGGCGAACGAGCGGCTCGGCTTCAAGCCGGATCTCCGGAACTACGGCATCGGCGCGCAGATCCTTCTCGACCTCGGGCTCAAGTCCATCCGGCCGATGACCAACAACCCGCGCAAGCTCGTCGGCCTGGAGGGGTACGGTCTGCGCGTCGCAGAGCGCGTTCCGATCGAGGCACCCGAGACGAGCGAGAACCGCGGCTACCTCGAGACCAAGCATACGAAGCTGGGTCACCTCTTCGCACACTGATGGCCGAATTCTCGGGAACGCCCTCGGGCGCCGGGCGGCGTATAGCCGTGGTCGTGAGCCGCTTCAACGAGTCCGTTACGCAGAAGCTCGTGGACGGAGCGCTGGACGCGCTCACGCGACACGACACGGCGTTCGACGACGTGGACATCGTATGGGTGCCGGGAGCGTGGGAGCTCCCCGCTGCCGCGCGGCTGCTGCTCTCGTCGGAGCGGTACAACGCGATCGTGGCGCTCGGCGCCGTCATCCGCGGTGACACGCCGCACTTCGACTACGTAGCCGGGGAGGCGTCGCGTGGCCTGGCGCAGGCGAGCGCCGACTTCGACACGCCCGTCGGCTTCGGCCTGCTCACGTGCGACACGATGGAGCAGGCGGAGGCGCGAGCTGGCGGGGCGCACGGCAACAAGGGGTGGGATGCCGCGCTCGCCGCGCTGGAGATGGCGGATCTCTTCGATCGGCTCGGAGTCGCCGATGAGGATTGAGACTCGCGCGCGCGCTCGCGCGCTGCAGGCACTCTACGCCTGGGAGATGCGCAGTGCGGGGAGCGTAGCGCGCGAGCCTGTCGGGCCCGTGCATCAGGGGGCAGTGCGCACCGCGCTCGGAGTCGACGCCAATCCGCGCGATCTCCCTCGCGTGGCCGAGCAGGTGTGGGACGACATGCAGGTTCCCTCGGAACAGCGCCGCTTCGCGAGCGCGCTGGTGAGCACCGTGGCGAACGAGAGCGACGAGATAGATGCCGCGCTGGCGGATGTCACCACCAATTGGCGCCTCGAGCGTCTGGGCTCCATCGAACGCTCCGTTCTGCGGCTCGGCGCGGCGGAGCTGCGTCGTGGAGAAACGCCTCCCAAGGTGGCCATCCAGGAGGGTGTGCGACTCGCCGATCTCTACGGCAGCGCGAACAGCGGGCGCTTCGTGAACGGCGTGCTCGACGCCCTTGCCAGGAGGATGGGCAGGCTCTAGTGCGCATCCTGTTGGTCAACTGGCAGGACCGCGAGAACCCACAGGCCGGCGGGGCGGAAATCCACCTGCACGAGATCTTCGGCCGCCTCGCCGCGCGTGGCCACGACGTGTCGCTCCTCTGCGGAGGGTGGCCCGGGTGCGAGGCGCGCGCGTGTCTCGATGGGATCTCGGTGCATCGCGTTGGGACTCGCTACAGCTTCCCGTTTCACGCGCGGCGCTACTACCGGGAGCAGCTCGCCGGCGCCGGGCACGACGTGCTGGTGGAGGACATCAACAAAGTGCCGCTCTACACGCCGCGCTGGGGTGCGCGCCGGGTGATGGCGCTCGTGCCTCACCTCTTCGGAACCACCGTGTTCCAGGAAGTCTCGATTCCGATGGCAGCGGCGGTGTGGGCGCTCGAGCGCCCGCTCGTCCGGGCGTATCGCGGGGTACCCTTCGAGGCGATCAGCGAGAGCACGGCGGATGATCTGGCCAGGCGCGGGATCCCGCGCGAGAGCGTTCGCGTCATCTACCCCGGCATCGACGCGGACTGGTACGCTCCGGATCCTTCGGCGCGATCGAGCGAACCGCTCTTCGCGTATCTGGGCCGGCTCAAGCGCTACAAGCGGGTGGATCTCATAGTGCGTGCCTTCGCCCAGACGGGGCACCCCACGGCGCGCCTGGCAATCGCCGGGACGGGCGACTACCGTCCCGAGCTCGAAAAGCTGGCCGCCTCGCTTGACCTCGGTGAACGCGTGCGATTTCTTGGCTTCATCGATGACAGTGCCAAACGCTCGCTCCTGAGGGAAGCGTGGGCGCTCGCCTTCACGTCGCCCAAGGAAGGGTGGGGAATCACGAACTTCGAGGCGGCGGCCTGCTCCACTCCCGTCATCGCATCCGACTCCCCGGGCTTGCGCGAGTCGGTGCGCGACGGAGAGACTGGCTTCCTGGTGCCGCATGGCGATGTGCCGGCACTGGCCCGGGCCATGGCCAGGATCGCGAACGACCCGATGCTGGTGACCGAGCTGGGAGCGAAGGCGCGTCGCTTCGCGGAAGGATTTTCGTGGGAGGCGGCGGCAGAGCAGACGGAAGAGCATCTCGAGACCGTGGCTGGATCAGGAGGCGGTCGATGAAACACACTCTGGAGTCCGAGCGATGAAGGCGCCGTTCACCGTAGCGCGAATGCTCGACCTCATGCGCGACACGCTACAGCTCGACGTGGTCACCACGGCCGAGTCGGGCCTCGATCGCGTGATCACGACGAACGAGGTGTCGAGTCCCGGACTCGTGCTCGCTGGATTCGTGGAACGCTTTCCGGCGAAGCGGATGCAGGTGTTCGGTGAGACCGAGATGACCTACCTCGCCTCGCTGTCGGCCGACAAGCAAGGCCACGTTCTCGAGCTCTTCTTCTCCTTCGATGTCCCCTGCGCCGTGGTCACGAAGGGAATCCGCGTTCCGGCGCGGATGATCGAGATAGCCGACAGCCATGGCATCTGCGTTCTCAGCTCGCCGCTCAAGACCACCGAGTTCTACCGGCGCGTGAAGCCGGCGCTGGACGAGGAGTTCGCGCCCACGACTACCCTCCACGGCTCGCTCGCCGACGTGTACGGCGTTGGCCTCCTCTTCGTGGGGAAAAGCGGGATCGGCAAGTCGGAATGCGTACTGGACCTCGTGGAGAGAGGGCACCGCCTCGTGGCCGACGATCTGGTGATAGCCACGCGCCGGGGGAACGATGTGATCATCGGCCGCGGCCACGAGCTGCAGCGGCATCACATGGAGATCCGCGGCGTGGGGCTGATAGACATCCCCTCCATCTTCGGCGTGAGGTCCGTGCGTCAGCAGAAGCGCATCGAGGTGGTGGTGCGTCTCGAGCACTGGGAGCACGCCGACTCGGCGGATCGTACGGGACTCGACGGCGCGACCACGAAGATTCTCGACGTGGAGATCCCGCGCGTCACGATCCCGCTCAACCCGGGTAAGAACATCACGGTGGTGGCGGAAGTCATCGCGATGAATCATCTGCTGCGCTTCAGCGGGATCGATCCCGCGGAGGCGTTCAACCAGCGTCTCATAGGACGCATGCGCGCCGCTGCCGACGTGCGCCAATATCTTGCCGAAGACGATGAGTGATACTCCGATCGCGATAGTTCTCGGACACGGCCGTGTCGCCGAGGGTCTCGTGTCGGCCGTGGAGCGGATAACCGGGATCACCGACCGCTTCATCGCGCTCTCCAACGAGGGACTCGGCACGAGCGAGATCGAGGCGATGCTGCGAGAGCGGATGGAGGCGACCGGCGCCAGAGTGGTGTTCACGGACCTCCCGGCCGGGAGTTGTAATTTCGCGGCGTGCAGGTTGCTACGCGTCCGCCCCGACATCGTGGTCGTCACCGGCGTGAACCTGCCTGCGCTGCTCCACTTCGCGGCCTCCGGCGAGCCCCCGGCCGGCGAAGGGAGAGACGCGTCCGCGTTCAGAGTGGCGGAGGAGGCCGCCGAGCGTGGCGCCGCCTCGATGCGCTTCCTGCGAGGTAAGCCTGCGTGACGATCGAACTGTATCGCATCGACGACCGTTTGATCCACGGACAGGTGGTGGTCGGTTGGGGGCAGCCGCTCAACGTCGGGTTCATCGTGCTGGTGGACGACGCGGTGGCGGCTAGTGACTGGGAGCAGGAGCTCTATCGCATGGGAGTACCGCCCGGGGTGGACCTCTACTTCGCATCGGTGAAGGAGGCGGTGGAGGGGATGCAGGCGTGGCGCGACGACCAGCGTCCCGGCATCCTGCTCACAGGCGATGTCGAGACCATGAGGCGCCTCACGGCGGCGGCGCCGGGGATCGCCGCGGTGAATGTCGGCGGGATCCACCACCGCTCCGGTCGAGCGGAGAAGCTGCGCTACGTCTTTCTCACACCAGATGAAGAACGCGGCCTCCGCGCGCTCCAGGCGGGCGGAGTGGTGGTCACCGTGCAGGACGTACCATCCGCGCGGCCGATGCCGCTGCGCGAGCTGCTCGATGGCGGAGCGCAGAAGTGATGATGCCCGAGCTCCTTTCGCTCCTTCCCGTGGCGATCGTGGGAGCCGTACTGGGGCTCGACGTGGTGAGCTTCCCGCAGGCAATGATCTCACGCCCGATCGTAGCGGCCACTCTGGGCGGCGCGCTGGCGGGCGACATCACATCCGGGCTGGTGGCCGGGGCGGTGCTCGAGCTGATCGCGCTCGAGATGCTGCCGGTGGGCGCCTCGCGCTACCCGGAGTGGGGGACGGCTTCGGTGGTGGGCGGCGCGATGGCCGCCGAGTTCTATGCTCTCCCGGGCGCCGCAGTGGTGGCCATCTTCGCGTCCATCGCCACCGCGTGGGCGGGCGGCTGGAGCATGTACGGGTTGCGGCGGCTCAACGGCGTGTGGGTGCGTCGCGAGCTCGGAATGCTGGAAGAGGGCCGTCCGGGCACGGTGACGGCGCTCCAGCTCCGCGGGCTTACGGCGGACCTCGCGCGTGGCTTCCTCCTCACCCTGATCGCGCTGCTGGTCTGGCTTCCATTCGCGGCGTGGGTGCTCTCTCACTGGTCGCTCGGCCGCACGCCGTCGCACGTGGTGCTCGCGGCGGTAGCGGCCGCCGTCGCGGGTAGCGCGGCGTGGCGGATCTCGCAGGGAGTGAGCATGGCGCGATGGTATTTCCTGGGAGGGCTAGTGGCCGGTATCGCGATCCTGGTGCTGCGGAGATGAGCGCGCGCACTGCCGTCGCCGCGGTGTCGCCGCGTCTCCCGTTGCGGACGCGGCTCGTGATGTTCACGCGGCTGCTCGCCATCCAGGCGTCGTGGAACTACGAGCTCATGCTCGGTCCGGGACTCGGTTTCTGTATCGAGCCGGCGCTGCGTCTCCTCCCGGGTGGGAGGGGAGGGGCGGCGTATCGCGAGGCACTGGCGCGGCAGTCGAGGTACTTCAATGCGCAGCCGTACTTCGCGGCTGTGGCGGTGGGCGCGCTGGCTCGCGCGGAGCTCGACGGACATCCGCCGGAGCAGATCGAGCGCTTCCGCACGGCGATGTGCGGCCCGCTCGGTTCTCTCGGCGACCGCCTCGTCTGGGCCGGCTGGCTTCCGTTCAGCGCGCTCCTCGCGCTACTGGCGTTCGGCCTGCGGGCGGATGCACCGTTGGTGGTGCTGGTGTTCCTCGTGGTCTACAACGCGGGACACCTGGCGCTCCGTATCTGGGGTCTCAGAGCCGGCTGGGAGGGAGGGCTGCGCGTGGCGTCGTCGCTCGGCGGTCCGCTTCTCAGGCGAGGTCCGGCTGTGCTCTCGAGAGCGGTGATGGCGCTGGCGGGCATGGCACTCCCGCTCGCGATCTGGCGGGTTCTGCGGGGCCTCCCCGTGCCGCCGGTGCCGGAGAGTGAAATGGTGCGCGCGGTGGGCGGCGTCGCGATCGCATCGGCGATGCTCATGGCCGCCATTCTCGGAGCGGTGCTCGTGCGTCTGCATTCGCGCGTCGAGGGCTGGCGTGTGGCGCTCGTGGTACTCGCGGTGCTAATCATCTACTCGGTCGCTCGATAATGACGGAAAGATCCGTGCGCATCGTCAACAAGAACGGTCTCCACGCGAGACCCGCGGCCGAGCTGGTGAAGGTCGCTTCGAAATTTCAGAGCGACATCACCATGGTGCGCGACGACCTCGAGGTGAACGGAAAGAGCATCATGGGAGTGATGATGCTCGCCGCCGAGTTCGGTGCCGAACTGGTAATCCGTGCTTCGGGGCCCGACGCCGATCAGGCGGTGAGCGCGCTCGCCGAGCTCGTGGCGGCGAGGTTCGGGGAGGCGTGATGGACAGACGGCTGACGGGGATCCCCGCGTCGCCAGGGATCGTCGTGGGACAGGTGCACGTCCTTCTCTGGGAGGTGCCCGAGGTACCGCAACGCATCATCGACGACGAGGCGATCGCCGCGGAGATCCAGCGGTTCCACGCCGCGCTCGAGCAGGCGCGCGAGCGGTTGCGCACCGTTCGTGCGCGCGCCGCGCGGCACGCGGGCGAGGAGGAGGCGCGGATCTTCGACGCACAGCTCTTCATCCTCGAGGACATCGAGCTCATTGGACGGGTGGAAGGGCTCATCCGCCAGAACCTCGCGGCCGAATCGGCGTTCGAGATCACGATGCTCGAGTGGCGTCACCACTTCGCGCGTCACGCCTCGCCGATGATGCGCGAGCGCGTGGGCGACATAACCGACGTCCAGATCCGCGTCCTCTCGCTACTGCTCAATCTCCCCGATCACGATCCCCTCGATCTTCCCAAGGGTGCGGGAGTGATCCTGGTGACGCACGACCTCACGCCCAGCCTCACCGTGCAGGTGGATCGCGAGGCGGTGGCGGCGATTGCCACGGACGCCGGGACGCGCGTGTCGCACGTGGCGATTCTCGCACGCTCGCTCGGGCTTCCCGCGGTGGTGGGGCTGAGGAGCGCCACCGCCCGGCTCCGTGGAGGAGAGATGGCGATCCTCGACGGCACCACCGGGATGCTCTGGATAAATCCCACCGACGCGGAGATCGAAGATTTCCGCGAGCGCTCCAGGCGCGAGGCCGCGGTGGGCGAGGAACTGGCGCGAGAGGCCGGGGCCGAATCGGTGACCACCGACGGCCAGCGCGTGACGCTCTACGCCAACGTGGACATCCCCGAAGACGCGGAGGCGGCCGCGCGCAGCGGCGCCGACGGTGTGGGCCTCATGCGCACCGAGTTCCTCGTGGTGGGGCGCACGACGATGCCCGACGAGGAAGAACAGTACCGTGCCTACCGCCGCGTGGTCGATTCTTTCGGCGGGCGTCCGGTGGTGATCCGCACCTTCGACATCGGCGGCGACAAGCTCCCCGTGGGCGGCTATCCCACGGAGGCGAATCCCTTCCTCGGCTGGCGCGCCATCCGTATGTGCCTGGACGAGCCGGCGGTCTTCCGCCCGCAGCTCCGCGCGCTGATGCGCGCCGCCGTGCATGGAGATCTGCGCATCATGCTGCCGCTGGTGGTGACGGTGGACGAGGTGCGTCAGACGCGCGAGCTCATGGCGACGGAGGCAAAGGATCTCGCCAGCCGCGGCATCCCGCATCGCCTGGACATTCCGCTCGGCGTGATGATCGAGACGCCGGCCGCCGCCGTCGCGGCGGACAGCTTCGTGGGTGAGGCAGCCTTCTTCAGCATCGGAACGAACGACCTCACCCAGTACTCGCTCGCAGTGGACCGCGGGAACGCCAACATCGCGGACCGCTTCACGCCCCTCCACCCGGGTGTCCTGCGGCTCATAGCGCGCACCGTGGAGGTGGGAGATGCGAACGGTCTAGGCGTCACGGTATGCGGCGAGATGGCATCGGAGCCGCTCATGGCCTTCGCGCTCATAGGCCTGGGCGTCAGACAGCTGAGCGTGGCACCGCGAGCCGTGCCGCTGGTCAAGCGCCTCGTGCGCGGGGTGGCTACTTCCGATGCCGCCGCCGCGATCGAAGAGGCGCTGCGCCTGCCTACCGCGCACGACGTAGCCATCGTTCTCGAGCGCCGGCTGCGCGCGAGCTGCGGTGCCGATCCCTTCCCATACGACGGGTTGCCGCCCCAATAGCGGCCCGGTAAGATGACCGGTGGGGCCTCTCGCGGTTGGCGTCCGTCGGCAGATGCGGGGTGGCTGAGGAAATCCGCGACAGCGCGTATTATTCCTGATAATGGCACGCTCGCGTCTGGAAGGGAGCTGAACATGGTGGAAGTAAAGGTTGCACGTCTCGGCCTGGATAGCGCATCGAACACCTACGTGGTGATCCTGCAGGAGAAGGACGGAGAGCGCCTCCTCCCGATCTGGATCGGGCAGCCCGAGGCGGAGTCGATCGTGATGGAGATGAACGACATCCGTCCTCCGCGGCCGCTGACCCACGATCTGTGCAAGCGGCTCATCACCGGCCTGGGTGGCTCGCTGCGGCGCGTACAGATCACGAAGGTTCAGGACAACACCTACTTCGCGGAGCTGCACATCTACCGCGGCGAGGAGGTCCTGCACGTGGACGCCAGGCCCTCGGACAGCATCGCGCTGGCGCTCCGCCTCTCGGCGCCGATATTCGCGCAGGAGTCGCTGCTCACCGCGTTGGCGGTCGAGGAGGGCGAGGAGGCGGAGGCCGAGGAGCTCGACTTCTCGGCGGAAGAGGAGACGACGGGGATGAGCGGTGGGATGACGGAACAGCGCGACCTCAAGGCCGAGCAGTTGAAGGCGTACCTCGAGAAGATGCGGCCGGAGGATTTCGGGAAGTTCAACCTGTGAAGCATCCGGCAAGCCCGATGGTCCGATCGAACCGCGGAGGGTGGGGGGCGGTCGCAGCGTGCGACCGCCTTTCCGTTGTCCTTCACTCGCTGGCACTACTCTGTGCCCTCGCGTTCGGAGCGCGCGGCGCTCTCGCGCAGGCGTCGCCGCCGTCCGGGAACACGTCTGCGACGGCCACCGGCACAGACACCACACGCCGCTTCGTGAGCGGGCGCGTGCTGCACCCATCGGGGAGTGGCGTGGCAGCCACTCCCGACGTGTGGGTCACGCTCCACCGCGTGGGACCGGACAGCTCCGGTCCGCTCGACTCGACACGCACACGCCCGGACGGCAGCTACGCCATTCGCTATCGGCTGAGTGGGAGCCCGCAGGCGATCTACTTCCTCTCGGTCTCGTATCGCGGCATAGCGTACTTCTCGGCACCGTTGCGCGAGCGGCGTGTGACCGGCGATGACGCGGAGATCACCGTGTTCGACACGACATCCGCTCCGATCCCGCTGCACGTGCAAGGGAGACACGTCGTGGTGTCGTCGCCCAACGCGGATGGCCTGCGCGAGATCGTGGAGGTGTACGAGATATCCAACGACACGTCGGTGACGCGCATCTCCGCCGACGATGCGCACCCGACCTGGAGCACTATCATTCCCGTCGCGGCAGAGGGGTTCCAGATCGCGCAGGCCGACATCTCGCCCAGCTCCATCAAGGCCGACTCCGGGCGTGTGACGAGCGTTGCGCCCTTCGCGCCCGGGCTCAAGCAGATCTCCTTCGCCTACCATCTCCCCGAGTCCGCGTTCCCACTCGCGATCCCGCTTGCCGACAGCGTGCCCGTGCTCGAGGTGCTTCTCGAGGAGCCGGGTGCGAAGGTGAGCGGCGCGCGGCTCTCACAGGTTGCCGCGGTATCGCTCGAGGGTCGCACGTTCAACCGCTTCCTCGCGCAGGACGCGCCGAGGAACGCGGTCTTCACGATCACCGCGCCGTCGCCAGGCACACCGCCGCTGAACGAGCGCTTTCAGGTGGTGCTGGTGGTGGTGATCGCGCTCCTCATGCTCGGGGCGCTGGCGGTGACCTTCTCGCGCAGGCGCGCGGCGGCCGGCGCGGTGGGTTCGGCTGCACCTCTCACCGGCGCGGCGTGGGCACCGCCCGTGCCAGCCGAAGGGGCGGAAGCGGCGCGTCTCGCGCGCGAGATCGCGGAGCTGGATGCGGCACACGAGCGCAACGGGAAGGGCGGCACGGAGGCCGATGAGGATTATCGCGCGCGACGCGCAGAGCTGAAGCGTGCACTGGCTGCCGAGCTTGACGCTGGCAAGGGCCGCGCATAGCTTCACCGGCGAACAGAAGGATCGACATTGCGGATGCGGGTCACGGAAGCCGGTGAGATTCCGGCGCGGTCCCGCCACTGTAACGGGTAGTTCAAACGCTCGGCTCGAGATGCCACCGACGCACAGTCGGGAAGGCGAGCCGCGCGGCCCGGAGCCAGGAGACGCCTCGCGTCCGCGCCACTCAGACAGACCCTCGGTGGAAGGGCTGGTGGCGTAGAGCGCTTGCGTGAGCACCGCGCTCCATCGCACACGGGCATCTTCCCATCGGGAAGGTGCCCTTCATGCTTCTACGCGCGCTCTCGGCGGTTCTGATTCTCGTGATGCTCGGTTGCTCCGAACGTGGGAGCGCCGCGCACACTCGCGCTATCGACGTGGACGACTTCGGGGTCCCCGTGCACGCGGGCACGCTCGCGGATCCGGCGCGCATAGTCTCGCTCAATCCGACCACCACGGATCTCCTCTTCGCGATCGGCGCGGGTCCGCGCATGGTGGGCCGCACCGAGTGGGATCGCTGGTCCGACTCGGTGCGCGCAGTTCCGGATCTGGGCCCCGGACTCCGGCCCAACGTGGAGGCGGTGCTCGCGAAGAGACCCGATCTCGTCGTGCTCTACGCCAGCGCCGACAACGCGGACGCAGCACGACAGCTGCGCGCGGCCGGCGTGAGCGTCGTGTCGCTCAAGGTCGACCGGCTGTCGGACTTCAGCCGTGCCACGCTCCTCCTCGGCGAGGCTACCGGCGAGAGCGAGCGCGCGCGTGCAGTGGTGGACAGTGTCATGGCCACGCTGGACAGCGTGCGTGCCGTCACGCGCGGCCTCCCGCACCCGAGCGTCTTCTGGCACATCTGGGACGCGCCGATCATCACGATCGGGCAGGGAAGCTACATGAACGATCTCGTCGAAATCGCGGGCGGCCGCAACGTGTACGGCGACGTGACCGTGGCCTCGCCCACAGTTTCGATAGAGGACGTGATCCATCGCGATCCAGATGTGATCATCGCCGGTCCGGTGGGCGCGGAGCACATGCGAGCGAGCGCCATATGGCGTTCCGTAGACGCCGTTCGGCGCGGCAGCATCGTTGTGGTGGATACGATGCTCGTGGGCCGGCCGGGCGCACGGCTCGGCGAGGCGGCGGTCTCCATAGCGCGGCTGCTCCATCCGGAGGCGAAGGCGCTCCCATGAGGCGCGCTGTGTTCTGGAGCGCTGCGATCCTGGTGCTCGCTGCTCTGCTCGTCGCAGCCGTCGCGCTGGGCACCGTATCGCTCGATCCCGCGGCCGTGGCGGCGGCGGTGGCGGGCAGGGGAGATGCCGAGACGCTCGCGATCGTGCGGACACTCCGGCTTCCCCGCGCAGCGCTGGCGCTGCTCGTGGGCGCCGCGCTCGGGCTCTCCGGTGCGGCGCTGCAGGGATCGCTCAGGAACCCACTGGCCGAGCCCTACCTGCTCGGCGTGTCGGGAGGCGCTGCAGTGGGCGCCGTCACCGCGGTGGCGCTCGGGGTGACGGCGATAGGCGCGCTCCCGCTATTCGCCTTCGCGGGCGCCGGTGCCGCGGTGCTCACGGCGCTCGCCGTCTCGCGAGCACTCGGCGGCGGCCGCGCGGATCCGCGTGTGCTCCTCATGGCGGGAGTCATCATCGGCGCCTTCGCGAACGCCGCGATCATGATCCTGCTCGCCGGTGCGCCGCCCAACACCGTACGCGGCGCGCTCTGGTGGATGATGGGGTCGCTCTCCGGGGCAGGGTGGGCGGAGGTGCGCTGGCTCGCGCTCTACACTCTGCTTGCCGGTGGCGCACTGCTCTGGCGCGCGAGGGAGATCGACATCTTGGCGCTCGGCGAGGAGCCGGCTGCGGGGCTCGGGATGGATGCGCGGCGCGCGGGTCAGCGGATCTATCTCATCGCGTCATTCCTCGCGGCGGCGACCGTTGCGGCAGCGGGGCTGGTGGGGTTCGTGGGACTGGTGGTGCCGCACATCGTGCGGGCGGCCGGTATCCGCAGACACCGCGCGCTGCTCGCAGGATCGGCCGTGGCCGGCGCCGCGCTGGTGATTCTGGCGGACATCATCGCGCGTGTGGCGCATCCGCCCATCGAGCTTCCGCTCGGCGCCGTCACCGCTCTCGTGGGCGTACCCTTCTTCCTCGTGCAGCTGCGGCGCCTCGTATGATCGCGTTCGAGGAGATCGTGGTGCGCTACCCACGCGCGCAGCGGCCCGCGCTCGACGGCGTGACGCTCACGGCGGAGCGTGGCGGGATCACCGCCGTGGTGGGTCCGAACGGAAGCGGAAAGAGCACGCTGGTTCGCACACTGCTCGGGATGGTGCCGCTCGAGCGGGGGGCGATACGCGTGGACGGCGAGCCGCTTCCCACCATCGATCGTCGCGAGCTGGCGCGTCGCGTGTCCGTAGTGACGCAGAGTGAATCCATCACCTTCGCGCTCCCGGCACGCGAGTACGTGGCGCTCGGCCGCTATCCGCACGAGGGAACGTGGAGCCCGGAGGGAGCCGACGATGCCGCCGCGATAGACCGCGCGATGCAGCTCGCCGGGGTGGAGGGCATGGCTTCACGCGGAACGGACGAGCTCTCGGGCGGCGAATGGCAACGAGTGCGAATCGCGCGCGCTCTGGCGCAGGGTGGCAGCGCGCTGGTGCTCGACGAGCCGTCCACCTTCCTCGACGTGGGGCACGAGATGGCGATGTTCGAGCTCTTCGCGCGCCTCGCGCGCGAAGGTATGGCGGTACTCCTGGTGAGCCACCAGCTGAACCTCGTCGCCCGCTTCGCCGACTCGATCGTGCTCCTCGACCACGGCCGAGTGGCCGCCGCGGGATCGCCCTCCGAAGTAATGCGTGCATCGGTGCTCGAGCGCGTGTACGACTGGCCGCTCGTGATCACGCGCGATCCCGCTGTTGGCGCCCCGGCGCTCCTTCCACTACGCAAGCCACGGATATGACCAACCAGAACCAGGGAGAAGCGTACGCGATGAATGACAGTCGGATCAGGCACAGGGCTTTGCCGCTACGGCGAGTGACTCTCACGACGACCGTCGTTCCGGTGTCGGCGGCGTCGGCGGCGGCCGCGTCGGCCGCGTCGGCCATGTCGCGCGCGTGGGCGGCGTTGGCCGTTCTGCTCGTCGGAGTGACGAGCGTCCTCGCTCCCGGACCGTTGCAGGCGCAGGAGAGCGCCGGCGACACTGCTACGGTGCTTGCTCCGGTGGCAGTGACCGCAACACGCCTCACGGTGGAGCAGAACGCGCCTACGATTACCACCACCGTCATAAGCGGCGCGGAGCTACGCGGGAAGCAGATCACCACGCTGCAGGACGCGCTGCAGCTGGTACCGGGCGTGCTCGCTGCTCGCAGCGGGTCGTACGGTGGGCAGACCTCGCTCTTCGTGCGCGGCGGCCAGAGCGACTACGTGCAAGTGCTCGTGGATGGCGCACCGGTGAACGATCCGGGCGGTTTCCTCGACATCGCCAATATCGGGATCGACAACGTGGATCGCATCGAAGTCGTGCGCGGTCCGGCGAGCGTTCTCTATGGGGCGAATGCCGTCACGGGCGTGGTGCAGATCTTCACGCGCGACGGTCGCGGGCCGGGGCGGCTCACGCTCGGGATGAGCGGCGGGAGCTATGGCGCGCGCGACGGGCAGATCGCCGTGCGCGGGGGAAGCGAGCGCGCGAGCGGCTCGCTTTCCTTCGCGCACCACGGCTCCGATGGGATCTACGACTTCAACAACGCTAGCCGGGAAGACGCGTACAGCGGCGCGCTGCGGCTCGAGCCGGACGACCGCTCCAGCATACAGCTCTCCCTCGGGCGAGTGGACGCACGCTCGCACATCCCGACCAATGGCTTCGGAGTGCCGGATGACAGCAACCAGTTCCACGACGTGACGCGATCGATCGGCTCCATAGACGCCGGTCGCTTCCTCACACGACGACTGGAAGCCCGCGTCCTCCTCACCGCATCCGATGCGCACACGCGATCCGCGGACCTGCCCGACACGCCAGAAGAGGAGTGCGCCTTCTGCTACGATGCGCGCACCGGCACCTACCGCGCCGGCGCCGATGCACGCCTCGCCCTCTACGCTTCGCGCGATCTCGCGCTCACGGCGGGAACGGTGTACGAGCGCCAGCGGCAGCACAGCTCGGGATCCGAGGCGCGAGGGCGCACGCTGAAGGCGGTCTACACGCAGGCCGCGGGCAATCTCGGCGAGCGCGCGTCCTACGGCGCTGGTGTGCGCGTGGACGACAACTCTGCATTCGGGACGTTCACCACCTATCGCCTCTCCGCGGGCTGTCGCTTCGGAGTTGCGACTCGCGTGCACGCCTCGCTGGGCACGGCGTTCAAGGAGCCGACCGTGGATCAGACCTCGTCCACGTCGCCCTTCGTGCGCGGCAACCCGGATCTGCGTCCGGAGCGCACCAGAAGCTGGGAGCTCGGCGTCACGCAGTCGTTGCTGAGCGGATCGGTCGTGCTGTCGGCCACCTACTTCAACCAGCGCTTCCGCGATGTGATCCAGTACGATCCGATGCCGCCCGCGGAGGGCGACCCCAACTACGTGAATGTCGGTGCCGCGCGCGCGAACGGTGCGGAGCTCGAGGCACGCGCCGCATTCGCGCGCATCTGGGACGTGACCGCGAGCTACACGCGGCTCGCCACGCGCGTGACCGATGCCGGCGTAGACGCCGGAGCGGGCGCGACCTACGTGCAGGGCGAGCGTCTGCTCCGCAGGCCGAGCAACCTCGCTCACCTCGGCGTCGGCGTGCGGCCGTCGCCGCGCGGCGCGGTACATCTAGATGTGGGCTACGTGGGGAACCGGGTGGACATAGACTTCGCGAACTTCGAGCGGGTGGACGCGGACGCGTACACGACGGTGGACCTCTCCGGCGAGCTTTCGCTTCTCACTGCACGCGACGCCCCGGACCCGCTCGCTCTGACGCTGCGGGTGGAGAATCTCTTCGACAGCAGCTACCAGCAGATCTTCGGCTACCGCAGCCCCGGCCGCGCCGTGCACCTGGGAGTGAAGATGCGGCTCGGTCTCTGAGCGCTGGACGCTCCCTGAGCGGCTATCTTTCCGGCATGCTCATCACCACTCCCGCCGTCGTGCTGCACGCCTTCGACTACTCCGAAACTTCGCGGATAGTCCGGCTTGCCACGCGCGATGCGGGAGTGCAGTCGGCGCTGGCTCGTGGCGCGAAGCGTTCGCGGAGCCGCTTCGGGAGCGCCTTCGGTCTCTTCGCCGAGGGGGTGGCGGAATTGCACGTGAAGGAGGGGAGGGAGCTGCAGACGCTCGGCGCCTTCGACGTGATGCGGGTGCGCCCGGAGCTGGGGACCGATCTGGGCCGCTTCGCAGGCGCGTCCGCGGTGGCAGAGCTGGTGCTCCGCTTCGGCGCGGAGAACGAGGAGAGCGAGTCGTTGTTCGATGCGCTGGTGGCGGCGCTGGATGCGATCGCCGCGGCTGAGCCGGAGCGCGCCAGCGAAGCCGCGCTGGGCGGTGCCTGGCACCTCGTCGCGCAGCTTGGCTTCGCTCCCGCCGTCACGTCGTGCGGCGCCTGTCACGCGCCGGTGTCCGCGGACGACGATCTTCCCTTCAGTCTCTCCGCCGGCGGCGTGCTCTGTGGCGCGTGCGCTGCCAGCTACTCGGGCGGCCGACTCCTCCCCGCTACCGCGCGTGCGTGCATCGAAACGTGGAGCAATGCCGGCCGTGTAGGTGCGCTCGCCGAGCGCGATGCGCGCGCGCACCAGCGATTGCTTCGTCAATTCCTTCAACGGCACGTCTCCGATGGTCGAGCGCTGCGCGCGTTCGACGCGTGGGAGAAGGGCGGCTGGACGGCGCAGTGATTCTCGGGACCGCCGGGCACGTGGATCATGGGAAGACCGCGCTCGTGCGCGCGCTCACCGGTGTGGACACCGACCGCCTCGCCGAGGAGAAGCGGCGCGGCATCACCATCGACCTCGGCTTCGCGTCGCTGCCGATGCCGGATGGGAGCGTGCTCGGCGTGGTGGATGTGCCGGGCCACGAGGCCTTCGTGCGGAACATGCTCGCCGGTGCCACGGGGATAGATCTCGCGCTGCTCGTGGTCGCCGCGGATGAAGGTGTGATGCCGCAGACGCGCGAGCACCTCGCCATACTTGGTCTCCTGGGTACGCTCGGCGGCGTGGTCGCGCTCACCAAGTGCGATCTGGTGGATGAAGAGTGGCTCGCGCTGGTGCGCGAGGATGTGCGCGCCGCGGTCGCGGCCACTCCGCTAGAGCGCGCGGCCATGTGTGGCACATCCACTATGGACGGCCGCGGACTCGACGAGCTTCGCGAGGCGATCCATGCCGCCGCCGCGACCATCCCCGCGCGAGCCGCCGACGATCTCTTCCGCCTCCCGGTGGATCGCGTCTTCTCGGTGCGCGGCACCGGCACCGTGGTAACCGGCACCGTCTGGAGCGGTACGCTCTCTCGCGACGCGGCGGTGCGGATACTTCCGGGCGGTGAGACGGCGCGCGTTCGCGGGATCGAGTCGCACGGCTCCGCGCGCGCGGAGGCGGTGCCGGGAACGCGCGCCGCGATCGCGCTCTCCGGTGTGGAGGTCGGCGATCTCCATCGGGGTTCGGTGCTGGTGAGCGATCGTGCGTGGAGCGCCTCGCACTCGGTGCTCGCGGAGGTAGCGCTTCTCCCCGATGCACCGGCTCCGATAGGTCCGCGCACCAGGGTACGATTTCACCTCGGAACCACCGAGACCGGAGCCCGCATCGTGGCGTCGGGCGGCGCACTGATGCCGGGCACCAGGAGGCAGGCGAGGATAGTGCTCGAGGACCCGGTCGTCGCCCGCGCCGGCGACCGCTTCGTCCTGCGCAGCGCATCGCCGCTGCTCACCATAGGCGGCGGGATCGTCAACGATCCGCTCCCGCCGCATCGTCGCTCGCGTCCCTGGGCGCGCTCGGCCGCCTCGGCTGCGGAGCGGCTTCCCCTGGTGCTCGGCTCGTCGCTCGCGCGCGGCGTGGATGTTTCTGCTCTCTCGGTGCGGACGGGCGCGATGCCGGGAGAGCTCCCCGCTCTCGTCGCCGCCGCGGGAGTGCAACGTGTGGGCGAGCGGATCTACGCCGAGGAGACGCTCCGTTCGCTCGCCCAGCTCGCACTGGTGGCCGTGCAGGAGTTCCACGAGCGCTTCCCGCTGGAGCCCGGTGCTCCGCTGCAGTCGGTGCGAGCGCGGCTGGGAGTGGACGCGCAGGTGGCGGAGGCAGTGCTGGGCGAGCTCCAGAGAGAGGGGCGGCTGGAGCTGCGCGGTGCGGTGGCAATGCGATCCGGATGGTCGCCGGTGATCTCGCGCGAGGCGGAGACCGTGCGGGGGCAGCTGATGGAGATCCTGGAGTCGTCCGGTGCCGAGCCTCCGTCAGTGCCCGAGCTCGAGCAGCAGTGCGGTGGGGACACCGTCGCGCTTCTACGGCTCCTCGAGCGCGACGGGCAGGTGGTTCAGGTGGAGTCGGAGCGCTACTACGCTGCGCCGGCTCTGGGCGCTCTCGTTGGCACGCTGCGCGCAGCGATGCAACCCGGGCGTCCGTATACTCCTGCGGAGCTGCGCGATGCGCTCAGGCTCTCGCGGAAGTTCCTCATTCCGCTACTGGAGTACTGTGACCGGAGCGGGATCACCGAGCGGCGCGGTGGAGAGCGCTTTCTGGCGCCTCCCCGGGGCTGACGCCGGGCACGGGAGCGGGGGAGGGACACCCTGGTGGAGGCGGGAAGGATCGGCGGCATGGTTCGTGTCGGCAGGAATTGCTTGACAGGAGCGGCGCCCGCGCCGTATGTTCGCCGACAAGTCGTACTTGTATACATTTTTGTAAAGGAGTCTACCTAGCACCATTTTGCGTCTGTCGAGGAAGGCACATGAAGCACCGTTGGGCGGCGCTGTTTACCGTGCTCGCCCTTGGCTCGCTCGTGCCGAGAGTCGCAATGGCGCAGGGCGAGCCAAACCCTCCGTCAGCGGCGGAGCGCAGCCCGGGGGTGCAGCTCGGACAGAACTACCCCAACCCCTTCAACCCGGCAACGACGATCCCCTTCACGATCGGG
>DASSNL010000031.1:0-35250 GCA_035688075.1 Gemmatimonadaceae bacterium
TGTAGGCTCGGGCAATGGTCACCGCTAGTCATGGCAGTGGCCTTCCTGCCAGCCGCTGGATTCCTCGCAGCGATGAAGCCGAACTTGGGACTCGCGCTGCTCTCGTACCGGCCGACGTGGCGTGCCGTCCTGGGTTGTGTACTTGTGGGGCTCGTGAGCTTCGCGGTACTTCCCTCCTGGCTCGCCGACTGGCACGTAAACGTCTCGTACGTCTCGTTGCTCGTGCCGCACCCAGCTCCGATGACCCTCATGGGCGGGCCAATCCTGCTCCTCGCCCTGTTAAGATGGCGCAGGCCAGAGGCGCGGCTCCTGCTCGCTATGGCGTGCGTTCCGCAACTCCTCTTCTGGGCCGATCAGCTGCCGCTGTTCCTCGTTCCAGGTACCAAGGGGGAGATGAAGGCTCTCTCTCTCTGGAGTGCGCTGTGCTTCTTCGTCTGGAAAATCTGGTTCGAACCTCACCCTTCCTACGTGCTAGCACGGAATCCATTCGTGTTCTGCGCCATCTACGTCCCGTGTCTCGTCATGGTCCTACGTCGACCGAATGAGGGAGACCTGCCGGAATGGATTGAACGACGCCTACCAGCACTGATGCGGTCCCGCTAGCCACCCCCGAGCGGCCATACCCCCCGTCGGCCGCCAAATCTCTGCCGGATGAGCCGCTCAGCTCCCCCTCGCCCTAGACCTCACCAGCGCCCTCTCTCTCTCTATCACCGGTATCACCTGCGTCCAGCTCGTAGTCGGCACCGACTGCACTGTGACCGTGAGCGGATGATCCGTATCGATCCCGTGATCGAAGATGTAGATCGCACTCTGTACCTCGCGCTGCCCCACTCGCTGCGATCCGAAGCCTGCAGTAAGCGGAATCAGATCCAGCGGCCTGTAATCGCGCCCACCGCTCACGATGTCCATGTCTCCCGACACATACTGCGCGTCGGGTTGCAGCCCGAAGTACGAAACGTACCAGAGACTCGGATCCTGAACGCCAACTCGCGACGCCGCCCGCTGTGCCTGCGCGAGCCTCCCACCTCCGTCGCGCAGTTCACGCAGCGCCCGGTACGAGTCGGGCGAGAGAAGCCGGATCACCGATTCGTCCAGCGGTATCGCGCGCACGAGAACCGTCTGCAGTCGCACCTTGACGGAGATGTCATCCTGCCGCAGCGAACCGTACCCCGCTGGTACGAGGTCGTTCGCTCCGGTGTCCGAGCCACCGGTACTCTCCGGAGTGGGCGCCTGGTCGGCCGCCCCTCGCGCCGTTGCCGGCGCCGCGCTGCACGCAGTCATCGCGACCGCCACGCCAAGCACGCACGCGAGCGCCAATCCGGCTGCAAAGCTCCGTCTCATTCCGCCGATCTCCACGCGGGTGCCTGCGCCAGCTCCACCATCGCTTCCGCCAGCTCGTCGCGCCCCTGGCCGGTAACGGAGCTGAACGGCACGAGCTGCTCGCGCGTCACCCCCAACCCCTCCACGAATTCCTCTACGCGCTGCGCCAACGCGTTCTTCGTGAGCTTGTCCACTTTGGTAAGTGCGAAGATGGTTGGTACCCCCAGCTCGGCCAGGAAATCCACCATCTGCAGGTCGTCAGAGCTCGGTGGGTGACGCACGTCGAGCAGCTGCACCACACCACGCAGCTGCTCGCTTTTCTTCAGGTACCCCTCTATCAACGGCCGCCACTCGGCTCTCTGACCCTTCGAGACCCGCGCGAAGCCGTAGCCCGGCAGATCCACCAGAACGAGCTCGCCATTCACCTTGAAGAAGTTTATCTCGCGCGTCTTGCCGGGAGTCTTGCTCACCCGCGCGAGTGCCTTCCGCCGCACTAGACGATTGAGCAACGACGACTTCCCGACGTTCGACCGACCGCTGAAGGCGATCTCCGGCAAGTGACTCTCCGGCCGCCACCCGCCCGGCTTCGCGAGCCCGCCGAGGAATTCGAGATGGCGGATCGGGAGAGGATCTGTCAATGCGTAATTTCCTCTGCCGCTGCGGCCAAGCTTGCTTCGGAGGGAGCGCCTCGCAGAGCGACCGCGAGCACCTCGTCCATAGTCGCCACGGGATGGAACTCGAGGCCGCCGCGTATGTCGTCGCTCACCTCGGAAAGCTCGCGGGCGTTTGCGCGTGGAATGATGACGCGCGTGATGCCGCTGCGGCGGGCCGCCACCAGCTTCTCTTTCAACCCGCCAATCGGCAGGACGCGGCCGCGGAGCGTGACCTCTCCGGTCATAGCGGTGTCGCCGCGGACGGGCACGCCGGTGAGCGCGCTCACGAGCGCAGTCGCAATGGCAATACCTGCCGAAGGGCCGTCCTTCGGTGTTGCACCAGCGGGGATGTGAATGTGGATGTCCCGCCCGCGCGCAAACTCGGGATCGATCCCGAGCATCTGGGCGCGCGAGCGCGCGTACGTGAGCGCGGCGCCGGCAGATTCCTTGAGGACGTCACCGAGCGTGCCGGTGAGCTGCAGTCTGCCACGGCCGCGGACCACGGCAATCTCTATCTCGAGGAGGTCGCCACCCGTGTTGGTGTAGGCGAGGCCGGTCGCAACGCCTACGCGATCCTCGAGCGTGGACGCCTCGTCCTCGAAAGGCGCGACGCCGAGCAGCTCGGGGATGTCGGCTACGTCCACAGTGACGGAACCTGGATCCCCGCTTTCGCGGGGATGACGACAGGGTGCGTGGGGATGACGAGAGGGCGCGTGGGGATGACGGACGTCCGCCGTGGTGCTAGCCGCACTCGCCCGCCGCGCGAGCTTCCGCGCGACCCTCGCCAGTTTCCGCTCGAGCTCGCGCACTCCCGCCTCGCGCGTGTACCCGCGTGCTATCGCGGCCACCGCCTCGGGCGTGATGCTCACCTTCGCCGGATCGAGCCCGTGCTGCTCGAGCTGCCGCGGGATGAGGTAGCGCCGCGCTATCGCGTACTTCTCGTGGTCCACGTACCCAGGCAGCCGGATGATCTCCATCCTGTCACGCAGCGGCTCGGGGATCTGCCCCAGCGAATTCGCGGTCGTGATGAAGAGCGTCTGCGACAGATCGTAGTCCACCTCGAGATAGTGGTCGTTGAACGCCCTGTTCTGCTCGGGGTCGAGAACCTCGAGGAGCGCGGCCGCCGGATCGCCGCGCCAGTCCTGACCCATCTTGTCGACTTCGTCGAGCAGGATGACCGGGTTCACGACTTTCGCCTTTCGCATCGCCTGCAACACGCGGCCTGGGAGCGCGCCGATGTACGTCCGCCGGTGTCCTCTGATCTCCGCTTCGTCCCTCACGCCGCCGAGCGACATGCGCGCGAACTCGCGTCCGAGCGCGCGAGCTATCGAGCGGCCGAGCGATGTCTTTCCCACGCCAGGAGGCCCGACGAGGCAGAGGATCGGTCCCTCCAGCTTCCCCACCAGAGCGAGCACGGCGATGTAGTCGAGGATCCGGTCCTTCACGTCGTGGAGCCCAAAGTGGTCCTCGTCGAGTACGCGCTGAGCGTGCGCCACGTCGAGCACGTCGTCGGTGCGTTCGCTCCAGGGGAGAGCCACTACCCAGTCCAGGTAGTTCCGCACCACGGTGTACTCGGGGCTCAGCGTGGGCGTGCGCCGAAGCTTTCGCATCTCGCGCTCGGCACGCTCGCGTGCGTGCTCGGGGAGCGCCTTCTTCGCGAGCGTCGCCTCCAGCTCGTCGAGGTCGTCGCCATCGCCCTGACCCAGCTCGCGGTGGATCGCCTTGAGCTGCTCCTGCAGGTAGAACTCTCGCTGGTTCTGGAAGAGCGAACCGCGCACATCGCTCTCGATCTTCCGCTCGAGTCGAAGAATCTCGATCTCCGCGGAAAGTATCCCCGAGAGCCGCTCCAGAAGAGCGCGCATCGAGTCCGACTCGAGGAGCTGCTGCCGCTGCTCGGTGCGGATGAGCATGTGCGCCGCCACGGCGAATACCTGCCGCTCGCGCGCCTCGCTCCCCTGTACGAGCGCCACCACTTCGCCCGGAAGCCTGCGGTGCAGCGAGACGTACTCCTCGAAGAGCGCGCTCACGCGGCGCGCCAGCGCGTCCTCGCCGGCCTCGGTGGCTGCACCACCGTTGCTCGCGACAGCCGGTGCGACTTCGCCAACGCTCTCCGGCATCCCGACGGCGAAGGGGAGGGGAGCGATGGTGGCGCGCAGGAACATGTCGTTGGGCGAGTAGCGCGTCACACGCGCGCGCGCCACGCCCTCCAGGAGCACCTTGGTGGTGCCGTTGGCCATGCGCGAGATCTGCAGCACTCGTCCCACCACGCCCACGCGGTAGAGATCGGCTGCAGCGGGCTCCTGCACGTCGCCGTCGCGCTGCGCCACGAGGAAGACCCAGCGATCGTCGGCCAGCGCCGCTTCTATGGCGCCGAGTGATCCAGGGCGGCCCACGAGAAGCGGGACCACCATGTAGGGAAAGACGACGACTTCCCGGAGCGGGAGCACGGGTAGCCGGTCGGGCACCCCGTAGCTTTCCTCGCCCCGGGTGAGGGATATGATGGACATGTGGGGAGCGGTTGCCGCTATGCTTCCTTCTTGTGCCGCTTGGGCGAGATCTCGAGGAGTGGGGTGGTGCCGTTGACGACGCAGCTCTCGGTGATCTTGACCTCGGTGATGTCGTCGCGGCTGGGGAGATCGAACATGACGTCAGTCATGATCTCCTCGAGGATGGCGCGCAGACCGCGCGCACCAGTCCCACGCTTGATCGCCTTCTGGGCGATCGCGCGGAGCGCCGACTCCTCGAAGGTGATCTTCACCTCCTCGAGGTCGAAGAGCTTGGTGTACTGCTTGGTGAGCGCGTTGCGCGGTTCCTTGAGGATGCGCACCAGCGCGTCCTCATCGAGCGCCTCGAGCGCCACCGTCACCGGGAGACGCCCCACGAGCTCGGGGATGAGTCCGTAGCGGAGCATGTCGTCGGGCTCGACCTCGGCGAAGGGGTTCCGCGCCAGATCCTCGACCTTGCCGCTCTGCACCTCTTCCTTCGTGAAGCCAATCTGCCGGCGGCCCGTGCGCGCCTCGATGATCTTCTCGAGCCCGTCGAAGGCGCCACCGCAGATGAAGAGCACGTCCTTGGTGTTGATCTGGATGTACTCCTGCTGCGGGTGCTTGCGCCCGCCCTGGGGCGGAACGGAAGCGACCGTTCCCTCGAGGATCTTGGGGAGCGCCTGCTGCACGCCCTCGCCCGAGACGTCGCGCGTGATGCTCGGGTTCTCGCTCTTGCGCGCGACCTTGTCTATCTCGTCGATGTAGACGATACCGCGCTCGCACTCTGCAACGTTGAACTCGCCGGCCTGGAGAAGTCGGACGAGGATGTTCTCGACATCTTCGCCAACGTACCCAGCCTCGGTGAGCGTGGTGGCGTCTGCTATGGTGAAGGGTACGTCGAGGATCCGGGCGAGCGTCTGCGCCAGCAGAGTCTTCCCTACGCCAGTGGGACCGATGAGGAGGATGTTCGACTTGTCGAGCTCCACATCGTCGTCACGCCCCGACGAGCAGTTGATGCGCTTGTAGTGGTTGTAGACCGCCACGGCGAGCGCCTTCTTCGCCCGCTCCTGCCCGATCACGTACTGGTCGAGGACGTCCTTGATCTCCTGCGGCGTGGGGACCTGGGTGATCGCCTCGGCTACCTCGCGCTCCTCGTCCTCAGCCAGGATCTCATTGCAGAGCGAGATGCATTCGTTGCAGATGTAGACTGATGGGCCGGAGATGAACTTCCGGACAGAATCCTTGGACTTTCCGCAGAACGAGCAGCGCAGGTGTTTATCGTGCGACATTGATTTCCGCGTTGCGGGGTGGAGCGGGCTCTGTTGAACCGCCATTGAAGGGCGGCGAGGGGGGTGCCGGTATACTTAACATACCCTTCCAAGGACGGTCAAGCACGCCGGCAGGTATCCCCCAAGTGAACGATTTCACAATGTCACTTTCTTTTCCGCCGCCTCGATCGCGCGCTGCTGCACGATCACGCTGTCGATGAGGCCGTACTCCTTCGCCTCCTCGGCGCTCATGAAGCGGTCGCGGTCCGTGTCGCGCTCGATCTGCTCCACCGGCCGGCCGGTGTGCTTGGCCATCAGCTCGTTCATCTTGGCGCGGAGGTAGAGAATCTCCTTCGCCTGGATCTCGATGTCGGCCGCCGTCCCGCCGCCGCCGCTCTGCGACGGCTGGTGGATCATGATCCGCGAGTGAGGGAGCGCCATCCGCTTGCCGGCCGTGCCGGCCGCGAGAAGGAAGGCACCCATGCTCGCCGCCATACCCATGCAGATCGTGCGGATTGGCGCGGTGAGGAACTGCATCGTGTCGTAGATCGCCAGACCTGCCGACACGCTGCCACCGGGCGAGTTGATGTACAGGTTGATGTCGCGCTCGGGGTTGTCCGCCTGCAGAAAGAGCAGCTGGGCGATGATGATGTTGGCAACATCGTCCGACACGGGCGTACCCAAGAACACGATGCGATCCATCAGCAGGCGCGAGAAGATGTCGTACGTCCGCTCGCCGCGGCTGGACCGCTCGATAACGTAGGGTGGGTAGATCGTGGCCATCGGATTCTCTGTCATTATTCTACCGTGTTCTTCTCCATGAGCCAGGCGAAGACCTTTTCCTCCGTGATGTTCCGCTCCAGCTCCGCGATGCGGCCCGCCTTCTCCAGCGAGGCATAAACCTGGCCGGGCTCGGTACCGCGCTTCTCGGCTACCTCCATCACACGCTCGTCGATGTCCGCTTCTGTCGCCTCGAGGTTCTCTTTCTTGGCGATGGTGCTCACCACCAGGTCGCGCCGGACCTGCCGCTCCGCCAGCGGACGGAACTCGTTCCGGAAGCGCTCGCGCTCCTCCTCCGGGATCTGGTACGTCTCGAGGTACGCATCCACAAGACGATTCACCCAGCTCTGCGGGATGTCGAAGGGATTGGCGGCGATGATCTCGTCCACGAGCTTCTGCCGCACCTCCGCGTCTGCCTCGCGCTCGGCGTGCTTCACCAGGTCCTCGCGCACCGTGTCGCGGAGCGCGGCCATGGATTCGAAGTCGCCAGTGGCGCGCGCGAAGTCGTCGTCGAGCTCGGGGAGCGATTTCCGCTTCACATCCTCGACGGTGACGCGAACCGTCTTGGTCTTTCCCCGCTGCTCTTCATCGGGGAAGTCGTCGGGCCACTTCACCGGTCGCTCCGTAGTGGTACCCGGAGCCGTCTCGGTAATGACCTCCTCGATCGCCGGGAGCGCCTGGCCCGTACCGAGCACGATTCGGTACTCGCGTGGCTCGGCCGTAGCATCGGTGGTTGCGTCGTCCGGCATGGCGAGCTGCACGGTGACCATGTCGCCCGCTATCGGCTTCTCGTCCACCGGGGTCCAGACCGCCTTGTCCTCACGGAGCTCCTCGAGCTGCTCCTGGAGCTGCTCGTCGGAAACCGGCCGGACCTTCCGCTCCACGCGGAAGCCCGTAGCGCGCGGGATCTCGATGTTCGGCCGCACCTCGAGGTGCAGCTCGAAGGTGAGCGGCTCGCCGTCGGTGAACTTAAGGTCGTGCACGTGCGGTTGCGCCGCGAGATCGAACTTCTCGCGCTCGAGCACTTCCTTGAAGGCCTCCTGCACGAGCGATTCGAGCGCTTCCTGCCGGATAGCGTCGGCGAATTTCCTGCGCACCATCGCGGCCGGCGCCTTCCCGGGGCGGAAGCCGGGGAGACGGACCTGCCGAGCATACCTGCGGGCGGCCTTCTCCTCGGCGCCGCGCACATCTTCAGCGGGCACCTTCACCTCGAGGAGGCGCTCCAGTCCCTCTGACTTCTTGGAAGTGATCTCGATGTTCATGGGAGAAACATAATCGTAGAGGGAGCGGGAGGGGGAAGGTGGGGAAGGCAGGGGATCGTTCCGCCATCCGCTCCGGCGCTAGCCAACTTCCGCGCGGGTCTCTTGCGCCGGGGCCTCATGGTCGTAGACTCCGGTGCATGGCAATGTCCGCCAACGTGGAAGGCAGGCCAGCCGAAGATGGCAGCTCGCGGATTCCTTCGCACCGCTCGAGAGTGGTCGCCGCGCTCTCAATCGGCCTGGCAAGTGCGGTCTTCACCGGTATCGTATTTACGGTGACGCGCATTCCGCCGGATTTCGAGTTCTGGTGGCGTGGCGCTCAGTTGTTCCTCTCCGGTGTGAATCCATACCATGCCACACCTCGCGGGCCGTTGTGGCCTCTGCCCGACCCGCTGTTTTATCCGCTGCCCAGTATCCTCTTCAGCTTCCCGCTTGCACCCCTGCCGCTCCCGGTAGCTGGAGCACTGTTCATGGGTCTATCGGGTGGCTTGCTTGCCTGGTTCATCACGCGAGATGGACTCTGGCGCCTAGTCATATTTGTGAGCGCGCCTTATCTAATGGCGCTCAGATTCGGCCAGTGGTCGCCTCTCCTTTCTGTCGTAGCTCTGGTGCCGGCAGCGGGGTGGTTGGCCGCCATGAAGCCAAATCTTGGGCTCGCCGTCCTGTGCTACCGCCCATCGTGGCGTGCCGTTACCGGGTGCGCGCTGGTAGGCCTTGTCAGTATGGTAGCGCTCCCTTCCTGGCCGATCGACTGGCACTCCAATCTCAACGCTCTCGTTGGACATCCGCCGCCGATACTAACTCCGATCGGTCCTCTTCTCCTGCTCGCGTTGCTGAGATGGCGGCGGCCCGAAACACGCCTGTTGTTGGCGATGGCGTGCGTACCGCAACTCCTCTTCTTTGCCGACCAGTTTCCGCTCTTCCTGATTCCGAATACGCCGAAGGAAGCCAGCACGCTCTCGGCCTGTAGCTTCGTTGCCTTCTTCATCTGGCTGGGTAGACTCGGTACGACGGAGCATTACGTCGCCATGGCCGCGACCGGTGTGCTCTGGAGTACCTACGTTCCCTGCCTGGTCATGGTTCTGATGCGACCAAACAAGGCGCCTTCCGAGCGCGCGACCGAAGCCACAAGCTTATCTCTCGAGACGATCAGCTGAATCCGCGCTGGCTAGGGCAATGATATCCGAAGAGATATCTGGTGCGGGGGCATTCTACAGCGATTTCCAGAGCACGATCGCCTGATTGATGTTCGCCCAGATACTGCGCAGGTTGTGGACCTTCGATTTGCCACTGGCGCGCGGTCGAAGCGATGTCGGCACACTTTCAATCTTCAATCGGTGCCGCTTCGCGCGGACGATGATCTCCATGAGAACTCCCCAGCCCCGTCCGCCGGGCTTCACGCCCAGCTCCTCGAGCATGGTGCGCCGGAACATCATGATTCCCTGGAAGGGGGGAAGGCGGCCGAACATCGCTCTGTATAGGGACCGCTCCGTCCACGACAGGACCATCGCGACAGGCGAGCGCCTGATCTCGGGGAGATAGCCCAGCACGAGGTCGGCACGCGACATCAACGGAACGAACGAGGAAACGATATTAGCCGGGAACTGGCCGTCGGCGGGGAGGAAGGTCAGGTACTTCCCTGTGGCTGCCTGGAAACCGGAGCGATAGACCTCGCCGATTCCTCGGTTGGTAGGGTGGTGCATCACACTCACCGAGGGAAGCCGCTGGGCGCCTTCGTCGGCTATCTGGCCAGTCGCATCAGAGCTCCCATCGTCCACGACAAGTACTTCGTAAGTGTAGGCGGAATTCCGCATCGTAGCATCAATCTCGTCGAGCACACCCGCGAGTGTCGGCGCCTCGTTGTATGCCATGACGACGATAGATACATCCACGGGGGCCACTTCGTACGGAGAGTCGAGCATGTAGGCAACCAGCTCACGGTACGGCAGACGGCGCCGGTGTGCCAGCCTGCTGGGTCCGCATGTGCTCGACAGTTCTCCTGAGCCCCTCGCGAACGCGCACTTGAGGGGTCCAGCCGAGACGCATACGGATCTTTTCCGGGCTCAGGACGCGGCGCCTGATATTGTCGATGTCGCGTCGATCAATGTGCTCGACTACCACTCCGTCGCCGAAGATTGTCCTGAGCTCTTGAGCAATCGTATTTACCGATGTCTCCACGCCCGTACCGATGTTGAAGACGTCACCCAGGGCCTTTGGGGATGTCGCAGCGATCACGGTCGCTTGAACGGCATCGAGTACGTAAGTGTAGTCGCGCGTCTGCTCACCATCTCCATGAACGGTGAGCGGCACACCGCGCGCTGCCTGGTCCATGAATTTGCCGATCACCCCGCAATATGGGTTTCGTGTCGTCTGGCCGGGACCGTAGACGTTGGAATAACGCACGCATGTAGTGGGCACGTCGTACGCCATGTGATAGAGAAGTGTGTAGTGCTCGCCCAGAAGCTTCGTAGCGGCGTAATGGTTCAGGATGTTAGGTGCGTCCAGTTCGTCCGTGGGGAGATGCCGGCAGTTGCCGTATATGGAGGTCGAGGACGTATACAGAAAGCGCTGGAACTTGGGCGGGCGGTTGCCTCGAAGCCACTCAAGAAAACGGAGCGCACTCAGAGAGTTCACCGTGAGGTCGCTTTCCGGGTCTGTAGCACACGTGAGGATCGTGCGACAAGCCAGGTGGAAGATCCAGGGATTTGCGCGCAAGAGCGGTTCGTACTTCTCCGGTTCACGCGCGTCGCCGATGACGACCTCGACGTTCCTCAGCGGAGAGTCAGGGAGGCACGAGTTGGAGCAGTCGTCGAGAATCGTGACCCGACAGTCCAGCTCTTCAGCCAGGAAGCGCGTCAGGTTGAATCCGCAGAAGCCAAGGCCGCCGGTGACGAGTACGCGCTGCCCGCGAATAGGATCGTAGATCGAGTCGTCCATGAGATCCGTCCATTGTTGTCCTCTTGCTCGTTGGCTCGCGTGGCGTACGATTCCACACCGCGCATTTCAGCGGCTAATCTGCGGACCCGACTACTCAGGATGGAAGAGGGGCCGTCAGGTGATTCCGCTAGGTGTCCCCACGCATAAGCTGCTACCGCAAGATGCCCAGTTACCGCTGCGTGTCCGGCGCCGAGCGGTTGAGTCTTCTCCAACCGTGGCGAAGTCGCGCCTTGAAGGCTAGGCCCAGGGAGCCATGACGGAATCCATGACAAGCATCGCGTCAGGGAATGAGCTGTCTCGCAGCGCAGTCTCGGCCACTGAACGGCACCGTCCGGGGCCGGTGGTACTCGTCATCGTACTTCTGCTGGCCATTGTTCTTGCTGCGGTTCTGTATCAACCGTGGGTGACTACCCCTTTCGACATTTTAGACTTCTCAGACTTCCTCACAATCCTCCGGCAGAACGACTCATTTGCGCTGCGCGTCTCCGAGCTGACACGCCAATACGCGGACCAAGGACGATTTAACCTTCTCAACTACGCGTTTCTTGCTTGGAAGTGGTCTGTCTTCGGCTGGAACGAAGCTGCTTGGCAAGTCGCGCGTTCAGCTCAGATGCTGTGCATTGTTGTAGGGGTCTACCTGCTTCTACGCAAGCTTGGTGCGGATAGATGGGGGTCGATAGTGGGCGCGGGGCTGTTTATAGTAGCGCAAACTGCATCGCCGGCTTGGATGCGCCTTCCGATGGGCGAGCCGCTGGGATTCATGACTGCTCTGGGAGCGGGACTGATAGCTACCATTTACCAGGAGACGGGGCGTTGGCGGGTAGCCGGAGCCGCCATCGCTGTGCTCCTTACTGCGACGATCCTCACCAAGGAGATGCTGATAGTTCTTGTACCCTTCGTGTTATTGATCGCGTGTGCAAGGAATCCATCGGGTGAGATCGAACGGCCCAGACTCTCGCGGCGCAACGTATGGCTTGGCTCCCTCACCACAGGAGGGATGCTGGTGGCGGGGATCCCTGTCGTGATCATTGCGGTTCGGGCGCCGCCGACCGCTTACTCAGGGGACTACGGTAGTGGAGTCGTGTCGCTGGGGCACTTTCTCTACTCGTTTCTCAGTATCATGCTCCCGGTGCGTGGACTCTTCAACGGAGAGGTCTCGTTGTTCTCGCAGTTCGGGAACCTGCTATTCCTGGGCGTAGTGTTCTCCGGCTGGCTGCTGGCACGAAGTGACTCGGGAGCGCGGAGGCGATGGGTCCCAGCGGGCTTGGCGGCGCTGTCGCTGGCCGCGGCGGCGGCAGTGGTATACCTACCGCTACCATACTTCTATAACTACTACGGTCTGCCGTTCGTGCTCGCCCCTGCTATCCTGGTGGCGATCTCGATTACAGCGCTCGAGCGTCGGCGGCGCATTTGGCGCTGGGTCGCGCTCGGGGCATGCGTGGTTGCGCTACTGCAGGCTGCGCTCGATGCTGCTCACGATTCGCGAGCTGCCATCGCCGCGCGGAAAGTCCACCGTGCGTTGATAGACGACTTCGCAGCGCACTCGACTGCCGATTCGATTGTCGTACTGATGCGCCAAGTACCGGCCGAGACGTGGAAAGGACGGGGCCCCACGCTTGGTCGCTACGCGAAAGGGGTATTGCCCGGCCAGCACTTCCCGGTACTCGTCGATGCGCCATGTTCTGCGATGCCGGCGCTTGTCCGGAGTGGAGTCGAGCGCGCTATGCTGGTGTCCTCCTCGAGCCAGTGCGGTTCTATACAAGGGCATACGCGGGATCTCCGCGTCGACTACGAGTACATCGGGTGGCCTTCGCTGAAGCCCCGTCGTGACTCGATTGTATTGAGCGTCCTCGGACCGCGGGTGCAGACGAGATAGGATCGAGGGGACGACGCGCGGGAGCCGTGCACGGTGTGCCGGCGCGTGCATTTCGACGATCGCATTCCTGCGGCGACTTCACTGCTATCCGACGCATTCCGAATAGCAGCATAGCAAGGAGGACTTCCGAGGATGTCAGCCATCCCTCTACCTGAATCAACACAGGTCCCGTACCTGCGGGGCCGGACGCGATGCTGGGGCGTACGCATATCTCTGGCGGCAGCATGCGCGCTCGGTTGTGTGGCGGCAGCGATGATCTATCTGCCGTGGGTGAACACTCCATTCGACATTGTCGACTTCTCGGAGTTCCTCCCGTTCCTCACCGGTGGCGACACGTTCGTGCAGCGCTTCGCGGATTTTGCGACCTATTATGCCAGTCAGGGTCGTCTGAATCTCCTCAGTTACGTATTCCTCATCGGGAAATGGTCGTTGTTCGGCTGGAACGAGGCTGCCTGGCAAATCGCAAGGTTCTTCCAGATGCAGTTAGTGGTCGTTGGGGTCTATTTGCTCCTACGAAGGCTTGGAGCGAGCCGCACTGGCTCCGCTGCAGGAGCGGCTTTGTATATCGTTGCGCAGACTGCAACCCCAGCATGGATCCGACTAACCATGGGTGAGCCGTTGGGCGTGGTTGTCACTATCTGTGCTTCGCTGATAGCGACGCGGTATCAGGAGACGTCGCATTGGCGTACTGCCGGGGCAGCCATAGCGGCACTACTGACCGGGTCGCTGCTGGCCAAGGAGATGCTGCTTCCACTCGTGCCGTTCGTATTGCTGGTCGCATTCAGCCGGAACAAGCGCGGCCATTTCGAGAAGCCGCAGCGGACGAAGCGCAACCTGTGGCTAGTCGCGCTGACGACTGGCGGTGCAGCTGCGGTGGTGATCCCGGTAGCAATCGTCGCGCTCCGGGCCGCTCCTGGCGCCTACGCTTCGGACTATGCCGTAGGCTCTATGTCTCTGGGCAAATTCTTCTACTCGCTCACAGTGGTTGTCCCGCCGATCTCGGCCATGCGCGTGGAGGCCGGCTCGCTGGTGGACTACGCCGCGAACATAGTTTTCTTCGTCGTCGTAGCGGTCGGCTTCGCGCTGGCACACGCACATGACGCTCTTCGCCTTCGTGGGCAAACTCTCGTTCTCGGAGCGATGTCACTCGTGCTAATCGGAGTGCTGGTCTATCTACCATGGCCAAACTTCCAGGACTTTTACGGCCTGCCATATCTCATGGGACCGGCGATTCTCCTGGCAATTGCCATCACGGCAATAGAAGAAGCGCGACCATCGTGGCGCTGGCTGGTGTATGCAGGGTGCGCGATCATGCTCCTGCAGGGAGGAGTCTATGCGGCACACGAGGCGAGAGCTGCTATCGCCGCCCGCGTGGTCAACGGTGCTCTGGTGAAGGAGTTTGCAGAGCACTCGTCCGCTGACTCCATTATAGTCGCTATGCGACGCCGCATGCCTGCCGCGCGGGCGTGGCAGGGGCGGGGGCGCACCCTCGATCGATACGCGCGGGCGGTACTACCCGGTAGACGCGTCCCCGCCATCTTCGAGGCGTCGTGCTCGGCCGCGTCATCGACTGGTAGTAAAGGGGTCGGCAATGCCATCCTCGTGAGCTACTCGACGTCCTGCGGGGCGCTCTCGGAATCCTCACGGGTACTTCGCTACGACTATACCTACCTGGACTGGCCCACGCTTGTCCCACGTCGTGACTCGCTGGTTGTCAGCGTAGAAGGTCCGCAGCCCGGACTCTGAGCCCGTGTGCACAGTCGGTGCGTTCGACCTAGGGTCTTCGGTCAACCTGGACTACTCGTCTCGGCTTGATCCGCAAATGGCTGCCGGGTACGGGGCGTCCCAGCGAGGCTGGCCTCGTTCACGATGAGCTCGGCGGCGGGCGCGCGAGCGGCCGCCTCAGAGGCCGCTCCGATCTGATGCCGGCGCGCGATGTACAAGAGAACGAGGATCAGGATAACGATTCCTATGAGGATCAACACCAGCTGGTAGATCAGCAGGCCCCGGCGGCGTTGGAGGCGGAGCGGGAAGGGAACTCTCATTGTCTGGCATTCCACTCGTTGTTGGATCGGTCAATATCCTGGAAACGGTTCTCGGGATCGAGCGCGACATGCGCAATGCTCTTGCCGTGGAGCGGAATAGTCAGCGTCGTGGAGCGGGTACCAGGGAACCAGACCGAGGCGGGGCGAGTGATGGTTTGCGAAGACCCGTCGGTGAAGTCTACGCGCGCGATCACCGGCATCGGCATCTCACCTCGGTCAGCCACGGTAAGCGTGAACGTTCCGCTCGCCAGCTTCACGTTCGCGATTCCCTGATCGAAGGTCTGGGTGGTGAACCACCAAGAGTTCCAGAACCATCCAAGATCGCGTCCAAGCGCGCGATCCATATACATGAGGAAGTCCCAAGGCGACGGGTGCTTATAGCGCCACGAACGCGCGTAGCCTGCGAAGGCCGAATGCACCGCGCTTTCGCTCACTACGCCGCCGAGTGCGTGAAGCGCAAGCGGGGCCTTCACGTATGCCTGAATATCGTAGTAAGGACCGGCGAAGTCCGTTGGCCACATCATCGTAGGCTCCAACTCCGAGCCAGCGATTCGACGGTAGGAGGCGCCTTCGCCGTTCCAGTCCGTGGGTTTGCGATCGTGGTCCTCGGCCGCGGCGGCGTCGATGTACTCGTTGAAACCCTCGTCCTGCCAGCCGTACCAGGTCTCGTTGGAGCCGACCATCATCGGGAACCACTCGTGTCCCAACTCGTGCGTGATCACGCCGAAGCCCGGGCCGGAGAAGATGATCATCGGGTACTCCATCCCCGTCTCAGGACCGTCGGCAATCGTGGCCTGGGGGAAGTCGTACGGCATCACGAGCTTCGAGTGGTGCTCGAGCGCGAATCGGCCGAGCTGCGCGGAACTGGCGTAGCGCTCGTGCTCGGGGAGATAGAGCACCTGTACGAGCGTCGTGTCCGGGGCGAAGGCGCGAGCAGCGTCATAGACGAAGTTCTTCGAAGCGACGAAAGCGAAGTCGTTCACCCTCGGCGCGGTGAAGTGCCAGGTGAGCGACTGCCCCGTGGCGGTGGCTTTCCCCGCGCCGCGCTCGCTCGCGGTAACGACTCGGATAGTGGTGTCAACGCGAAGCGCCAGGGCGAGGCGCTCGCGAGTCGTGGACGATAGAACCTCTTCCGGGTTGGCGAGCGTGCCGGTAGCGCCAACCAGCCAACCGGCTGGCACGGTGATCCGGACATCGAAGCTGCCGAACTGGTTGTAGAACTCGCCCTTTCCGAGGTGCTGGCTCATGTCCCAGCCACGGAGGTCATCGTACATCGCGACCTGCGGATACCACTGGGCTACCTGATAGAGCTCATGTCCCCACCGACCCATCCGCTCGCCGCGCTCGCCCTCCGGAACGTTGGGCACCTCGAAGCGCCATACGACATCAATAGTGGCCGTGGCGCCGGGTAGGATCGGAGACGATGGGCGCACGCGGGCGAGCGTGCCATCGACCTCGTAGGAGTCCGAGTCGTTGGTGGAGATAGTAGTGCCGTTCACGCTCAGACGCTCGATGGTAACGCCATCCGTTATGTCTGTGACGTAGTCATTCCGCTCGGACTCGGCGCGAAAGTAGTTCTGGTAGAGGCGGAGGACGATGTATGAAAGAGTATCCGGCGAAGTGTTGTGCAGGGTGATCGTTTCGGCACCGCGAAGGGGCGCGCTGTCAACGTCGAGACGTGCCTGGATCGCGTAGTCGACTGTTTGCTGCCAGTAGTGCTCGCCAGGGGTGCCGGAGGAGTCGCGCGTGCCGGCGGCGTAGGCGCGCTCGATCATCGAGCCGAGCGGAATCTGTCGGGCGATCTGGCGTTGAGCGGCGAGTGGAGTGGAGTGAAACGCGAGTGGAGTGAGAACTACGACGAGAAATGAGAAGGGAGCGGAGAGTCGCGCGTTCATGCGTGTGCTGGTAGTGAAGGTGAAGCTGCGCCCGCTGCAAGTTGGAGTGCGCGACGACCGGAGAATCGTCCCAGCGGAGCGCGAATCGGAAGGACCGAGCACTTCGCCCGACCGCGCGTCGGGTGCGAGGGGAAAGTTGCGATGTAATGCGAGAGGGGGGACTCGAACCCCCACGGGTTTCCCCACTGGATCCTAAGTCCAGCGCGTCTACCAATTCCGCCACTCCCGCGTGTGGTGGGAAGGTAAGGGGGAAGGTGGGGGAGGGGGTAGGCGCCAAGCCCAGAGGAGGAGGTCTGTCAAACGGCCAGCGCCGGTGTTGAGCGGCCCGAAAGTGCGCCTGAGCTAGCTGTATGAATCCTTTACGGCAGAGCTCACTAAGACCGATTCATACCGCAACAGCGCTGCACCATGTTGGTGCATCCATGCAACGGATGTTCTCGAGTAGGGCCAAGCAGTTTCGAAGTCAAGTGACGCGAGGATGCGCGACCCTTCAAATGTCGGGACGGACTGCAGAATGGTTCTTCGCGGAGTAAGCCCTTGATACTGAGAGGTTTTCCGTTGTTCACAGACGCGGGAAACGGTTGCCAACGTCTTTTGCTCAGGTTGCCCGTCGGAGCGATAGAAGCCGCGGGCAGGATTTTGCTCTGGGGCGCTCACTGTCGCGGTGTTACGGATCAGTCCGAGATACGGAACGTTGCGGAAAGGTGAAAAATCTCTAATCTGTAACCCGCGCAATTCGCAGGGCGTGTAGTGGCTTCGGCTTCACGGCAGCAGTCCTCGGTTTCCCGTGTCCCATCCCGCGCAGGCGGGTCGTAGTCCCACCCTCAACTCTCAAAGGAGAGTCCCCATGAATCGCCTCACGAATCTCATCAAGAGTTTCATCGAGGAGCAGGACGGTGCCGTCGTCACCGAGTACGGAATGCTGATTGTCGTACTGGTACTGGGTCTCGTCATAGCCCTCGGCGCTTTCAGATCGAAGATCGTTTCCTGGTTCAACTCCATCGGAACCAACCTCCAGGGCCTGAACAGCACTTCGGGCTGATCTAAGCGATCTACCAGCAGTAACTCGGGATGCGATCTGTGTTCGCAGGTTCGACCTTCGGTCTTCTCGCCGGTGCGGCATTCACGATCATGCTGCTGTACGCGTGCGTGTCGGACCTGCGGGCGCGGCGCATACCGAATGACGTCGTCGTCGCACTGGCTGTGATGGGGATTGCCTATTCCGTCGGCACGGGCCCTTTTCCCACTGGACTTATGCGCGGTTTGGGCGGGGTCGCCACCGGCTTGTTGCTTTGGCTCCCCTTTTGGCTTCTTGGCTGGCTGGGCGCGGGCGACGTGAAGCTGTTTGCCGGCGCCTCGGCCTGGCTGGGTGCGTGGAGCGCCGTACAAGCAGCAGGGGTCGGCGCGCTGGTGGGGGCCGCGTTGGCGATTGCGTGGCTTGGCTGGGAGAGAGGAATACGCGTGGCGGTGGAAAAATCACTCATCGCCATGATTCACCCCAAAGTGCTCGTGTCACCCTCGGTAACCACGAATGACCGACGACGACTGGTTCCCTATGGGGTCGCACTCACCATCGGATTGCTCGTGGCCGCCTGGTTTCCTTCGCTTCTTTTCTTCTAAATGGGGGCGCCGTGATTGCAGCTCGACAATTTCATGGTGAAGAGCGGGGCGCGCTGATCGTAGAGTTTGGGCTGATCGTGCCGATCCTGTTCCTGCTCGTGTTCGGAATCGTGGACTTCGGCCGCGCCTATTTCACGATGAACAACCTGGCGGCGGCAGTGCGGGAAGGGGCTCGCTACGGCGCTGTGCTGGAGACACCCGCCACCGCTCCCTGGCCGGACTCGATAAAAAAGCGCGTGGTCGATTTCTCGTACACCTTCGGCGGCGCGCGGCTTGGGACCCCCAACGTGACCGTGGCAGTGAACCCGGACACGACGTTGACGGTCACCGCCAACTACACCTTTCGGACAATCACGCCGCTGGTCAACCTGATCGGGCTCGACTCTATTCCCATGCAGCAGACAGCGGTATTTCGGCTGGAATATTCGGATGCCGTACCCAGCGCTCCCTGATCGATTTCACCGTAGGTAGCTACTCATCTTCATACGGTCCTCAGAGGACGGAATCTCATGGCGGAACGGCGGTACTCTGTGGTCTTCTACGCTGCATTGGTGGTAGCAGCGGGCGCCACCTATGGCGTCTACAAGCTCCTGCAGCACAACAGGGAGAGCGCGCGCATCGCGACCGTCCCCGTGGTCGTGGCGCTCGCGGATCTACCTGAAGGGGCTACGATCGACCGAAGCATGGTCACCGCGAACCCCTGGCCCGTGCCCACGATTCCGGCGGGTGCCTTCTCGTCCCCCGATTCAGTGGTGGGCCGTGTCACGAGGGTGGCGGTATTCAGGGGTGAGCCGCTGGTGCCAGGACGACTCGCGCCGGTAGGTACTGGACCTGGCCTCGAGGTCAAGATCACTCCCGGGAAGCGCGCCATGGCGCTACGGATAAACGACGTGGCTGGAATCAGCGGTTTCATCCAGCCAAACAGCCGCGTCGACGTGATGGTCACACTCGCCAGCCAGTCGGCCGGTCAGAAGCAGCAGGTGGCGAAGCTGTTCATGGAGAACATGCGCGTTCTTTCCGTAGGGCACGAAGTCCAGCGAGATGCCCAGGGGAAGCCGATCAACGCTGCGACCATCACTCTCGAGGTGACACCGGAGGAGGCTGAGCGCCTCGCGGTGGCCACGAGCCAGGGGAGCATCCAGCTAGTGCTCCGCGGATACGGTGATCCTGACAGCATCGACACGAAGGGAGCGACGTCCCGGGACGTGCTTTCGCAGCTTCGCGTGGCGCAACCTGCGCCGGTGAGGACGGTGTCGCGTCCCGTGCCACGCCGACGTTCGACGCCGGAACCAACGCCGCCGCCTCCTCCAGTCATCGTGGAAGTACCGCCCAAGCGTCCCGATTCCCTCGTTGTGAAGATCTATCGTGGTGCTGAGGTCACCCAACGAAAGTTCGACCGCAACGACTCCACGCCGCAGAGGCAGAGATCGAGTAATCCGTGATCAGTCGACCCGCCTGTCATACTACTTTCCGAACATTCCTTCCCTCCAGGAGCGCCAGTTTGAACTGCTTTCCGCGTGTCGCCCACGTCGCTGTGGGTTCCGCCATCCTCGGAGCGGCGCTGTCCATTGCCGCTCCCGCAAGGGCGCAGAACGACGAAGTTCGCCGGATCGACATGAGTGTGGGGCGCTCCTTTCCGATCACAATGCCCGCGCTCATTTCTCAGGTGTCGATCGCCACCCCCGAAATCGCCGACGTCGTGGTGGTTGCCAACAGGGAAATCGTGATCAATGCAAAAGCTGCCGGTGAAACGGATGCGATTGTCTGGATGGAGAATGGCAACCGGGAGCACTACCGGGTGGCTGTACACTCGGCAGCGACGCGACAGCAGATCGCCCTATATGTGAAGTTTGCCGAGGTGCGGCGAGATGTATTGGGGCAGTTGGGCGTTTCCGGCCTTTACCGAAATGGCGGTACCCGCGTTGGCACGGGCCTGTTCCGTAGCGACAATGTATTCGACAATGAAACCGGAGCCATCAACATCCCTGGGACGAGCCAGTTCCTCACGGTACTAACGGATTTCGACACCAAGAACCTGCTCGGATTTCTCGAATTACAGGAACAAAAGGGCAATGCCAAGCTGCTTGCCGAGCCGAACATCCTGGCGGCAAACAAGGAACCAGCGAGTTTTCTCGCGGGTGGCGAGCTCCCAATCCCCGTGGTGTCTGCGGTCGGTGGTACCGGTGTGCCGCAGGTAGGCATCCAGTTCAAGGAGTTTGGAGTAAGGCTGAATTTCACGGGTGAGGTGATCAGTGACAGTCTGATAAAGCTCGCCGTGCAGCCAGAGGTCTCCAGCATCGACTTCTCCAACGCCATAGAGATCTCAGGGTTTCGGATTCCTGCTTTCCAGACGCGGCGCATCAATAGCACCGTGGATGTTCGGCCCAACGAAAGTCTGATCATTTCGGGGATGTTTAACGACCAGAGGCAGCAGGTTAAGACGGGCATCCCGCTCTTGCAGGATATCCCGATCCTCGGTCACCTCTTCTCGAGCACGCAGTGGCAGCACAACGAGACTGAGCTCCTGGTGATCGTCACACCCGTGATGTTCGACCCGATGAGGCCACGGGTAGTGGATACGCTCCGACTCCAGCCTGACACTGCGCTACCGGCCCGTGAGATGGTCGAGCCGCTCCTGGTACGGCCCCCGTCGCTCCAGCCCACGCGTACACCCTCGCCGACGGCGGCGCCCGCAATAACGCCGCCTGGATTGAAGGAGTCCGAGGAACCTCGTGCGGCGAGCCGCCCCTAGCGCTCGGCGCAGCCGCGTAGCCGTCAAACGCAGATTGCAGACATGTTGAAGAACGCTCTGATCGTAGCTGAGTCCAATGGAAACGTCGAAGCCATCGCCGCTGTACTGAAGCGGTTCGGATTCGGAGCACCCGACCAGGAGCCCGAGCTCGAAGGCGCTATCGAGCGTCTTTCGGGTGCACACTACGACTTGGTGTTGCTTCCTGTCAGCGATCTCGAGCCGGCGCGGGCTACCGCGCTCGAGCGGATCATCAGGCAGTCTCCCGCAACGTCATTTATCGGCACAGGGCCGAGCGCGGAGCCGGAGATCATACTTCGCGCGCTGCGCACCGGAGTCCACGAGTTCCTGGTCTCACCGCCCGATGGGGCCGAGCTGGCGACCGCGGTGGACCGGCTCACGCGCCGGCATCACGGGGAAACCAAAAGAGGGCAGGTCTTCGCCATCTATGGCTCGAAGGGTGGCCTTGGGAACACTACGCTGGCAGTGAACCTCGCGCACGCTCTGGCGCGCAACAATCACGATGCCCGCGTCGCACTGGCCGACCTCGTGGTGTCGAGCGGGGATGTGCGCGTACTGCTCAACCTCAAGCCGCTGTACGATGTCGGCAGTCTGGTTCAGAAGCTCGATCGGCTGGACGCCGATCTCCTGAACTCGCTCCTCACTCCGAATGGTGAAGGAGTGTGGGTTCTGCCGGGGACCGAGGATCCGGAGCTCGATGACATTCTCGATGCCGGAACTGTGACGAACATCATCGAACAGCTCCGCTCGCACTTCGCGTACACGGTGCTCGACTGCGAGCACCACATGAGCGAGCGCACCCTGGCTGCCCTGGATATCGCCGATCGGGTGATACTGAACACGCAGCTCACGGTACCTGCGCTGCGCGCCACTCAGAGAGCGCTCCAGATCTGCGAGCGTTTGGGCTACCCCAACGAAAAGCTCTGGGTGGTGGTGAGCCGATATCAGTCCACCGATGTGTTGTCACCTGCCGATGCGGCCTCGCTGCTGAAGCATGACATCCAGTGGAAGCTTCCCAACGACTACCAGACGGTTGCGGCAGCGCTCATGAAAGGCGTTCCGGTATTGGAGCACGACGCCGGATCCAAGCTGGCGTGGAGTTTCTCCCAGCTTGCGGCCAAGCTCGGTGGGGGAAGCGCGCCATCAATGAACGGTAACGGTGCGGCCGGTGCTGGTTCGCGGCTACGCCGCCTCTTCGGCCGAAGCGGGAGGAGTTGATCATGTCACTCAGAGAACGGCTGATGGGAACCAAGCGTCCCTTCACGCCGGACACTACGACGCTCGACGGCAGCGAGAACGGAGTCGAGACGGCGCGCCCCACGGCAACGGGGTTGGCCGCGAGAGTGCAACCGAGCATGGCCTCGGGGATGTACACCAGGAAGGTCGACGAGGCCGTCCTCACGCCGGTAGACCAGTTGAAGGTCGATCTGCACCGGCGGCTGATCGAGCGACTGGACCTGGAGGCGCTCGAGCAGATCAAGGACGAGGTCGAGCTTACCACCCAGATTCGGCAAGCCGTCGTCGAGTTTCTGCGAGGCGAATCGACGCCGTTGAGTCAGGCGGAGCGCGAGGAGATAGTCGAGCAGATCATCTACGAGATTACCGGACTCGGACCGATCGAGCCGCTCTTCAGAGATCACTCGATCAGCGACATTCTTGTGAACGGCGCGAAGGACATCTACATCGAGCGCAAGGGTAGGCTCACACGCGTGCAGACGCAGTTCCGCAACGACGCACACCTGCTTTCGGTGATAGACCGGATCGTGACGCGAGTCGGCCGCCGGATCGACGAAGCGTCCCCGATGGTGGATGCCCGTCTCCCTGACGGCTCTCGAGTCAACGCGATCATTCCCCCGCTCGCCCTCGACGGTCCGGTCCTCTCGATCCGTCGCTTCGGGGCCGACCTCACTCCGCAGCAACTGGTACATAACGGGGCGTTGACCGAGCCCATGCTTCAACTTTTGGCCGGGTGCGTGAGAGCGCGGCTCAACATTCTCATTTCGGGCGGAACCGGCTCCGGCAAGACGACGATGCTGAACGCGCTCAGCTCGTTCATCCCCGCCACCGAGCGCGTGATCACGATCGAAGATGCGGCCGAGCTGCGCCTGCTTCAGGAGCACGTGGTGCGCCTGGAGACGCGGCCGCCCAGCGCGGAGGGGAAGGGAGAGGTAGTGGCGCGCGACCTGGTCAAGAACGCGCTGCGTATGAGGCCAGATCGCATCGTGGTCGGCGAGGTTCGCTCGGCCGAGGCGCTCGACATGCTCCAGGCGATGAACACCGGCCACGAAGGCTCTCTTACGACGATCCACGCCAACAGCCCACGAGATGCACTGTCGCGCCTCGAGACGATGATCCTCTTCGCGGGGACGAATCTTCCGAACAAGGCGATGCGCGAGCAGATCTCGTCGGCGCTCGACGTGATAATCCAGATTGCGCGCCTTTCGGACGGATCGCGCCGCCTGGTAAGCGTGACCGAGATCACCGGGATGGAGGGTGATGTGATCGCCACCCAAGAAATCGCCCGCTTCCACCGCAAAGGGATCTCCTCGGATGGCCACGTGATAGGGCACTTCGAGGGTACCGGTATCCGGCCGGTGTTTGCAGAGCGCCTGCGTGTTGCAGGCGTGGCTCTCCCGGATGAGCTCTTCGACGCGTACTGACGATGACCCTTCTGATCCTCGGTGCCGTGTTTGCAGGCACCCTCTGCCTGATCGTTGGGGCATACATTTTCGCCAACCGGCGACGGCTCGCCGCTGCCGCAGTGGCGCGTGAGCGCCTGCACGGAACGCAGGAGAGTGCCACACGCGGGCTTCTGCGGGAGGATCGCGTCAGCGATCTGCCACTCCTCGATCGCTTCCTGACAGGTCGCTCGTTCACGCTCACGTTGAGGGATCAGCTCCAGCGTGCCGGCTCTCGAATGTCGCCCGGCGCCTTTCTGTTCTTGGTCGTTGCCAGCACGCTCGCGGGAATATTGCTCGGCTCGCTTCGTGAACAGAGGATATGGCTGTTCTTGGGGGGAGCGGCTGGTCTGCTACTCCCGATCTTCTGGCTCAAGCGCAAGGTCCGGAAGCGCCGGCAGGCCTTCGAAACACAGCTGCCAGAGGCGATAGACATGATCGTCACTGCCATGCGCGCGGGATACTCCTTCCATGCGGCGATGCGCTTCATCGGCGAGGAGATGCCGGCGCCCCTCGGGCCCGAGTTCGCTCGCTTCTACGAGGAGCAACGGCTCGGAGTAGAGGTGCGTACAGCGCTGCTCGGAATACAGGAAAGGATTCAGAGCCTGGACTTCAAGATGCTCGCGACCGCAGTGCTCATACAGCGTGAGACAGGCGGTACGTTGAGCGACATTCTGGCGAACATCGCCGAGCTCATGCGCGAGCGCGTCACAGTACGTGCTCAGATCGAGACGCTCGTATCGGAGCCCAAGATGTCTGCGCGAGTCCTGGCGGCGGCCCCGGTGGTAGTGTACTTCGGGCTTCTGTTGCTGAACCCTGAGTATGTAGAGCCGCTCACTACGACGGGATTGGGCCGCGCAATGCTGATCGGGGCCGCGATTTCGGTGGTCCTGGGCTACTGGATACTCACCAGCATGGCTGACGTGGATTACTGAGGTGGTCGAGATGCCGCTTTCGCTGATAGTTCTAATCGTGTTGGCCGTCGGTGCGTTCGCTGTAGCGGCCTACTCGCTGCTGGTATGGAGATACCGTAGCGCGGTGATAGGTCGTGCTGCCGGAGAAGTAGCGGGAGCGGTCGATGGGGCGCGGATCTCGATCGATCTGCGCGACCTCCGGCGCGGCGGGTTGGGTGCTCGCCTCCAATCGCTCGTACCAGCCAGCTGGGGCGAGGACGAGGCGGCCAGGCTAAAGCTCGTACGGGCGGGCTACGATAGCCCAACTGCGCCGCTCACCTACGTCACGGTCCGGGTGATCTTCCTCGTGGCAATGCTGGTTGCCGTAGCGCCTTTCGTAATGGGCAGTACGCCAATGGTGACGGCGTTACTCGTGGGCTGGAGTCTGGTGGCGGGTTGGGCGATTCCGGTCTGGTTCGTCAACCGGCAGGTATATCTGCGTAAGGAGCGCATCAGGCGATCGGTGCCGGATGCACTGGACCTCCTCGTAGTGTGTATCGAGGCCGGAGTCAGCCTCGATGCCGCGATCCTTCGCGTCTCGCGCGAACTGAGTACCGTCCACCGCGAGCTATCTGGCGAGCTTCTCGTTGTGAACCGGAAAAGCAATGCGGGTGTCCCGCGTGAGCAAGCATTGCGCGGGTTATGGGAGCGTACCGGGGTGGACGAAGTGCGCGCCCTCGTTTCGACGATGATCCAGAGCGAAAAATGGGGAACCAGCATAGGGACTGTGCTGCAGGTTTACGCCGAGACTCTCAGGCGCAAGCGGCGTCAGGCAGTCGAGAAGAAAGCTGCGACGATCCCCGTGAAGATGCTCTTCCCGCTGATACTCTTCATCCTGCCGGCGCTCTTCGCGGTGGTAATGGGACCAGCGGTTATCCAGATTCCGAAGTTGTTTCAAATGGGGCAGTAGCACAGACGTTCCACCCGCAAGTGCTGGAGGAGCCGATGCTGAGATTGCGCGCTAGACGAGGTGCTGTCGCCATCCTCACGGTGCTGCTGTTCCTCGCGCTACTGGGAATTGGCGCGGTGGTAGTGGATTTCGCGCGCATGGAGACCATGCGCAATCAGCTCCAGACGGCTGCCGATGCCGCTGCACTGGCAGCGGCCGTACAACTGACGCGCACGCCGAAAACGGATTACCTGATTCACGCCCAGTCCGTTGGGGGAGCTAATCCACTATTCGATCAGCAGGTAACCGTTCCGGATTCCGCGGTCGAACTCGGGACATGGGATCCCGCGCTCAGACTCTTCACGGGGAATGGGAATAACGCGGCCACCGCGAACGCGGTACGCGTCACGCTCCATCACGACGCGTCGTACCTGATCGCCAATCATCTGGGTTGGGCAATCAAGCCCGTGGCCGCGCAGGCGGTGGCGTGGGCTGGGCCGAGTGTCGGTAAAACCGACTGCATGAAGCCCTGGGCACTCTGGTACGGACTCCTCATGGAAAAAATCAATACGTACCAGGGAAAGGTGAATAGCCCGGAAAACCTATCGCGACCCATGACCCCTCAGGACCTGGATGATCTCAGGGCCATGAGCGAGGATGCTCGGACCTTCAACATTTTCCTTGGCAACCTGAACCAGAATTCCGAAGTGTTGAATTCCGGGAATTTCTACGCAGTGGACTTGCCGCCGGTTCAGTACGCGGACGGTACCACGGGTACCCCGCTCACGGGAGCGCAACCTTACAAGGATGCTATTGCCGGAGTGGATGCCGATGGCAATCCGGTCTGCTATACGGTGGGTGTCGGCGACATTCTGCAGACCGAGACCGGAAAGATGATCGGTCCGACCACCCAAGGCATGGTGCCTAACGTTTGCACCACGATTGTGGGCGACGATTGCCAGGGACCCGATGGGAAGCCACCGGTGATCAAATCGGCCTTCTGGAGCCAGTTCACGAACAAGGGTTCGGGGAAGTTCACTGTCGAGGTGCAAATCATCGGGTCCTTCGTGCTCAAGAAGTTCTACCAGGACGCGAGCGATCTGCACATCGTAGGCACCTTCCAACCTATCGCGGATAATGGTCCCATTGGGGGCGCTACTACGACGCTGGTTAAAGTGATTCTCGTTCAATGAGGAAGCGGGTGCAATGGCGCTCCTGCGGCCACCCGGGCCGAGCGCGCCTCGCATGGCGAAGGGGACTTGAAATGCTGAGCCCATCTCTTTTGAGAATGGTTGCTTTTAGTGTCTGCCTGGGATGCGTAGTAGCCCCGCTCCGCGCTCAGTACCCTAGTGTCCCGCCACCACCGCCCTGTCACGATGTAACGCACTCGGCGAAGCGCGCAATGCCTCGCGCGCCGGATGCCAAGTCGCTCGGTGTAGTTCTGTTTCAGAACACGGCCACTCATCCCAGCGATGCCTTCCTCGGAGTTGCTCTCGGCATCCGGGTAGCCGAGGAGCTGCTGGCTACAGGTGACATCCCGGTTGTCGCCAGTCAGAAGTTCGGCTATGAGATGCTGGCAACGCCGAGAGGGGTCAGTGAGGTGGCGAGGACCCTCGGCGTTCGCTACGTGCTTGGCGCGAAGGTGGGTCGGATGGAGACGGGTGAGATCACAGTCCTTGCGGAGCTGCGACGCGCGAAGGACGGCGCCACCGTTTGGAGTCTGCGTCGGTCCTCCGCGATGCGCGAGGTCCCGGGACTCGTCGCGGATCTCGTGGACGGGGTAGTTGCCACGCTGACCAACCGCGAGCTTGCTTCCCGGCCGACAGCCGCACGACTCGCCGGCTGGAGCAACATACCGGCTGGCGAAGCGGTCGACCACTACTTGCGCGGGGCTTACTACTCGTCGCTCAACACCATCGCCGATTACGAGGCCGCGCTGGCGCAATTCGATTCGGCTTCCATGATGGATCCGGGTTCATCGATTGCCTTCGCAAGCTCGGCGCTCACGATTGCCAAGATGCTCGAATGGGGATGGTGGGACTATGGCGCGCAGCGCGTGGCGCAGCTCGCCGAGCGGGGACTCGCTGCCGCTGACCGCGCGCTGCAGATCGATTCCAGCAACGCGCACGCGTGGGTCGCTCGCGGCTCCCTCCTCAGTTTCCGAAATCCGAGGACGTACGCGGGTGTATTCGGCTCGTACACCCGGGCGATCGCGTACTCCGCTCACGATCCCGTGGTGCATCACTGGTACGGTCGCGCGCTCATGCAGGTGGGAGAGCGCACTGCGGCGAGGCGTGAGCTCAGCAAGGCGCTCGATCTGGCTCCCACGGATGCCGGCGTTCTATTCGACTTTGCTCGGCTCTATCGTCACGACGGGAGTTACAACAGCGCGTGCATCCTGCTCGACAGCGCGGTCGCTGCAAGTCCTACGGCGGCGCAGGTGTATATCCTGCGTGCTCTGACCAGGGCACGGAGAGGTGAGCTTCGTTTCGCCTGGGCCGATGCGGAAACGGGTGGCCGTCTAGGCTGGCCACTCTGGGGTCAGGCCGCCAGCGCCGCGATAGACGCGAGAGCCCGCGATACTACAGGTGCAAGAGAGCGCACCGACATCGTGCGCAAGGCTGCGGCGGCCGCAGGCACGCATCCGCGAGAGTGGACCGGCGAGTACCTGGCGCTCGCACTCGTTGCCAGCGGACAGAAGGAGCGAGCGCTCGACGTTCTGGAGAGCGCCCAGCCAAGGGGAGCACGGCTGTGGTTCGCTCTCACTGGTCCGGACTTCGCGGCGCTACGAAAGCAGCCGCGCTACCAGAAGCTGGTCGCGGCGTCGCGCCCGCGTCGCTGATTCGGCATGGCGCCAACCCGATCGGACGTCGAGGCTGGCGACCCGCCTGTCTATGATCCCGCTTGCGATGCTCCGGTGACTATCGAGATACCGGAGCGCGCCGTTCCTACGGACAGTCGCGAGCCCGATCACGCGCCGAGCTTCAAAGCTGAATGGCGTGAGAGCTACGGCCAATACTGGTGGATGGACCTTGCGCTGTTCGGGCTGATTGTGTTCCTGCTCGGCGCAATGCAGCCGCTTCGCGATGCGGACCTTCCCATGCACCTCGCAACCGGCGAATGGATCGTGCGCCACCGCGCCGTTCCGTTCATCGAGCCGTTCGCCTGGACGCGTGCTGGAGCCCAGTATTACGCCTACTCGTGGGCGCTCGAGTTGGCCTATTACCTGGTCATGCGATGGGGCGGTCCCGCAGCCCTCCATTTGCTGCAGGGCGCGCTCCTCCTGTCGGTAGCCGGAGCCATGCTGGTCCTGGCACGGGCAGCGCGCTGGAAGCCGTGGGTGGCGCTCTGCATGGCAGCCGCCAATGTTGCCGCCGCAATGCTGGTGGTTCCTGCTCTCAGACCCCAGTTGGTGTTGTTTGCGCTGATCCCACTGGCGTGGGCGTGGGCGTATCTCATTCTCGAGTCGGCGCGGATACGCTGGGCGGTGATAGCGCTGTTGCTCACGAGCTCCGCCGCGGCGAACTCGCATCTCTTTTTCGTACTTACGGCGGCGCCCATAGCGCTTCTCGCTAGTTATCGCGGGGGCGAGCGACGGCGAGTAGTAGCGGTGTGTGCCGCCATCCTGGGGGGCTGGCTCCTCTCGCCATACGCGCTGGCATGGCCCGAGGTGTTCAGGTTGAACTTCGGCTACAACGCGCTCCTCGTGAAGCCATCTCCGATCCTGGAATTCCGGCCGGGCTTCCGAGCGAGTACGGGATTGCTGCTCGCAATTCCTCTCGCGCTCCTTCCGTGGGCGATTCCACGCAGTCGATTCGAGCGGCGTGAGCTGAACGTCCACGGTGCACTCTGGGTGATTGGACTCGTGGCCTTCGCCTACGCCGGGCGTCTGCTCCTGTGTTGGTGGCTGATAACGCTTCCTCTCAGCGCCGCGGTGCTGGGAGCGATCGACCAGGGGAGTCGGCACTCCGTGCCGCGCCGCTCGGTGCGTATAGCGACCTACTCCATTGCGGCGCTATTGATTGCAACGCTTGCCGGAACGATGCCATCGCAGTGGCATGACGAAGAGGATTCCTTTTCACGCCGGCTTCCGGTAGACGCCAGCATCTCGATCGAACCGCTTCTGAATTGGTTGGAATGTCATGTACGACCAGGTGCTGGTGGGCGAATCTACACCTGGTTCAACTATGGCAGCTACCTCGCGTGGCGCCTGCCGGGCTACTCCGCTTCGATCGACGGCCGCACGATTTTCCCTGACTCGGTTGCGGCGTCTGATATGCTCGCGAGTGGACTCCTTCCGCGCCGCCCGTACCATGTGTGGTCGAGTGCGGACCTGGCGATCATCCCGCGCTACTTCGGAGTCGCGGCTGCGCTCGATTCAGCACCCGAATGGGGCCTGGCGGCTTCGCTGCATCGGCCGGCGGCGCCGGCTGATTCAGTGGCCCTATGGGTCAAGCGGTCGTGGTGGAGGAAGGTTAGCAATGGCACGCTCCCCGAGCGAGGCGTGATACTCACGGAAACGCGCGACGATTCGGCTGCTGCATCGTGCGGAAGTGCAACTGCTAATGAGCAAAGTGCGCCATGATTTCAAATTCAGGAAGTTCGCCTTGCACCAGTTTCTGTTCTCCGCGGAGCGTCGAGTGACGATCGCACCTCGTGATGATCGGGCGAGCACCCCCGACATCACGATGCCGCTGTACCGTCGATTGACGATCGCGCTCATCATCGGATTTTGCGCGGCGTACCTGGCGTGGCCGGGCGTGGGTGTGGTGGGCGCGTCCGACTTCAACCAGCTCTGGTACGGCGCGCGTGCGCTCCTGGCGGGCGGTAATCCGTACGCGGCAGTGGGGCCCGGAAGGGCCTTCGAGTGGCCGTTCCCCCTTTTCTACCCGCTCCCCGCGGTGCTCGTGGCAGTGCCATTCACGATGCTCACACCGGCTGGAGCGAGCATGCTCTTCTCCTGCATCGCTGCGGCGCTCTTCGTATGGGTCCTGACAGGCAGCGCTCCGTATCGGTTGGCGGCGGTGCTGAGCTTCTCATTCTATTACGCAGTCGCTATCTCGCAGTGGTCGCCTCTGCTGATCGCCTCCGTACTCATTCCGAGCCTTGGATTTCTTCTCGTCGTGAAGCCTACGATCGGTCTGGCGCTGTGGTTCTACAAACCCAACTGGCAGGCGATCATCGGCGGGGTGCTGCTGCTCGCGATCAGCATACTCGTACGACCCGAGTGGCCAATGGAGTGGATACAGACCTTCGGAGCGGGCACTCATATTCGCGGTCCAATCACGACGCTCGGTGGGCCGCTGGTGCTGCTGGCTCTGTTGCGCTGGCGGCGCCCCGAGGCTCGCCTTCTGGTTGCGTTAGCGTGCGTGCCGCACACGACGCTCCTGTACGAGGTGCTGCCACTCTTTCTGGTGCCGGCGTCCTGGGCGCAGTCACTCCTCCTGGTCGCCCTCAACTGGATAGCCCAGATCGTGCTGATCACGCTACAACCGTATTCGTCGTTGGCGGATCGGGCCAAAGTGTCGGCGACTGTTGCGGTGGCCCTCGTCTACCTTCCGTGCGTCATCATGATCCTCCGTCGCCCGAATGAGGGCGATCTTCCCGCGTGGATTCTGCGAGGGCTGGCGCTAGCCCGCACGACGCTTCCTGGCTGGTCGCGCACTTGAAGGCGATGGCGACGCGAGGCGGAGAGCACCCGGCCAGCGCGGAGAGTGTCACATCGCCGACGGTCGGGCTGCGAGTCGCGGTAGCACTCGCGGTTGGTGTGGTGGCTGGACTTGTCGCTTTCGCTGTTCAGTCGCGTCCCGACGCCGCGCCGGATTTCATCTACCCGTGGCAGGCGGCGCGGCTGCTAATCCACGGCATTAATCCGTACACCGCGCTCCCCGGTGGCCTCGCCGCGCCTTTCGAGGCGCCGTTGCTCTATCCTCTACCTGCAGTGCTCGCCGCGGTACCGTTCGCCTGGCTCGCGCTTCCATCGGCCGTCGGGATCTTCATCGGTCTCTCGGTGTTCCTGCTTGCGTACGCGGTGACGAGTAGGAACTGGAATCTGATGCCGTTCTTTGCCAGTGCTCCGCTCATCCTCGCAGTCGTATTGGGACAGTGGTCGCCACTCCTCGTTGCCGCCGCGCTGGTTCCAGCCGGGGGATTCCTGGCGATAGCGAAACCAAACATCGGCCTGGCGCTGACGGTGTATCGGCCCACTCGCATGGGCGTTCTCGGATCCGCCGTATTTTTCGCCGCGAGCCTCCTGCTTCTCCCGACCTGGCCGCGCGACTGGCTGCATAGTCTGATACTCGATCGTCAGTCCGGCACCCATGTGGCTCCAATCACGACTCCCCTGGGCCTCATTCTAACCCTGGCGCTGCTGCGCTGGCGTCGTCCCGAAGCACGCCTCCTAATCGCAATGTCGTGTGTACCGCAGCTGTTCTTCTTTTACGATCAGCTCCCTCTGATGCTCGTGCCGTCGTCTCGGCGTGAGAGCTACGCGGTGATAATCCCGAGCAGTCTGGCATTCCTGGTCTGGCTGATCGTGGGACACGGCTCAGTGTCAGGTCCTCAGGTAGCGGAATGGTGCGTCATGCTCAGCATCTACCTTCCTTGCCTGATCATGGTCCTCCGCCGGCCGAACGAAGGGACAGTTCCTGAGTGGATGGAACGTGTAGCTGCACGCCTGAGGGAGTTGTTCCGCCGTTCGCCGGCGAGAGCAACATGATGGATCAGCGTGAATCGAGTTTCGCTTGGCGAGTGGAGTTGCCCGGTTGCTAGATCGTCGAGTCGGTCGCCGGGCAGAGCGATGTCGCTGGCAGGGTGCGACCGAGCCCACAGGGGTACTGAAATAGCGAGAGGCGGAGGATTCTGGATCCTCCGCCTCTCGCTCCATCGGCGCTCATCGCAAGGCAGAGCTGCCGAAGCCAAACTGTGCCGTTGTCTCTTACCCCCCCACCCTCAAATTCGCCACCCTCGTCTGCTGCGCCCCCGGATCGTAAACCAGCAGACTCACCACATCCCCCTCCTTCACCTTCCCCAACACGGCATTCAGATCCGCCGCAGTCCGCAACTTCTTCTTCTCCGGGTTCAACACCTCGAGCAGGATGTCCCGTCCCGGCTGCAGCTGCTGGTACGCGGGCCCATTCACGTCCACGTCACTCACCACCAGCCCGCCCTTGTTCTCCGGCAGGGACACGCGGCTCGCCTGATCCGCGGTAACGGGTTCCACCATCACGCCGAGCTTGTCGTACGCGGCCGGCCTCGCTGCGCCGTCGTCGTCGCCATCGGCGCTCGCTACCTGGCTGTCGTTGGGTGCCTCGGCCAGAGTCACCTTGAAGTCCATCTTCTTGCCGTAGCGCATCACGCCAACGTCCACGGTCTCGCCGGGCTTGTGCTGGCGGATGAGGCGCTGCAGCTCGGCTACGCGATCGATGTCGTGGCCGTCGAGCGAGATGATCACGTCGCCGGCTTGGATTCCCGCCTTGGTGGCCGGGCTCGCACCGCCGGGCGACGCGCCGCCCACGAGGGCGCCGTGGATCTCCTCGAGTCCCGCCGCCTGTGCGTCCTCGGCGCGCACATCCTGGATCACCACGCCGAGCACGGGTCGGCGTACGCGCCCGTACTGGATGATGTCGTTCATCACGCCCTTGGCCAGCGTGATGGGAATGGCGAAGCCGTAGCCGGAGTAGAAGCCGGTCTGGCTGGCGATCGCGGAGTTGATGCCGATCACCTCACCCTTCGTGTTCACGAGCGGGCCACCGGAGTTGCCGGGGTTGATGGCGGCGTCGGTCTGCAGGTAGTCCACTATCGCGTACTGGCTCGCGTAGAGGTTCCGCAGCTGGCCGCTCCGTCCCTTGGCGCTGATGATTCCAGCGGTCACGGTGAAGTCGAGGCCGAGCGGGTTGCCGATCGCCAGCACCCACTGGCCCACCTGTGCCTTGGTGTCGTCACCGAAGGGGAGGGTGGGGAGGTCCTTGCCGTCTATCTTGATCACGGCGATGTCGGTGGTGGGATCGCGGCCCACTACCTTGGCCTTGAAGACGCGCTTGTCGACGAGCGTGACGTTCACCTTGTCGGCGCCGGCCACGACGTGGTTGTTCGTCAGGATGTATCCGTCGGGCGACACTATGAATCCGGAGCCCATCCCCTCGCGCGGAGGCATCTGGCGGTCGGGCTCGAACTGGCGGAAGAAGTCGTCGAGATTGGGCGGGATGTTCTGCCCGCGCTCTCTCCGCTGGGTCCGGGTCTCGCGCTCGGTCTGGATAGACACCACCGCCGGCTTGGTGTGCTCGGTGATCGAGACGAAACTGTTGCTCAGGTCATTGAGCGGCGCCACGGCCGCCGCGGGTGGACCTTCGAGCTTGCCCTGCTGCGCGTATCCGAAGGGAGTCAGATCGAATCCTGCGGCAACAAGCAATCCGCCCGCGAACGCTATCACTGCCACGACGCCCAGTCGTGCGCGCGAAAATACTCGGGATGGCATATCTGTCTTCGACCGTTGAATGATAGAGAAATGTACACCGGGTTGATCTGCGGTGTTTCCCCTGGCGCCGCGCACCGGTGGCCGGCGGCGCGCGCCAGGATTGTCTTCACCCGGCCTTTTCCCTCTTAGTCACGCCGGAGGTCGCTCGGGTTTTCGATCCGGATGCACGACGGGGCGCCGCGATCGCTGCGACGCCCCGCCATCCACCCATCCCTTACTTCTTTTCTTCGTCCACTATCTCGTAGTCGGCCTCGACCACGTCTTCCGTCTGAGCGTCGGTCCCCTTGGGGTTCGCGGCCGCGCTCTCGCGCGCGGCTTCGGCGGTGGCCTGCGCGCCGGCAGCCTGCTCGCCCTGCGCGTAGAGGCTCTGACCCGCCTCGCTGTACGCCCTGGTGAGCTCCTCGCTCGCCGCGCGGATCTCGGCCATGTCATCGCCGCGGAGCGCCTTGCGCGATCTCTCCACAGCGCCCTCGAGCCGCGACTTCAGCTCGGGGCTCAGCTTCTCGCTCCACTCCTTGGAGTTCTTCTCCACCTCGTAGGAAAGCGAGTCGAGCCGGTTGCGGGTGTCGATCTCCTCGCGACGCGCCTTGTCCTCCTCGGCGTGCGACTCGGCGTCCTTCACCATCCGCTCGATCTCGCCCTCGGAGAGACCGCTCGAAGCCTCGATGCGGATCTTCTGCTCCTTGCCGGTGGCCTTGTCCTTCGCGGCCACGTGCAGGATCCCGTTGGCGTCGATGTCGAAGGTGACCTCTACCTGCGGCATCCCGCGTGGTGCGGGCGGAATCCCCGTGAGCTGGAACTTGCCGATGGTCTTGTTGTAGACGGCCATGTCGCGCTCGCCCTGCAGCACGTGGATCTCCACGGTGGTCTGGTTGTCCTCGGCCGTCGAGAAGGTCTCGGACTTCTTCGTGGGGATCGTGGTGTTCCGCGGGATGAGCACCGTGCTCACGCCGCCCAGCGTCTCGATGCCGAGCGAGAGCGGAGTGACGTCCAGCAGCAGCACGTCCTTCTGCTCGCCCGTGAGCACCGCGCCCTGGATCGCCGCGCCGATGGCCACGACTTCATCCGGGTTCACGCCCTTGTGCGGCTCCTTCTTGAAGAAGTCCTTCACAACCTGCTGCACCTTCGGGATGCGCGTCGAGCCGCCCACGAGGATCACCTCGTCCACGTCTTCCGGCTTCATCTGCGCATCGGCGAGCGCCTTCTTCATCGGCTCGAGCGTGCGCTGGATGAGGTCGTCCACGAGCTGCTCGAACTTGGCCCTGGTGAGCGTGTAGTTGAGGTGCTTCGGCCCCGACTGGTCGGCCGTGATGAACGGCAGGTTGATGTCGGTCTGCTGCGTGCT